>JBAUSF010000116.1:0-5771 GCA_049581565.1 Acidimicrobiales bacterium
CCTCTTCACCTGAGTCGGCGCGTCGCTTCCGTGACGATATTCGAAGGTGACCGCGTCGCTCCTCTTCGCGATTCAGTACAACAGGTACCGTCCAATTAGAAGACGAAGGGAATGAGCATCTTGGTCGAGTGGCGGTATTTCGGATAGGTCTCGGGAAACTGCTCTGTGAGATAGCGCTCTTCGACCGTTGCGCTAAAGACGAAATAGATGCCAGCGAGGACCGTGGCGAAGAGCCACGACCAGCTGAGCGCAATAGCCGTGCCGAGACTCGCGATGAGGATGCCGGAGTAGATAGGGTGCCGGACAAAGCGGTAGGGCCCGCTCGTCACCAGTTCGGGTTCGTCCTTCTGCGACATGGGGGTACCCCAGTTGCGTCCGATATGGACGCGGGCCCAGATCGCGAACCCGAGTCCGAGTGCGAAGAGCACGAGGCCGAGGCCCGAGCGCCATGGATCAGCGTTGCGGCTGTAGTCCCGAAAGACCCCCACGCGAACGAGGACGATCGCGAAGATGAAGACCACTGCCCTGATGCGCAGCTCTCGAGACAAAGGGACGTGCTGTCTCTTCATGGAGAAGGCTGCTACGAGCCAGTAGATCCAAAAGGCCGCCCAACCGATCGCGAAGACAAACTCGACTGTACGCACGAGACTCATGCTTCCATCTGCGGCGCCCTGGACTGAGGGACGGCCTGGTCCTTGGTGATAAGAGGCGTCTTCCTGCCGAGCAGTCTTAACAATCCTGGACCACGCGAGCGTTCACGTGGTCCTCGGGACTCAGGTATGCGCATCTCAACGAGGGTCACTTCCCCGATTCCATCAAGACGTCTTGCCAATTGGCGGGAACGCGCCCTGCCGGTCCAGGGACGGGTTGGCCGATCGGATGGTGCAGCGGTGGCGCGAGTCGAGGACCGTCAAGGAACGTGTTGGTGCGGTAGTTCCAGAACCACTCTTCGCCTGGCTCGAAGCTGCAGATGACAGGGTGGCCGGACGAGTTCGCGTGTGCGGTCGCATGCTTCGAGAGCGAATCGTCACAACAACCAATATGACCGCACTGTGCGCACCGGCGTAGATGGAGCCACCACCCATCGGACGCAAGGCACTCCACGCAACCCGTCCCACTCGGCGGCACATCTGGATCAATGAAATTCGTGATGACTACACCTCCTGCTTCAAATCGGTTAATGGTTGGACCTCAAGCAATCGCGTCGGGCGTGGCCCGAAGGCGAGGTACTGGTGCACGGATCGCACCGACGCGGAACCCTCGCCCACGGCGGCGGCCACGCGCTTCGTGGATCCCGATCGCAGGTCGCCAATGGCGAAGAGGCCGGGTTGGCTGGTCTCGAAGGGTAGCGGCGAACGATCCAGCGACTGCCAATGCTGCCCGAGCTGGTCGACGCTCAACGAGAGGTCAGTCAGCACGAAACCATTTTCATCAAGGGCGGCGCAACCGTCGAGCCATCCAGAAGATGGTTCCGCCCCTATGAAGGAGAACAGTCCGGCGCACGGGAGGACGACCGTGCCGTCGGGACCATTGAGATGAATGGCCCGTAGCGTCTCATCCCCCTCCAGCGCCACGACAGTGGTACGTGTCCGGAGCGTGATGTTGGCGTCCGCATCGATTCGTTCGATCAGATAGCGCGACATCTCCTGTTCGAGGTCCGAGCGTCGGATGACGATCGTGACCGCGCACCCACTTTGGCTGAGAAAGATCGCCGCCTGCCCGGCCGAGTTTCCGCCTCCGACGATCACCACGGGCGAGGAACCGCACATGCGCGCTTCCATCTCGGTGGCGGCGTAGAACACGCCGTTGCCTTCGAAGTCGCTCAGTCGCGATGCCTCCAGTCGGCGGTAGGAGGCACCGGTTGCCGCGATGACGGCCCGTCCCGCTACCTCGCTGCCGTCACTCAGTTGAATGATCAAATATCCGGCGCGACGACTGAGCGAGACGGCCGTACACGGGGCAGTGAGGTTGGCCCCGAACTTCTCGGCTTGGATGACCGCCCGCTCGGTGAGCTCCGCGCCAGAGACGCCCCTTGGAAATCCGAGGTAGTTCTCGATCCGTGAGCTCATCCCCGCCTGCCCGCCGGGTGCGGTCATTTCCACGCCAAGCGTGCTCAGCCCCTCGGAGGCTCCGTAGACCGCCGCCGCCAGTCCGGCTGGACCTCCGCCGACGACGACGAGGTCAAAACGGCGCCGCGGCAGGCTTTCGACCGTGAGCCTCAGATAGCTCGCCACAACGCCAGGAGTGGCCCGGCGCAGCACCGTACCGGAGGCGATGACGACGGGCAATTCCGTCGCGGCAATGCCGAACTGCCCCAAGAGAGCGTCCACTTCGGCGTCGTGATCGGCGTCCAACCACTCGTGGGGCACACGAGTCCGGGTGAGGAACTCCCTGATATGGAGGGATTCCGGAGAGAACTGTGATCCGATGACGCGAACCGACGGAGCGGCTCGCGTCATGAGCAACCCTCGCCGGGCTATGAAGGCCGCAAGAATAGTGTCGCCTATTCGAGGATTCGTGGCCATCAGTTGTCGCAACTGGTCTCGCGATATCACGACGACCTCGCCCGCCTTGGCTACCCGGGCCGAGACGAAGACCCGCAGCCCGCTCAGCATGTTCAACTCACCGAGGAACCGGCCGGGTCCGTGACTGATAATGACTGACTCTTCGCCGTCCACCGTCATCACGACGTCGATCTCCGCGCTGACTAGAACAAAGAACTCGTAGGCCACGTCACCTTCACGGTAGAGGTATTCCCCCTCGCGGACCTGGCGTCGCTCCCCCAATTGCGTGACCAGCGCCATGTCTGCTGCGTCCAGCGTCGGAGTGGCCTGTTCTTCATCTCCCACGGTGCCACCCCCCTTTTCTCGACCACCGGCCCAGCTGCATGTCGACTGTCGGCTCGACCGCGAATCCGCGGTGTATAGAGAGTGCGAGTACGGCACCAACCTTCATTGGCCATCGTATGTTGGCTCCGAGCGGGTCAGTCGGGTGCGAGTCAGCGAACGGCGCCTATTCAATTGCCTTCTGAACGAGCAATCCTGGTGAACTCGCCGACGATCTGGAACACCTCGGAGTCAAGGTGACTCGACCAGAGATTCACTTGGCGGACTCGTAATTCTAAGGTCGATTGTTATTCATTGACGTCGTGCATCGACGTTCCGATTGGCCAGTCGGATCTTGTCGACATGAGAGGCCAAGGTGACAGCCTCGGTAGGTCACCACAAGTGCGCTTACCCTAGAGAAATGGACGCGGAGCAGGCGGCGCGAACCAACTTGGGTTCTCGGCGAACGAGGAAGCGCCGACGTCCGCTGCGCCGCGTGTGGTTGTGTCTGGGCTGCCTCATCCTCGGGGCTTTCGTGTGGCTCGTATCCTCTTTCGCGGTCTACATGCTCCGACCCTCCAGCATGAACTTCTCCGAAAAGAGTGCCGAATGGGTTCGCACGCTCCCATTCGGCAACTGGGCTGTTGATGAGGCCGAACACACCTACTACAGCGATCACGCGCCGAAGAAAGGCGGACCTCAACTCACCAAGTTGCCGAGTGTCGGCCTCAGCAAAACAGCAGTTCGAGAGTTGCCAACTACTGTCGGAACGCACCACACTCAGAGCGCCTGGCCGGCGCCCATTGCGCCGGTCTTTGCCACCCCCCTACCCGGCGAAGGAGTGTGGAAGCGCACGGGTCCTTCCGTCAATGGGAAACCGCCGGTGCTCGTGACCACATACCGACCTGACCCTGCTTATCCTCAAATGGTCGCCTACGTTGCCTGGTTCAACCACTCCCTCGTCGATCTGGCTTACTATCCCGGTCGCTACGAACCCCCGAAAGCGAGCGACCGCGGTCCTTCGATGGTTCCGTATGGCCAGCGGTACCGCTTACTCGCAACGTTCAACGCGGGATTCATCTACTCCGATGGCGATAACGGCTCGGCGGTGAACGGGCACACCAACGAACCGCTTACCGACGGGAACGCCACGTTGGTCGGTTACAAAGACGGACAAGTCTCCATCGTCATGTGGCACGGCGATCCGAGCCCCGGATCCAACGTCGCCTGGGCCCGGCAGAGCCTCACGCCGATCGTGTGGCACGGAGTACTTAACCCCGAGCTCAATACCAATCCGGACAGTCCCCAGTGGGGCTTCACGCTCGGGAACGCGGTCAGGGTGTGGCGCAGTGGCGTGGGCATCGACAAAGAGGGGAACTTCATCTACGTGGTAGCGAACGACCAGACGGTCGTCTCGCTTGCCCAGATTCTTCTGCACGCTGGAGCGATCGACGCCATGGAGTTCGATATCAACCCCGACCGGCACACATTGATTACCTACAGCCACGAGCATGGCCTTGATCCCACCATGGTGGAGCCCCAGCCCAATCAGTCTGTGGATCGCTACCTCTATCCCGACGACCGCGATTTCTTCGCGGTCTATGAGCGCATACCTGGTCCGGTTTTCGTCCCCTTCAGTTAGAGGTGCTTTGCCAGCAACAAATTCACGCCTCGATATCAATGGACCGCAGCGCACGCATCTCGGCTAGGTCACGTCGGTTCGCCTCGTTGTCATGCCGCAGAATCGGCTCGTTGGACTTGCGAGGTCTACTGGACTGCCAGGATGTCGGCAAGCGCGGCGTCGGCGGCCAACTGGGCGGCGCCCATGATGGTCGCGTCCCGTCCGAGCACGCCGGAGCGGACCTCCGTCTCCCAGGTGAGCCGACGGATCGACTTGCGGACGCCTTCCAGCAGCAAAGGACTCTGGCCCACGCCGCCGCCGAGGATGAGCAGACCGGGATCGAGGATCGCGACCACGGCCGCCGCCATCTCACCCTTAACTTGACCAGGGTCAATTGGGGACGTCCGCTCCTTCTCGTCCGCCGAGTTGTACTGCTTTCGTGACCATTCTGTGACCAGCGATGAGAATCAGCACCTACAAATAGCGCGCCAACTTGGACCGGCTCAATGCGCCGTAACACCGCTCACGGTTCGGAAGGTGACAGTGGCGTCAGGCGTCAGAGTGCGAGGTGAAGACGAAGTGCCTCGTCGAGTTCAGTCATCAAATCTTGAGGAACTTCTCCAATCGAGTATCCAAGTCGCTTCACTGAGATTGACCGAACTTGCTCTGCTTGAGCCTTTGAGTCGTGCTCCAGTCCGGTCAAGTTCGCAGGGAGCAGCACTTGAAATGGGTAGACGCGCGAAATGGTCGAGGTCACCGGAACGATCGTGATCACCCCTTGGCCAGTTCGTTCTGCGGCAACGTTCGCTCCGTCGTTGCTGACAATCACGGCGGGTCGTGGCTTGTTTGCCTCTCCGCTCTTTCCAGACTCTAGGTTGACGAAGTGAATCTCGCCTCGGCGCACTAGTGCAAACCATCCGAGGCGGTGGGGTCCCAAAGTTGTTGGTCCTCGTTTGACCACTCGGCCCAAGCACTTTCATAGGCGACACCGAGGCCCGTGGCCCTCAGCAGTCGAACTGCCTTATGCAGTGCAGCCGAGCGAGAAGGGAGCCTCTTCTCGGAGGCATACGCGTCGAGAAAGGTGACGTCTTCTTCGGGCAAACTCATGCTAATCTTCATACTTCGATACTACCAGGAGTATGCGGCCCGAAGGAATTGGCTCCAAATCGAGGACGTATCGTCGGGTTCCGGCGCGAATCCCAACGCCCTTTGATTCCATCTCCAGTAATACTCGCAATTGAGATCTCAAATTAAGCATCTTGACCTCGGGCCGAGTTTCCAGAGCTCTTGATCGCCAATCACTGAGATTGTTGACACCAATTAAC
>JBAUSF010000117.1:0-9629 GCA_049581565.1 Acidimicrobiales bacterium
CTCCCCCAAAGACGCTGAGCGCGTAGGGCGAGATGAGCACGACTCGTGACGTCACGAGGAGAACCGGGCTTCGAGCACGTGCCACTGCTCGGGCGCTCGTCGGATGAGCCCCTCCAGCTCGTTCGCCATGAGCTGGGTCACGCGCTGGACGTCGCGGCGCAGCTTGCCCGATCGAACGGTCTCGATCGGTGGGCTGACAACCGCGTAGTGGTCGCGCCCGGGACCCGTGTAGCACGCGGCCGCAACGAGTGTCGCGTCGGTGCGCAGCGCGAGCGTGGCTGGACCGGCGGGCAGCGTCACGCGCTCGGAGAAGAACTCGACCTCAACGCCGTTGTGCTGGATGTCGCGATCACAGAGGAGTCCCACGACGCCCCCCTGGCGCAGCGTCGTGAGCAGCACCGACCCGGCCTTCTCGTTGAGCGGCTCGACGCGGATGCCGATTGATTCACGCTTCTCTTTGAACCACTGGAAGAGCTCGGGCGGGGACAGCTCTTCGGCGACCGCGGTCATGCCCATGCCGAGCGAGTCGAGGTACGAGCCGCCCCACTCCCACGAGCCAATGTGCGGGAGGGCGATGATGAGGCCCTTGCCGCGGTCTCTGGCGGCGTAGAGGTGCTCGAGGCCCTCGGCGATGGCGAAGCGCTCATAGACCGCCGCTGGCTTCATCGCCGGCAGCTTCGCCCCTTCCGCCCAGTACTGGCCGTAGCTGCGAAAGCCCCGTTCGACGAACTCGTGCAGCAGGTCGGCGTCCACCGGCTCGCCCGCGGGCGCCAGCGCGTGGCGGACGTTGTTGGCGAGATTCTCCCTCGCGCGGCGATGACGGTGCCCAACCGCCTGGGCGATGCCCATCGCGAGCGCCACGTCAACGCGTTCGGGCAGCGCTTCCATCACGGCGCCGATCGTCTTAAAGAGCGCGACGCGCGCCGCTCCCGCCACGATCAGTGGCGCGAGGCGCGGCTCAGTCCTTGGCGCAAGCGCCGACTGTGCCGTCGTAGGCGCAACGTGGACGACGGCGAGGGCGCCGGACGCGCCGCCACCTGCCACACTCGCCAGAACCGCCCGCCTGCGGTCATGGCCGTCAGGACGAGCATGATCCAGAGCACCGGAATGAATATGGGCGTCGCGAGGAGGCCCACTCCGAGCAGGATCATTCGTTCGGCGCGCTCCATGAGCCCGCCCTTTGCCGCAAGGCCGAGGCTCTCGGCCTTCGAGCGTTCATAGGAGATGAGAAACGTCGTCGAGAGGATCGCGAAGGGCAGCAAGACGAGCTGACCGTGGTGGTGAGCGGTCAGGTAGAAGGCGACCCCGCCCATGATGACCGCGTCGGCGACGCGGTCGGTGACCGAATCAAAGAAGCTGCCGCGCTGGCTCGCGCGATGTGAAGCCTTCGCAACGGCCCCGTCAAGCAGATCGTGAAAGCCCGTCAGGGTCAGGAGCACGATCGCCCAGAGGTGGAATCCAACGGCGATCGCCCAGGCGGTAGCGCCGGCAAAGACCAGGCCCGAGCCGGTCAGGACGTCAGCGGAAAAGCCGATTCGTACGAGTCCGCGCCCCACGGGCGCCATCCTCGCGTCTACCGACTGGCGGAACTTGCCGTCGAACATCGGCCCTCTTGGCTCATGAGCGCGAGTCTAACCGGGCGGTCTGCGCACACTCGGATTACAGATGGGCGTGGACTTTGCGCCAGGTGGACTCGAGCGACTCCGACAAGACCCGCGTCTCGCCGATCGAGGTCATGAAGTTGGTGTCGCCGTTCCAGCGCGGCAAGGCGTGCGCGTGGAGGTGCTGGGGAATGCCCGCGCCGCCGGCCGTACCGAGGTTCATCCCGACGTTCATGCCGTCGGGCTTGTAAGCCTTTTCGAGCGCCACCGTCACCTCGCGCAGCAGCAGCGAAAAGTCATCGTACTCGTCGTCGCTCAGCTCGTCGAGGGACGCGACATGGCGATACGGCACGACGAGGAGGTGGCCCGACCCGTAGGGAAAGGCGTTCAGGACAACGAAGTTGTACGTGCTCTTTTTGAGGACGCCCGTCGACGGGTCGACCGTCTCGGAGCCCAAGGCACAAAAGACGCACTCTTTTCGTTCGTTCTCAAACTCGTTGTTGAAGGCACTCGTGACGTAGCTCTCGCGCCACGCTGCAGAGAAGCGATCGAGCGGCACTAGGAAGCCTCGGGCGAGGCGTGGTTGGCGATCTCGTGGGAAAGACGAGTGGCAAAGTCCTCGACCGAGACCCCTCGTTCGGGGTCGTTCGAGCCGCGCGAGTTGACCCCGACGCTCGCGTTCGCCACGTCGTCGTCGCCGACCACGAGGACGTAGGGGATCTTTTCGAGCTTGGCCTTCCTGATGCGAGCGCCAAGGGGTTCGCTCGCCTCTTCAACGCCCACGCGAATCCCCCGTCCGCCCAGCAACTCGGCGACTCCGTAGGCGTAGTCGTCGTGGTCGTTGCGCACCCCAAGGACGCGCACCTGCTCGGGACAGAGCCACGTCGGCAGGTTCCCCGCGTAGTGCTCGATGAGGATCGCGAGAAAGCGCTCCACCGAGCCAAAGAGCGCACGGTGGATCATGATCGGACGCTCGCGCGTGTTGTCCGGTGCGACGTAGGAGGCGTCAAAGTTGTTCGGAGTCTGAAAGTCCAGCTGGATGGTGGACATCTGGTGGGTGCGGCCGATCGCGTCGCGCGCCTGCACGGAGATCTTCGGACCGTAGAAGGCGCCACCGCCCGGGTCAAGGAGGAACTCGAGTCCCGCCGACTGGGCAACCGACGCAAGAATGGACTCGGCTTCTGCCCACTCCTCGTCGCTGCCGACCGCCTTGCCGGGCGGTCTCGTGGAGAGCTCGAGGTAGAAGTCGTTGAGGCCGAAGTCGCGCAGCAGGTCGAGCACGAACGAGAGCGTCCTCATCAGCTCTTCGGCCATCTGGTCTCTCGTGCAAAAGATATGGGCGTCGTCCTGGGTCATGCCGCGCACTCGGGTCAGTCCGTGCACGACGCCCGACTTCTCGTAGCGATACACCGACCCGAATTCGAACATGCGAAGCGGCAGCTCCCGGTAGCTGCGCTGGCGAGCCTTAAATATTGTCACGTGGAACGGGCAGTTCATTGGCTTGAGGTAGTACTTCTGACCCTCGTCAAGCGTCATTGGCGGATACATGCCCTCGGCGAACCAGGTCAGATGCCCCGAGGTCTCAAAGAGGTCGGACTTCGTGATGTGGGGCGAGTAGACGAACTCGTAGCCCGACGCTTCGTGGCGCTGGCGCGAATACTCCTCGAGCACGCGACGAATGAGGCCGCCCTTCGGGTGAAAGACCGCAAGGCCCGGTCCGATCTCGCTCGGAAACGAGAAGAGGTCGAGCTCGAGGCCAAGCTTTCGGTGATCGCGCTTCTCGGCCTCTTCGAGTTGGACCACGTGGGCCGTGAGCGCTTCTTCTGACTCCCAGGCCGTCCCGTAGATGCGCTGGAGCTGAGGGTTCTTCTCGTCACCGCGCCAGTAGGCGCCCGCGACGCGCGTCAGGTGAAAGTGGCCGAGTCGCGAGGTGCGTGGCACGTGGGGCCCTCGACAGAGGTCGACAAACGACGGGGAGTTCGAGTAGGTGGAGACCACCTCGGTGCCACCGGTTTCTGCGAGGTCGTCCTCGCTGCCGCGTGCGACCGCCTCGATGATCTCGACCTTGAAGGGCTGGTCGCGAAAGAGCGCGAGGCCCCCTTCTATGGAGTATTCCCCGCGCGTGAACGGCTGGTCTTCGGCGATGATCGCGCGCATCTCCGCCTCGACGCGGACCAGGTCGTCGTCGCGGAAGTGCTCGCCACCAGGAAGTTCGAAGTCGTAGTAGAAGCCGTCACGGATCGCCGGCCCGATCGCGTAGTGCGCCCCGGGCCAGAGTCGCGTGACCGCCTGGGCCATCACGTGTGCACTCGAGTGGCGAATGATCTCACGGCCCTCCTCGCTCGCGGGCACGACCAGCGCCACCGTGTCGCCGTCGGTCAACTCTGTCGTCAGGTCCGTGAGCACCCCGTTCACCCGTGCGGCCAGGGCGTCCTTCGCGAGTCGAGGTCCGATCGAACGAGCGAGGTCGAGTGCGGTGGCGCCCTCGTCAAGGGTGCGCGCACTACCGTCGGGGAGTTCAACCTTGATCTCAGCCATCGTCGCCTTTCGCCGCCTACAGAGTAATGCCGAGCAACGAGGCCGCCGAGGTGACGTTCGCCCCCGCGTGCGCCGCGGCGTCGATCGCGCGCAGCGCGCCGGGCGTGTCGAGGTCGTTATCGAGCGCGGCTCTCACGTCGTCGAGCACGGACGATGATCGTCCGGTCATCGTCGAGCGCCACGTCGCGAGCCTCGAGTGGGCTCGCGAGAGCAGCTCATCACGCCACTCCCAATCGAGGCGGTAGTGCTGGTCGAGCAGGGCGAGGCGCACCGCCGCAGGCTCGGAACGGGCAACCAGATCGTGCACGAAGACGAGGTTGCCGAGCGACTTGCTCATCTTGATGCCGTCGAGCGCGACGAGCCCGACGTGCATCCAGTGCTTCACGAACGGAGCGCCCGTGACCGCTTCGCTCTGAGCCGCTTCGCACTCGTGATGGGGAAACGCGAGATCCTTCCCGCCACCGTGTACGTCGATCGTCTCGCCGAGCTCGCGCAGGGCGAGCGCCGAGCACTCGATGTGCCAGCCCGGACGGCCCGGACCCCAGCGCGACTCCCAGGCCGGCTCGTCTTCGAGCGACGGCTGCCACAGCACGAAGTCGAGCGGGTCTCGCTTGCGCGGATCGTCGGGCTTGCCGCCGTGAGTCGCCGCGAGGTCGAGCATTGACGTACGACTCTCATGGCTCACCTGCCCGAAGCGTGGAAACTTCGACACCTCGAAGTAGACGTTGCCGTCGACCTCGTAGGCGAAACCCTTGTCGAAAGTCTCGCCAATCAAGGTGAGGATCTCCGAGATCGCCCCCGTCGCGCGAGGCTCGGAGTAGACCGGCAGCAGATTGATGAGCTTCATGTCTCGCTCGAAGGTGACCATCTCCTGGGCCGCCAGATCCAGGTAGTTGACGCCGAGCTCGCGCGCTTTGCGCAGGATGTCGTCATCGACGTCGGTCACGTTTCGCACGCAGCGCGCCTCATGGCCCGCGTCGTTGAGTCGTCGCGTCAACACGTCAAAGGCAAGGTAGACGAAGGCGTGGCCCAGGTGCGCGGCGTCGTAGGGCGTGATGCCACAGCTGTAGAGCGTCGCTATCGACCCGACCTCGAGGGGGTAGATGCCTCTCCGAGCGGAGTCGTAGAGCTGCATTAGCGCAGCCCGGCGAGCTTTACGTAGCTGTGGGCCTTGTGGCGAATGTTGACCGAGATGCACACGGCGGTAAAGGCCTCGATCGAACTGGCGAGTGACATCGATCCCGCGATCACGGCGCGAAGCCCCGGCATCTCGTCAACGATCTCGGCAACGAGCGTGCGGGCCGCGTCGCTGTCAGAAAAGATGACGACGTCGGCGTCCAGCCCGCTGTCGAGGTCTTCCATCTCGCTCGCGGGCAGGTGGTGGAAGGCGCCAACGATCGTGCTCTCGGGGAGCGCTACCGCGAGTTGGGCCGCCATCGAGCCGCGCGGCGGATAGAGCGGAATTATCTCTCTTCCCTCGCGCACGAGCGCGTTCACCATCGAGATCACGACCTTTTCCTTCAGGCGAGCGCGCAGCGCGCTCACCGTCGCGACCGCCGAGTCCCACGGGGTCGCCACGATCACGAGTTCACAGTCCGCCGCGACTTCATTAGTCCCACCGCGGATGATGCCGTCACCGCGCGCGAGCAGCGTGGTCGCGACGCCCTCCGCGCGCGTCTCGTCGCGCGAACCGAGCACCACGTCATAACCAGCGCTCGCCAGACGGATCGCAACGCCCCTGCCGGCCGGCCCGGTTCCGCCCAACACGCCCACTGTCGTCATTGTCGTCCTTCGCTCGCAGTACCTAGAACTACGCTAACAAGATGGCACTGTTGAGCGATAACCGTATCCTGATCACGGGGGTATTGACCGACGACTCCCTCGCGTACGGCATAGCCGAGCGTGCGCTCGAAGAAGGCGCGACCATTGCGCTGTCCGGATTTGGTCGCGCGATATCGATCACGCGGCGAACCGCGCGCAAGCTCAGCGAGGTCGGCGAGGTCATCGAGCTCGACGTCACCGATCCCGACCAGGTCGAGCGCGCCGTCGAAGAGGTGAGTGCTCGATTCGGCCGTCTTGACGGGCTGGTGCACGCGATTGGCTACGCCCCGCCGAGCTGTCTCGGCTCGGGCATGTTCACCGCTCCCTTTGACGACGTAGCCGTTGCGATGCACACGTCGACCTATTCCCTCGCGGCGCTGGTCGGGGCGTTTCGGCCCCTGCTGCAAAAGAGTGAGGCCCTCGGCGGCGCGTCGGTCATCGCGCTCGATTTCGACGGATCTCGCGCGTACCCGCTCTATGACTGGATGGGGGTGATGAAGGCGGCTCTCGAATCGCTCGGGCGCTACCTCGCCCGCGAGGTCGGCCCCGACAAGATCCGCGTGAACATGCTCGCCGCGGGTCCCATCCGCACGATGGCGGCCAAGTCCATTCCCGGATTCTCGCTGTTCGAAGAGACCTGGGGCGAACGCGCGCCCCTCGGCTGGGACGTGCACGACGCGAGTGCCGTCGCCGACGCCGCCGTTGCTCTCTTGTCGCCGCTTCTTCGCGCAACGACCGGATCGATCATCCACGTCGACGGCGGCGCGCACGCCATGGGTTAGTCCTCCTGGCTCGCGAACTGGGTTTCGTAGAGGTCGCGGTAGAGGCCAACTTGGGAGTGGAGCTCCGCGTGCGTGCCACGCTCGACGATCCGCCCGTTGTTCACCACCAGGATCTGGTCGGCGTTTCGAATCGTAGAGAGACGGTGGGCAATGACGAGCGAAGTGCGCTGACTCATCGTCTCGTCGAGGGCGCGCTGGACGGCCGCCTCGCTTTCGGCGTCGAGGTGCGCCGTCGCCTCGTCGAGGACGACGAGGTGTGGGGACTTCAACAGCAGCCGCGCGAGCGCCACGCGCTGTTTTTCCCCACCCGAGAGCCGATAGCCCCGCTCCCCCACGACCGTTGAAAGCCCGAGGGGCAGCGACGCCACGAGATCGGCGATCTGAGCGGCCCCGAGGGCGTTATCGATCTCCTCCTCCGTCGCGTCGGGTTTGGCGAAGAGCAGATTCGCCCGCAGGGTGTCGTGAAAGAGGTGCGCGTCTTGGGTGACGACGCCAACGGTCGCGTTGAGGGATGCCGTCGTCGCCTCGCGCAGGTCGACGCCGTTTATCGACACCGAACCCGCGTCGACGTCATAGAGCCGAGAGACCAGCATCGAGATGGTCGTCTTGCCGGCGCCGCTCGGACCCACGAGCGCCGTCATGGTGCCAGGCTCGACGACGAAGGAGATGTCGTGCAGCACCGACGTGCGAGGTGTGTCGTCGAGGCGAGCGACTGCTTCTAACGACGCGAGCGAGACGTCCTGCGCTCCGGGGTAGGAGAAGTTCACGTGCGAAAAGCGCAGTTCGGCGGGTTCGTTCGCGATGGGCCGCGCGTCGGGGCTCTCTTTGATCATTGGCTCGAGGTCGAGGACCTCGAAGAGGCGCTCGAAGCTCACCATCGCCGACATGTAGTCGATGTTCATGTTCGAAAGCTGCGTCAAGGGACCGTACAGTCGCGCCAAGTACGCCGTGAGTGCCACCACCGTTCCGGTCAGCAGGACCCCGCGGGCCGCTTCGACGCCACCGAATCCGTAGGCGAAGGCGGTCGCGAGCGACGCCGTGAGCGAGAGCGTCACGAAGAAGTAGCGCTGGTAGGTGGCCTGGTGGACACCGATGTCGCGCACCTGGGCGGCTCGGTGCTCGAAGGTCGCCCGCTCTTCGTTCGGACGGCCGAAGAGCTTGACGAGCATGGCACCGGCCACGTTGAACCGCTCGGTCATGACCATGTTCATCTCGGCGTTGAGCTCCATGCCGCGCTGGAAGAGGGTGCCGAGGCGGCGACCGACCTTGCGCGCGGGCACGAGAAAGATTGGCACGAGGATGAGCGCTACGAGCGTGATCGGCCAGCTCAGGACGAACATCACGACGAGGATGATCACGACGAGCACGACGTTGCCAACGACGTTGGAGAACAGGTCAGTGAACGCCTGTTGTGCGCCGATCACGTCGTTGTTGAGGCGGCTGATGAGTGCCCCAGTCTGGGTTCTCGAAAAGAAGGCGATCGGCATCTGTTGAATGTGACCGAAGACCTCGGCTCGCAGGTCGTAGATGAGCCCCTCGCCGATGATGGCCGAGATCCTGCGCTCTACCATCTGCATCCCCGCGTCGCCAATGGCGAGGATCGCCGTCAGCGACGCGAGTCCGATCACGAGGTCGACACGATGCTTCGGTATGCCGACGTCGATGATCCCGCGCAACAACAGCGGCGACACCGAAGAGATCACGGCGTCGACGACGACCACCGTGAGGAAGATCACGAGTGCCGGTCGGTAGTGCCGAGCGAACTTGAGGATCCGCGGCAGCGTCCCCTTCTTCAGCTGGTGCTCAAGGATCTTTCGGTCCCGTCGCATCGAGCGCGGTCCCGAGAACCCCGTCATGCCGTGCATGCCCATATCGACTCCTTCGTACAGGCAGTGTAGGAAGCAGGGCCTTCGAAGCAGTCGCTACGACGTGAGAGCGCTGACGATGATGATCACCCCGAGGGTCATCATCACGCACGCACCGATCGTTCGCAGAGCGACGAGTCTGCTCGGGACGCCCGAGAGCCACTCGCGTGCCGTCCCGGCGATGATGCCCCACGTCGAGTCGCTGCAGAACGCCATGACGCTAAAGAGGGCGCCCAGCACCAGCAGCTGTTCGGTGACGTTGCCGTTGGCGCGATTAACGAAGTGGGGAAATACCGCCGCGAAGAACACGAGGGACTTTGGGTTGAGGATGCCGACGATGTAGCCCTGGCGAACGACCTGGAAGTTCCTCGGTCGCGCCGCCTCGCGTTCTGCCATCGCTCGTGCGTGTTCGTGGCGGTGTCGAAACGCCGAGACCCCGAGCCACACCAAGTAGAGGCCGCCCGCGAGCTGCAGCGTGATGGAAAACGACTTTGAGTGTTCGAGGAAGGGGCCGAGTCCGACGGCCACGATGACCGACATCGTCAACGTGCCCAGGCTGTTGCCGAGGACCGTGAGGACCGCTACCTCCCGACCCCACGCAACCCCGCGCGCGAGCGTAAAGAGCACACTCGGACCGGGCACGATGATGATCGCCATCGACGCCACGATGAACGCGGCGAGATCTCCTCCACTAATCATGAGTGCCCACCTTACGAGAGGGCATTTGCCTCGCGAACTGCCAGTACGGCGGCCCCTGCCCCTCGCGTCGCCAAACCAGACGGCCCATCCACGACATGTGCGGTGCGTGAAGAAGTGACCTTCGTCCCTAGGCCCGTGACCTTCGACCCTAGTGATTTCGGTGATTCCTTGGGAATACTCGTTCTAGTTCCCGTTACCCACAACACAGATAGGTGAAAAGAATGCAACTTCGCAAACAGTCCACATTGATCGGGGCGACCATCTTGATGGGCGCGCTCGGGCTCGGCGGCGTGGCTGGTGCCGCGACCGCTCCCACCCACGCC
>JBAUSF010000118.1:0-6113 GCA_049581565.1 Acidimicrobiales bacterium
CCGGCCCGCTCGCTGAAGCTCGCCCAGCACACGCGCGCTGAGCGCGGCGGGGACGCGCGCGGTTGGTTCGACGGCGGAGGGCTCGACGTACTGGAGCATCGCCGCGGTGTCCATCAGTTCCTGCGAGAGGTCGCGACAGGCAGCGCACCCCTCGATATGCGCGTCGAGGCCCGTCACTTCTTCCGAGAGGTCACCGAAGGCCCGCATCGCCAGCTGCTCTCGCCAGCGTTCACACGCGTCGCTCATTGGTTCCACCCATCCTCCTCGAGCAAGAGCCGCAGCATCTTGAGCGCGTAGAACGCCCGGCTGCGCACGGTGCCTTCTGGCAGTCCGAAGAGCTCGGCGACCTCTCGGCCGCTGCGACCGTTGAAGTACAGCTCGGTGACGATCATGCGGTGGTCCTCGTCGAGGCGACCGAGCGCCGACTCGATCTGCCAGCCGAGCATCGCACGCTCGACGGTGTCCTCACCCTTCTCTCGAACGTGATCGAGCGAGGCCGTGGCGTGCTTGGTCATCAGCGCACTGACGTCGTAGATGACCCTACGTTCGATCGTAAAGAGCCACGTGCGCAACGATCCGAGCGTCGGATCAAAGCGCGCCCTCGAACGCCACGCGCGAGCGAATGTCTCTTGGACCACGTCCTCGGCGTACGGGGCCGAGTTGAGCGATCGACGAGCAAAACCAAAGAGCTCGCCACCGTGAGCGAGAAACGCTCCTCGCAGACCGGCTTCGTCGGCGGCTTCCGCATCGCCGTCCCGAACGGCAATCAGGGAGCCCATTCGGTCACCGCTGGGCTTACCGTCGATACCGGCGCGGGGCGGACCGCCCGCATCAGGAAGCGCAGGGGTCGAGTGACGTGGCGACATCGACCGTCGTCCAGCCATCTCGCCTCCTTCACCTCACCTACGAATACCGGTGGCGGCCGAGAAATGTTCACCGACGTCCGCACTCAGCTCCGACAACGGCCGGGGAGTCAACACCAGATTCACGACTCCTCCCCCACTGGTCCACCGGCGAGCTCGACAACGATGTCGAGGTGACCGAGATGACGCGAGTACTCCTGAACGAGGTGGAACAGAATACGTTCGAGGGTCGCCGGCTCGGCGCCGTCCCAACGGGGTCCCGGCTGGCCGATTTCGTCGAGTGCGTGGGCGCGGATCACGTTGCGACTGCGAAAACCCTGCGCGCGAAGCGTGCCTATGAGATCCTCGCGGGACTCGCTCTCGGCAACGAACCACTTGCCATCTCGGTTGTCGCCCCAGGGCTCGGCGACGTCGTTGCCGTCGAAGCCCCACTCGAGCCATCTCATCTCAACAAACGTAAGGTGCTTCACGAGCTCGAGCGGGGTCCAGCCGGTCGGCAGGCGACTGCCCCGAAGGTCGCTGGTAGCAAGTCGTTCGACCCGCGCGATGATCGCGGAGCGAAAGAAGTCGAGGTAGGCAACGAACACCTCGGTTCGCGACGGGTACGCCACGGTAGGGCTTGGGAACACATCCATACGGGCCAGTATGGCGGTCTCAGCCGACGGGCGTCACCCCGTCGCCTCGACCCAGATGAGGCGAGCAGCCTCGAGCGAGAGCGAGAACGACTCGCCCGCAACGGTGAGGCCCACTTCACCAGTTGCGACGTCGGAGTCGATGAGACGAACCTCGCTGCCCTCATGAATGGCGTGCTCGGCGAGCATGGAAAGCAGCGCGGGGGCCTCGTGCTCCGCCACTTCGGAGATGCGCCGCACGATCGCGGGCGTGCCCGGTTCGAGGTCCGCGAGCGCGACGAGCGCACCGTAGGGGGCCCTGCGTCCGGGGATCGTGTTTCCGTGGGGGCACGTCCGAGGAGACCCCATGGTCGCATCAATCTGATCGACAACGGCGTCGGAGATGGCCGACGAGATCCGGTCCGCCTCGATGTCGGCCGTCGCCCAGTCGAAGTTGAGCACGTCGGTGAGCCACCGTTCGAGGATCCGGTGACGCCGCACGAGCCCCGTCGCCGTCGCGAGGCCGTTTTCGGTGAGCGTGACGCTTCGATCAGTTTCGATGTCGACCCAGCCGTCTCGCTTCAGTCGGACGAGTGCGTCGCTCACCGTGGGGGCGCTCACCGAGAGCCAGTAGGCGAGTCGACTCGGTCGAACGACCTCTCCTTCGGCGGCGATGTAGTAGATCGCTTCGAGATACTTATCAACCGTCGCGGTGTGCGTTGACATCACGGCGACTCAACGTCGCGCAGCACGATACCGTTGCCGTCGGGGTCGTCGAACGTCGCGTACCTTCCCCACGGCGCATCCTGCGGCCCGTCGACGGCGACACCCTTCGCGCGGAGCGCTTCAACGTCAACGTCGAGCTGGTCCGAGACGATCACGAGGCCCTTCAAGCTTCCCGCCGGCATCGTTTCAAACCACGTGACGAGCGTGAGTCAGCAGTCGGCGCCACGAGGCGCAACGCGAACCCACCGCATGGGGCCCATTTGGGCGTCCTCGAGAAGTTCGAAGCCGAGCGCGCCGACGTAGAACTCGAGGGCGCGGTCCTGATCGGAAACGGGCACGGAACAATAGAAATTCGAGAGATTGCCATATCCTTCGTTCTAGTGCACGCGCGGCGCCTACTGCAGAGGTGCCTCGTCGCCGCCAGGCTCGGACTCATCTTCGTCGGACTCATCTTCTTCGAACTCGTCTTCAGCGGAGTCGAAGTGAGGGTTGTAGATGAAGCCAACGATCGAACCGTCGGGCGTTCGCACCGAGGCGGTGATGATGCCGTCGCCCACGTCAGTCGGCTCTGCGTCGATGGTCGCGCCGAGCTCGAGTGCCTCGTCAACGACACTTGAGATATCGTGGACGCCCCAATAGGTGATCGCACCGATAGCGGGATCAACGTCCGGGAGCAGTCCAAGCTCGTACCCGCCAGGCTCGTAGCCCACGTAGAACTCCTCGTCAAAGTACGGCTCGGCGCCAAGAAACGAAGTCCACCACGACTTCGCCTCTTCGAGGTTCGGCGCCGGGTAAATCACTGTTCGCAGTCCAAGAAGTCGTGCCATGGACCTCTGTCTAGCAGACCACTCTCACAGCCCCGAGGTCCATTTCGAGACAGCGCAACAACGTCTCTCGCTCATCACACGGAGAGTCGAGCAGGTGGAACGAGTGCTCGATGAAACGCGCGCGGTCGGTGTCACCGTTATACGTCGCACGGCGATCACATTATGGGGCGGCCGTTCCGGGGATCTACCTCGACCTCGATGGTCACCCCTGAGCGGCTGCCCGCAACCTGGGCGGGCCGATCGGTGCCGATTGTTCAACGCGCCCGGTCACGTCACGCGCCACGACCGATACACTTGTTTGCTAATAAGCAACTACTTCCCCATCTGAACGGTACCCCCATGAACGCACTGAAGGAAGCCCACCACGATCGCTACAAATGGATCGCCCTCACGAACACCACGCTCGGGATGTTCATGGCAACGATCAACTCGTCGATCATCTTGATCTCGCTGCCAGCCATCTTCCGCGGCATCCACATCAATCCGTTGGCGGCGGGCAACGTGGGCTACCTCCTCTGGGTGCTGATGGGATACCTGCTCGTCACCGCCGTCCTCGTCATCAGCCTGGGCCGACTCGGGGACATCGTCGGGCGCGTTCGCATCTTCAACCTCGGCTTCGCGGTCTTTTCCGCGGCGTCGGTCCTCTTGGCGCTCGATCCCTTCAACGGCAGCTCGGGGGCGCTATGGCTCGTGATCTGGCGACTCGTCCAAGGGGTCGGCGGTGCGATGCTGTTCGCGAACGCGGCGGCCATTCTCGTTGACGCCTTCCCGGTCACCCAACGCGGTCTCGCGATGGGCGTCAACCAGATCGCGGCGATCGGTGGCTCCTTTATCGGGCTCATCGCCGGTGGTCTTCTTTCGATCGTCGACTGGCGCCTCGTGTTCTGGGTCTCGGTCCCCTTTGGCATCATTGGCACCGTGTGGAGCTACCTCAGCCTTCGCGACAACGGCGTGCGATCCGCGGCGAACATCGACTGGTGGGGCAATCTCACGTTCGGCGTCGGGCTCACGGCACTGCTCGTGGCAATCGTCTACGGCATCGAACCCTACGGCGGCGGAGCGATGGGCTGGACCTCGCCCCTCGTGCTCGGGTCCCTGGGCGTCGCGGTCGTCTTTCTCGCCGCCTTCTTCGCGATCGAGACGAAGGTCACCGCGCCGATGTTCAACCTCCGGCTGTTTAAGATTCGCGCCTTCTTCATGGGCAGCGCCGCCGGTTTCTTAACGGCCATCGCGCGAGGCGGGCTCCAGTTCATGCTCATCATCTGGCTCCAGGGGATCTGGTTGCCGCTGCACGGCTACAACTACTCCGACACCCCGCTCTGGGCGGGCATCGCGCTGCTCCCACTCACGATCGGCTTCCTCCTCGCCGGCCCGATCTCGGGCTACTTCTCGGACCGCCACGGAGCACGCGTGCTCTCGACCACGGGACTCCTAATCTTCGCCGCCAGCTTCTTCGGGTTGTTGCTCCTTCCGACCAACTTTCCCTACTGGGTCTTCGCCATCCTCATTGGCGCGAACGGTATCGGTGGAGGCATGTTCTCTGCGCCGAACTCGGCGGCGGTGATGAACTCGGTGCCCGCCGAACAGCGCGGCGGCGCAGCGGGCATTCAGGCAGCCTTCATGAATACCGGCATGGTGCTCTCGATCGGCATCTTCTTCTCACTGATGATCGTCGGACTGACCCACACCTTGCCAAAGGCGATCTCTCACGGACTTTCCAGCCACGGCGTGGCTGCGGCACAGGCGCACGCCGTGGCGAGATTGCCCGCGGTCGGCACGCTCTTCTCGTCGTTCCTCGGATTCAATCCGGTGAAGAGCCTGCTCGGATCGCAGTCGGCAACCCACGTCACCACCGCCCAGTGGAACGCCCTCACGGGCAAGCGCTTCTTTCCTGACCTTCTGCAAACTCCGTTCCACCATGGGCTCGAGATCGTCTTCACGGTCGCAATCGTCATGTCGCTCATAGGCGCGCTCTTCTCCGCACTGCGCGGCGAGCGCTTCGTCGCCCAGCAGCCCTCGCTCGTAAGGAATGAAGAAGAGCTCGCGACGAGCTCGGGTGCCGTGCCCGGAGAAGTCGCAATCGAAGGAGAGGTGGTTCGATGACCGCGCTCACACTGTCGCCCGATGTCGCCAACGCCGAGCGTTTCCGTCTCGCGCTCGTGCGCCTTGCGCGCACGCTTCGCCGTCTCGGCCGCTCCCGGCTCACGCCGTCCCAGGCCTCTGCGCTCACGACCATCGAAGAGTACGGACCGATGCGCATCAGCACGCTGGCGACGTACGAGTCGCTGGGCGCACCTGCGGCGACGAGAGTGGTCGCCAGCTTGGAAGAGCTCGGACTCCTCGAGCGCACGACTGACCCCGAGGACAAGCGCGCGTCGCTCGTGAGCCTGAGCGAGCGAGGTCGCACCGAGCTCGATGAGCTCAAGCGTGAGCGCACCCTCGAGATCTCGGGGATGATCGAGCGCCTGAGCGCCAAGGAGCGCCAGACGATCGTCGCGGCGATTCCCGCGCTCGAAAAGATCGCCCGGGAGAACTGGCAGTAGGGCAGACGCGCGCCGTACGGCGCACGAGTGGTTACGGTGCCGTTGTGGTCGTGGTCGTAGACGTCGTGGTCGTCGTCGAGGGCGGCGGCGCGGGATACGTCGCCACCAGTGCCCCCGTCGTGATCAGCATCTCGGTGAGCGATCCCGTGGCCGCGGCCGGCGTCTGACTGTTCGCCCCGGAACGACTCGCGACCCACATGTCGTCGCCCGAAATGGCGAAGGCCGAGAGCAGGCTGAAATAGTACGGCCCGTTCGTGTTGCACATGTACCACGCCGGCGTCCCCGTCGTCGCCGACATCTTCGTGACCATTGGGCTCGTGCCGAGCGGGGTCATCACGTAGACATTGCCCGCATCAGCGATCACGGCAGTCGGATGGCCGAAGCCGTAGTCGCCGTTGGCGTCAGTCTCGGTGACGACGGGAGAACCGGTCGCGGCCGTGATCTCCGTCGCCGCACTGCTTGCGCCGTCGGCGACCCAGATGTTGCCGTCTTCGACCGCGATGCCGTCGGGCTGGTCGAGCCCCTCGCCCGCGACGACGCGAA
>JBAUSF010000119.1:0-2638 GCA_049581565.1 Acidimicrobiales bacterium
GTCGACCGTCACGACCTCACCAACGGTGAGAAAGACCTGTTTAATCAACTCGTACTGCGCAACAGTGGCGCGGTTTCCTCGCGTCAGTCCCGTCACGCCCATCTTGATCGCCGCCGGCGTGTTCGACATTGCGCGAAGTGAAACCACGAATTCGGGAAGGAGCTCTTCGAGGGTTGCCAGCGAGACGCCCGCGGCCACACTCACGACGATCGCGTCGGGTCTAAAGTCGCCATGAACCTCAGTGAGAAGATCGTGGATCATGTAGGGCTTCACCGCGACGATGACGATCGACGCGTTGCGTACCGCAATCCTGTTTGCCTGAGGATCGTTTGTCGTGTCCATCGACGTGACATTTGGATGGATGGGTACCAAAGCGGCACTCGCTGGCGAACGGTTTGTCGTCCAGATGCCGTCTTGTATTAGCACGTCGGTTCCAAGCAGTCCTGCCAAGACGGCGCCACCCATCGATCCTGTACCTAAGACCGCTACCGAGGGGAATTCAATCACTTGACCTCAATTCTTCAGATTTCTCAGGCATCACAATCATTCCTGACCATTGTTGACGGTTCGAGGCAAGGACGTTGCTGACTCACACTTAGTTCGAGGCAAGGACGTTGCTGCCTCACACTTAGTTCGATTCGTCACGTACCCGCCATCAACATCAATAAATGCTGACTAACTTCGCGCGCCCCAACGAGCGGACTCACCTGCCGATGAAATACTTTGCGGCACACCCCATGGATTGTTGTCGCGCAACTGCGTTGGCAACAAATGCTGGGGCACATTCTGATAGCAGACGCCACGTAGAAAACGTCCGATTGCGGCCGTGCCGACAGACGTGCCCGTATCGTTGGTCGTTGCGGGCCAGGGACCGCCGTGCTGCATCGCTGGCGTCACCGCCACGCCAGTCGGCCAACCATTGAAGAGTACGCGGCCTGACACTACGTGAAGCTCGTTGATCAGTTCAAGCAATTCCGGCGACTGCTCGTCGCTCAAAGCGTGCACTCCGCTCGAAAGATTGCCCGGGAATAATTGTCGTGCGATAGCCGGCAACTGCGCTTCGTCGTCATACTGCACCACAACTGAAAGCGGACCAAATGACTCGTCGAGCAGCGTATGACCGCTGGATTCGAGCAACGCGATCGGCACCGACACGATGGTAGGCCGCACCCATCCTTCGCCGTCGTCATCGAAGCGAATCGAACCCTCCGCGATAACGGTAACGCCCAGTACGGACATCACGGTGTCGCGCCTCTCGCGAAAGCCCTCGGCAATTCTCGGATTCAGCATTCGGTGCTCTACGACGTCGGCCGCCGCGGCGCGAAGCGGCCCCGCGACCACGCTCGAGTCGGCGACGAATAGGAATCCCGGCTTCGTACAGAACTGGCCAGCCGACGCCGCGACACTCGCGATATAGCCGGAACAAAGTGTCGCAAGATCGTTGGCGAGCTTTTTGCGCGTAACGAACTGTGGATTCACGCTCCCCAGCTCGCCAAAAAATGGAATGGGGGCTGGGCGCGCCGCCGCAACGTCGGCAAGAAGTCTTCCAGCGCGGAGGGATCCAGTGAACGATGCCGCGCGAATGTGTTCGTTCTTCAGCATCTCCACGCCAGCTTCCTGACCATAGATGACTTGCAGCGTGTGCTCGGGTGCTCCTGCGCCTTCGAGTGCTGCGCTCACAATCTGGGCAATGCGCAGCGAGAGTTCCGGGTGACCCGGGTGAGCTTTCACAATAACCGGACAGCCAGCGGCCAGTGCCGAAGCGGTGTCACCTCCCGCGACAGAAAAGGCGAAGGGAAAATTACTTCCCGCAAAGTTCAGAACCGGTCCCAGCGGGATCAGCGTGCGGCGAAGATCGGGACGTGGTCCGAGCACGAACTCCGGATCACTCCGGTCGAGTCGAACGTCGAGGTAGCTGCCGTCAACGACTACCTCGTGGAACAGTCTGAGCTGCACGGCGGTGCGCTTGAGTTCGCCGCTCAGACGTTGCTCACTCAGGCCCGTCTCGCGCGCAGCGATTGCTACGAGTTCGTTCGTGGAGCCCTCGAGCGCGTCGGCAACTGCCAGCAAAGCAATCGCTCGCGTCGCGGGCGATTGCGCAGCTAAGTGCGACGCGGCCCGCGCTGCCGCCGCGGCGACACGGGTCAGTTCGTGGGGCGTCGTAATTGAAGGAACGAGCGATGGAATAGTCAAAATGTCTCCTAGAACTCAAAACCATGGGGAAAGGGATCGCTGGGATCGAGCACGTACTGTCCGAGCCCAGTCACCCACGCACGTCCAGTGATCGTAGGAATGACCGCTGGTATGCCGGCGACGGACACTTCATCGATCAGTCGGCCGGTGAACTTTGATCCAATGAACGATTCATTGACGAAGTCCTCGTTGAGACCCAACTCGCCGCGAGCCCACAGTTCAGCCATTCGAGCCGAGGTTCCAGTACCGCACGGTGAGCGATCAAACCAACCCGGGTAAATAGCCATCGCGTGACGCGAGTACTGCGCCGTTGAGTCGGGCGCGATGAACTCCACGTGGTGGCAGTGGTTGAGTCCGTCGATCTCTGGATGTTTTGGCGGTGCGGTGTGATTAATTGCTCTCATGATTGCGAGTCCCGCCTCCACGATCTCGTGTTGTCGAGATC
>JBAUSF010000120.1:0-1587 GCA_049581565.1 Acidimicrobiales bacterium
GCTCTGTTCTTGGCGTTTCCGGAACAATGCGAGCTACCACGCGATTGCGTTTGCGGAGCTCGACGACTTCGCCGGCTTCAAGCCAAGTGAGCAGTTGGCGGGTATCGCGCAATTGACGAAGATTCACGCTGGGCATAAGTCAAATGTGTCACATAATGTGTCACATTGTCAAGTATCAGCCATTCAGTTCAGTGGCTTGCGTCGAATTTGACTTTGGTTCGGATCGACGGCACGTAAAGAGCAGCGCGACGTAGACTGCTGTCACCAGCCCGGCAGCAGGGGCCTCGTACCGAGCAGCGACGGAGGGTGTAGAGAATGGAAATGACTTTACAGTCAAGGCAATCCAAATCAATACTGTGAAGTCACTTAGCGCTATGGTGAGTTTCGTAACGGAGAAGGTCTGAGCACCCCAAACGCCTTTCCGCTCTATCGGCTCGAGATTCGTAAACAGCGCCGTGCCAAGCACATCGACTTCGACGCTTTTGACTTTCAATTCCCAAGCTTCCTGCCAATATTTACTTCCACGATTTTGTAATGTCCAAGCAACGCTGCATACCAGACCAAAGCATGCGACGAAGAACGAAAGGTCGCTCTTGGGAAAGAGCTGTGCATAAGCGACAAAGGCTACACCAATAAACCCCCAAAAGAAGATGGATCGCTGCCAAAACCTCTCTATCTCGAATTTTCGAACCTGAGTCGCGTGTTCGAGAATCTCTCTTTCTGTTCGGCGCTGGTATTCGATACGTCGAGATTCCTGCCTGATGTGGTCATTACCTTCCCTCGCAAACTGCCTCTTGTTGAGATGCGGAGCCAATCTTAGATTTTGTCGAGGCTAATTGCGAGGAGATTCCTAATCGGCGGCGGACATGGTGAAGCCGCTATTCGTAGCGTAGCGCCGCGGAGGGCAGGATACGTGCTGCCGAAGATGATGGATACAGAGTGGCCAGGAGCGAGATGCCGATGGACACTGCCGAGACCCAAACGCCGTGGATCAGACGCGGCGCGAAGGGCAACGTGTCAATGGAGTAGACCTCGGCGGAGAGGTGAATGAAGTGATAGTGGCCGCCGGCCCAGGAGGCGAAGTAGCCGAGCGCAAGGCCAAGGGCCGTGCCGACCAGGCTGATGAGAAGGCCCTGGAGCATGAAGATGCGCCGCACCTGGCCCGGGTCGACGCCAAAGCTCATCATCACGGCGATGTCGCGAGTCTTCTCCATCACCATCATGGTGAGGGCGATGAGAATGTTGAGGGCGGCCACAATCACAATCAGCGCGATGATGATGAAGGTGACGATCTGCTCGAGCATAAGGGCGCGGAAGAGTTCGCGGTTCTCATCCATCCAATTGGTGGTCATAAACCCCTTGCCGGCCGCTTGCTCGATCTCCCGGCCAATCTCGGGGGCGCGATTAAGGTTGTCGATCCTGAAGCCGATCACGGAGATCACGTCGGGCTCGTCAAAGAGGCGTTGCGCGTCGGCCAGGCCGATGAACGCCATCGCCGAGTCGTACTGATAAAAACCCGAGTGGAAGATGGCTGCGACCCGGAAGGGCTGAAACTTGGGCACAAGGCCGATGACCGGGTTGAGCTCT
>JBAUSF010000121.1:0-3292 GCA_049581565.1 Acidimicrobiales bacterium
CGAGGCGCGCTGCCGCGACGGCGACGTTGGTGGGGCTGCCCCCGAGGAACTTTTCGAAGAGTCTGACGTCAACGATGCTTCCCGCTTCGAGCGGATAGAAGTCAACGCCGATCCGGCCCATGGTGATGACGTCGAGGGGTTGGTTCATGGCCAACACGCTAAGACGTGGCCCAAAAGGTCACGGCGAAAGGACGTTCGAATACGACACCCACCGCTGCCGTTGCCGCCTCGTCGAAATGGAGTCTCGGCGCTCAACGCGACCACACCGTCCGAGTCGGTGACACGATTGTTGATACTGGCGTCATATGTAATGACAATATCACATAGACCCGGTGTAGGCTACTGGCAATTTCTATTGGAGGGGCGTCAATGAGTCGAGACACCGTGCCGGCGTACAACCCACTCGAATCATTGGTGCTCAATCGAGAGAGTCCCGTGCCGCTCTACTTTCAACTGGCGCAGCACCTTGAATCAGATATTCGATCTGGCACATTGAAGTCGGGTGATCGTTTAGAAAACGAAGTGAAGATTGCCGAATACCTCGGACTTTCGCGACCGACGGTGCGCGCGGCGTTTCGCTATCTCGTCGAACGTGAACTCGTGCTTCGTCGTCAAGGACACGGCACTATCGTCACGGCCGAAAAGGTCAATCGTCCGGTCAAGCTGTCAAGCCTCTTCGATGATCTTGCATCCACGGGCAAACGGCCCGCAACGAAGGTCCTCCACAACGAGCTAGTTAAGGCATCTGACCTGGTTAAAGAGGCGCTCGGTCTCGGCGACGATCGTTTCGTGACGTACCTCGAGCGGCTGCGTTTTGGCGACGATGAGCCAATTGCGTTGATGCACAACTACTACCCCTCATCGCTCGGAACCTTTAGCTCGGAACTGCTCGAAGAGCACGGCTTCTACGAACTCCTTCGCGCGAGCGGGATCTTTCCGGCGCGCGCCGTGCAGCGAATCTCGGCCAAAAATGCTTCGAGCCTGGAAGCGCGCTTCCTCAATGAGTCAAAGGGCACGGCACTCGTGACCATGGAACGCACAACGTACGACGAGCAAGGAGTTGCGATCGAATTCGCTCAGCACGTGTACCGCGCGTCGCGATACTCGCTCGTGAGCACTCTGACGACCACCGGGAATTTCGACGGCCGTTCCTCAAAGTGACTTTGATAGAAGGTATTGACAAAGTGACATTTATCCGCTACGTTCGCTCCAACGGTTCCTGACCGTTCTTGGTGGGTTGAGTCTGGAAACGTGAAGTACGCGTGATCGTTGTGAACTGGGGATGGGAACAGATGGATGCGAACTCTCGTAATGGTGCGAACGAATACACGGGATCTTCCCCCACTCTCTTCACACAATTGACGCGTACGGGGATTCTCTTGTGAGCAACATTCGTTTTGATCACGTTTGGAAGTTGTTTGAAGGCAACACCGTCGTCTCGGACTTGAATCTCGAAATCAAAGAGGGTGAATTCCTTGTCCTCGTGGGTCCTTCTGGATGTGGCAAGACCACGTCGCTGCGCATGCTCGCAGGTCTCGAACGTCCTAGCCATGGGCGCATCTGGATGGGCGACAGCGACGTCACCGACGTGTCGACAGGTCAGCGCGACGTGTCGATGGTGTTCCAAAGCTACGCGCTCTATCCCAACATGTCGGTCTACAAGAATCTCGCGTTTGGTCCCAAAGTTCGCAAGGAGCCCAAAGCCGACCTGGACGAGCGCATTAACAAAGTCGCCGATCTCCTCGGCATCAAGGCACTCCTCAAGCGCTCGCCGTCCGCCCTTTCGGGTGGTCAGCGCCAGCGAGTAGCCCTTGGCCGAGCACTTATTCGAGAGCCGAAGCTCTTCTTGATGGACGAGCCGCTCTCGAACCTTGACGCCGCGCTACGCGTACAGATGCGCGCGGAGCTCATCCGACTCCACAGCCGTCTTGTTGATACTACGACGGTCTACGTGACCCACGATCAAGTCGAGGCGCTCACGATGGGCGACCGGGTGGCGGTATTGAAGGACGGCGTGCTCTTGCAGGTGGACACGCCGAACGATCTCTTCGAATTCCCCGAAACTGTGTTCGTCGGCGAGTTCATCGGTTCGCCCAAAATGAACGTCGTCCCGGGGACTCTGGAGAGGACCGATGGGCGCGTCTACGTTGACTGCCTCGGTGCCCGCACCGAGCTGTCCGTCGAGTTGGCCAAGCGCCTGGAATCGACAGCGAAGAACGGACCCGTGCTGGTTGGCATTCGCCCTCACGACCTTCAACTCGCCAGCGATACGGGCGACGCGAGCGCCGTCGTGAGGGGCGTTATCGACATTTGCGAGCACACCGGAACCGAGATATTCGCCACCGTTGACAACGGCGACAGGAAACTGATAGCTCGCCTGGCGCGTGCGCCGCTGCCGAACCAAGGTGACGCTATTGAACTGATGTTCAATCGTGGCCGCATTTATCTTTTCGACGCAGAGTCACAGCAGAGTCTGTTGCGTCGGACACCAGAGCGAGAAAAGGTCAGCGTTGGGTTGGGGGCTAGCTCGTCGTAGTAAAGAACCACAAGCGAAAAATGACATCTAGGAGGGAAATGAAATATAAGGGGCTGTCAAAGCTGATCACGGCGGGAGCCGCGATGGCGTTGATTGGTGTCGCGACGGCGGGGGTACTACCGGCGAATGCTTCATCCAAAGAGACGCTCACCGTGGCGTATCCAAGTGTCTACGCGTTTGACACTGGTCCGCTTGCCACAAAATGGTGGAATCAAGTGAAGGCGGACTTCACGAAGGAATATCCGAACGTCAAGGTGCAGTACATTCCGATTCCCGGTAGCTATCAGGACGTCGTCAACAAGCTCAGCTTGCTGTACCGTTCGTCCTCAACGGCACCAGACGTCGCCGAGATGCCCTCGGCCCAGATCGGACTGTGGTCGTCGTCGGGCTACCTGTTACCGATGAACAAGTATCTGACGACCTCTTCGTGGTTCCAGGACTTCCCGAAGGTCATTAAGAGCGAAGGCGAATTCAACGGCAACATCTACGCGGTGAACGACGGCGAGAACGACAGCGCGCTGATGTACAACGAGACGATGTTCAAGAAGGCCGGTATTCCCGTGCCGTGGAAGCCAACCACGTGGGCCGACATCATTTCGGCCGCTCAAAAGATCAAGAAGGCGTTACCGAGCGTGACGCCGCTCTGGTTGAACGCAGGTACTGGTTCGGGCGCGAATGGGCTGCTGCAGGGGATCAACAACTTCATCGTTGGTTCCTCGACTCCCACGATTCAAACCAGCAGCGGCAAGATGGTAA
>JBAUSF010000122.1:0-3992 GCA_049581565.1 Acidimicrobiales bacterium
TCGAAGAGGAGCTCGGCTCTGCGCCGCCACCAGGTCCGAGGATCGACCTCGGGGTGCTCCGACAAGCGAGCGGGAAGCGCGTCTCGGTCTGGGCGAGCGAGGGAGACTTCGACGTCGAACGGACCCGCAGCAATACCTTCGAGACGGAGTGGCCGCCGAAGTCGGGAACGATCGCAGAGTTTCCCGAAGTCGACCGCGCGGCCTGGATGCCACTACCGCAGGCGAAGAGCCGGATTCTGCCTAGTCAGATTGGCTTTCTCGACCGGCTCTCGAGCTATCTCCTCGACCCCAGTCGCGGTCGTGAGCGCACTTCGTAAAAGGACTTTCGCCACTATCTGTGCTGACGAATCTCTTTCTACGATGGCGCTATCCGCAGAAAGGGGGGGCATGGAATCGCCGTTAACAGAACACGAACGCCAGGTGTTGCTCGAGTTGGAGATGTCGCTGCTCTCCGGTTCGCGCGGCGGTGACGCCGTCAGCGCGGGGCGAGTCTTCCTACGAGCGCGGCGTTTCGCCCTCTGGTCGTTGCTCGCGCTGGTGCTCGGCGCCGCAGTGCTCACGAGTGCCTTGACCGAATCCCTGGTGATCGCTGGAGTCGGTCTTGCTGTCATGGCCGCGTCGTCGTTGGCGCTCGCCCACCACGTCCAATCGATGATCCGAGCCTCGCGAATGATAAGAGGTGACCGGTCCAAGTAGCGGGCAGGCTGTCGAACTCGTGAGGTACGGGGGTCTTGGCCGTTTAGCCCCCGGGCCAATAAGATCTGGTGCTCGTGAGAAAGAT
Organism: Acidimicrobiales bacterium; assembly: GCA_049581565.1. Classification (GTDB taxonomy): domain Bacteria; phylum Actinomycetota; class Acidimicrobiia; order Acidimicrobiales; family RAAP-2; genus RAAP-2. The sequence continues at coordinate 782 of JBAUSF010000122.1, forward strand.
GTCTCAAACGACCACGACCGCCGTCTTCGGCGCGTCCGACGGGCTCGTCGCGACCATGGCACTCATCCTCGCCACGATGGGCCACGGAAGAAAAGTGGTGCTCGCCGCATCAATCGGACTCCTCATCGCCGAGGGCTTTGGCATGGCCGCGAGTCAGTACCTTTCGGACCCGAAGCGTGACCTGCGCCTCGCTCTCGTCATGGGCGTCGCGACGTCCGTCGCCATCATCGTGCCCGCCATCCCGTGGGCCGTGACCTCGGGAACCGCCGCCGTGATCAGCTCGTGCTTCATCGGACTCGTGCTCGCGGGCATGATCGCCTACGCCCGACCGGGCGGTCTCGAGTCGTGGCTGCAGACCTACGGCGTTCTCATTGCGGTCGGCGCGATCGCGACCGTCGCCGGTCGCTTGTTCTGATCGTCGAGCTGTCGGAAGCCGCGGCACACCGACCCTTCGAACTGCGGCTACCTATGCTGGCACGATGGTGGCGCTTCCAGAAATCACTGATTTCCTTCGCCAGTTTGCGCCCTTCGCCGAACTCGACGATCGCACGCTCGATGAATTGAGCCAGAGCGTCGAGATCGAATACCACCCAGCCAACGAGGTCTTCTTCTCAAAGGGCGAGCAGCCCCTCGAGTACCTTCGAGTGGTGCGCGCCGGTTCGGTCGAGGTCGTGAGCGATGGCGAGGTGCTCGACCTCATGGGACCGGGAGAGATGTTTGGTCACGCCTCCATGCTCTCGGGTCTCCCCCCGGTTTTCGAGGCGCGGGCTGCAGAAGACACGCTCACGTTTCGCATCCCGACCGAGGCGGCGACCCAGGCGCTCAGCCAGCCCCGGGCCATGCGCTACATGACGCGTCTCATACTCGAAGACCGCCACCACCTGCGCTCGGCACCTTCGGCACAGATTGTCCGCGACCAGCTGCGAGAGCCGGTGCGCGCGGCCATCCGCACGTCGCCGCTCATTGTGGCGCCCACGACCACGGTGCGCGAGGCGGCACGCCAGATGGCGTCCGTCGGGGCGAGCGCGTTCATTGTCGAACTCGGCGACACCGTCGGCATCGTGACCGACAACGACCTCCGCTCCCGGGTCGTCGCCGAGGGCCTCCCCCCAGAGACACCGGTTTCTGCCGTCATGACGTCGCCAGCGATGACCGTCGCGGGCGAGAGGCCCGGCAGCGAGGTACTGCTCGACATGCTCGATCACGGTGTGCGGCACTTCCCCGTGACCTCGGCCAACGGAAAGGTCATCGGCATCGTGGATGATCGCGACCTCGTCGCCGTCGAGAGCAGGTCGTCGTTCTTTCTTCGCCGGACCGTCGCCCGCGCGAGCACGGTCGACGAGCTCGTCGAGACATCAAAGAAACTCCGACCGGCCGTCGTCGCGATGAGCCACGGCGGCGTCGCCGCGCTCGACGTGATGTCGGTCTTCTCGGTCGTCGCGGACGCGCTGACGCGCCGGGCCCTTGACCTCGCCACCAATGAGTTGGGCGAATCCCCCGCACGATTCACGTGGCTTGCGCTCGGCAGTCAAGCTCGCAGGGAGGCCCTTCCAAGCTCGGACCTCGACAGCGCGGTCGCGTGGGTTGACGACGGCGACGAGGCGCCAATACGCGAGTACTTGACCGCCGTTACCACGCACGCGACGAGCACCCTCGTGCGCTGCGGCTTTCGACCCGACGAGCACATGGCGAGCGCGTCGGCGACTCTGTTCGTGCGACCGCTCTCGCTGTGGCGTCGCGAAGCACACTCCTTTCTCGCCGATCCGACCCAGGAGAAGGCGCTCATCCTCGCCTCGGTTCTCGTCGACAGTCGGCCGGTCTGGGGAGACGAGACCGGCCCGCTGATCGCCGAGACCTTTCGTCTGGCTCCCTCCTTCCCACGCGCACTGCACCTACTCGCCCAGTTCGCCATCTCGCATAAGCCGCCGGTTGGTTTCTTGCGGGGGCTCGCCGTTGAGTTCGGGGGCGAACGGCGCAGCCACCTGGATTTGAAGAGCGCCGCCGTCGTGCCGATCACGGACCTCGCCCGTTGGGCGGGCATGACGGCGGGCGTCGCGTGCGCGTCCACCGCCGCCCGACTCGAGGCCGCCAGCGACGAAGGAACGCTCAGTGTCTCTGACGCGCAGTCGCTGCTCGCCGCCTTCGAGCTCGTGTGCCAGCTTCGCCTCGACCACCAGGTGCGCCAGCTGGATGCGGGCGAAGAGCCCGACGACGTCATCGTCCTCAGTGAGCTGAGCGACCTCACCCATCGCTACCTGAAAGAAGCATTTCGAGCCGTCGCGTCAGTGCAGCGTCGCGTCGCAAACGATCTGAGCTGGACCCCGTGAAACGCGCCGGCTTTCGCAGACCGACTGGATCTCCCGCGCTCGAGTACGCGAGGGCCCAGATCACAACACCAAAGACGCCGTGGCGACGGGCCAACTACTGCGTGGTCGACCTCGAGCTGAGCGGCCTCGATCCGAGAGAGGACGAGATCATCTCCTTTGGCGCGGTGCCGATCGACGCCGGTCGACTGGTCGCCGGCAGCGCCGTCTACGGGATCTGCCGGCCGAGCCGGCCGCTCGTTGAATCGTCCATTCTCATCCACGGCATCCGCACCGTCGATCTCGCCGACGCGCCCCCACTCGACGAAGCGGTGCAGCCGCTGATCACGGCGATGACCGGACGAGTGATCGTCGCTCACGTCGCGAGGGTCGAGCGGGCCTTTCTCAGTCAGATGCTGCGCCGTCAGGGCGTGCGACTGCGCGGGCCGATCCTCGATACCTACGAACTCGGCCGCCTCCTCGCCCTGCAGCGCCGCGAACCGAGTCCGCGCCGCACGCTCGACGAGCTTGCGGAGTATCTGGGGCTTCCCATCTACCGGCGCCATCACGCGCTCGGCGACGCCCTCACTACGGCCCAGGTCTTCCTCGCGCTCGCGACACACCTCGACGAGTTCACGCCCGAAACGGTTCGCTCACTCGACCACGTACGAGATCGGGTACGGCTGTTATCGGCGTAGTTACGCACACTATGCCCACGCAGGTTTACGGCCTTTTTGTTAAGACCCGTCACACGATTCGATCAACTTCTCTCACGTCATATAACGGCGCCGATGATCGATGCAGCAACACGCGCCACCGGATCGTCGCACACCGGACCGTCACGTGGCGTTGGTTCTCAGGAACGTGCACAATAACTTCTTAGTGTCGTAATGGTTGCCGGCATGAGC
>JBAUSF010000123.1:0-1677 GCA_049581565.1 Acidimicrobiales bacterium
CTTGAGTGCCGTTTCCACGCACTACTCCCTGTTCCCTATTTTCTTGCTCTATCCCACCCTCAGGGTTGATCCTTATGCCTGTCATGAAAGCCATTCAGATTCAGGCCACGGGCGGGCCTGAGGTTCTCCAACTCGTCGACCTGCCAATCCCTGAGCCCGGACCGGGCCAGGTGCTCGTGCGCATTGAGGCCACCGGCGTCAACTTCATTGAGATTTATTTCCGCAAGGGCGTTTACAAGACCGCGTTCCCCATGATTCCCGGCAGCGAGGGAGCAGGCACGGTTGAAGAACTCGGCCCCGGCGTTACCGGATTCAAAGATGGCGATGCAGTGGCGTCGACCAGCATGATTGGCAGCTACGCCGAATACGCACTCGTCCCGGCCGCGCAGCTGGTCAAAATTCCCAAAGGCGTCAGCATGGAAAGCGCGGCCGCCGCAATGCTGCAGGGCATGACGGCGCACTATCTCTCCCATTCCACTTTTCCACTGAAGAAGGGAGACACCGCACTGGTGCACGCCGGGGCCGGCGGCGTAGGTTTACTGCTCACGCAGATGGCCGTGCGGCTGGGCGCGCGCGTTATCACCACCGTCTCCACGAAAGCCAAAGCCGGGTTCTCGCGTGAGGCCGGCGCCTCCGATGTGATTCTTTACACCGAGCAGGACTTCGAAGCGGAGGTCAAACGCCTCACCGGCGGAAAGGGCGTCGATGTGGTCTACGACTCCGTCGGCAAGACGACCTTCGAGCAGAGCCTCAACTGTCTCCGTCCCCGCGGCCTGATGGCACTCTTCGGGGCTTCCAGCGGCCCTGTTCCGCCGTTCGATCCCATTCAGCTCAATAGCAAAGGCTCGCTCTTTCTCACCCGGCCCACGCTTTGGCATTACATTGCCACGCGCGCAGAGCTTGAGCAACGCGCTGGCGACGTGCTCGGCTGGGCCGCGAAGGACGAACTCAAACTGCGCACCGAGCACACTTATCCGCTGGCCGAAGCTGCCCAGGCGCAGATTGACCTGGAGGCGCGGAAGACAACGGGCAAAATTTTGCTGGTGCCGTAAGGAAGCTCTTAGCTGCTAGCTTCTAGCCGCCAGCTTTTCGTGCCGCTTCGCGGTGCGTCGAGAATAGAAGAGGATCGCAAATCACGCTTCCGAGCTAGCAGCTGGAAGCTGGATATCGAATGTCACAAATCTCCATCTTCCCGTCCGATCGCGTCTTCGTCCTTACCGGCGCGGGCATCAGCGCCGAAAGCGGCTTGCCCACCTTCCGTGCGTCCGATGGTTTATGGGCCGGATACAACGTTCAAGAAATCTGCACGCCCGAGGCCCTGCGGCGCAATCCCGCGCTGGTCTGGGATTTTTATTCCAAGCGCCGCGCCGACTGCGAAAAAGCCACGCCCAATCCCGCGCACATCGCCCTCGCCGAACTTGAAGCGCAGATCGAAGCGCGGTCTCAGGGCCGCTATTTTCTGTGCACGCAAAATGTGGACGACCTGCACGAGCGCGCCGGCAGCAAGAACTTGATCCACATGCACGGCGAGCTCGCGAAAGCCCGCTGTGAACGCGAGTGCGGCCGCCCGCCCGTCGAAGACCGCGCCGTTTACGCGAGCCTTGACGAAGTTGGCCACTGCTCTTGTGGAGGACGCCTGCGCCCGCACATCGTCTTCTTCGGCGAGATTCCGCTGGA
>JBAUSF010000124.1:0-2722 GCA_049581565.1 Acidimicrobiales bacterium
TTTCAACCAGCGCGGGCTTGTCGTACTCCAGGGCGAGCAATGCATTCCCGTAGTGCATCGGATGGGGTGTCGCGACGTAGATCACGTCAACTTCCGAATCTGCGGCCAACTCCTCGTAGGAGCCGTGACGATGCGGCACGTCAAAGTGAGCGCCGAAGGCCTGCGCGGACTCGTGAGTTCGTGAGCCGACCGCGACGATCACACCGTCGTCGATGAGCTCGAGGTCTCGCGCAAACGTGTGCGCGATACCGCCGGTACCCATCACTCCCCATCGAATCGGTTCGGTCATGTTCTCTCCTGCGCGTGAACGTCTCTGGTCAGCGTGTCACGCTCGATGACCGGCGGGCGATAAAACATATCAGTGGTTCAACTCGCACGCCCCCTGTCGACCCCGCGGCTCACGCTTCGACGTTTCGAGCGTCGAGACCTCGACGAGCTCGCACTCATCTTTGCCGACGAGTCGGTCCATCGCTACCTCTACACGAGTCCTCGCGATCGGAACGAAACGTCGGAGGCTCTGGAACGCCGTCTCGAGTGGCCCGAGGATGTGGGAGAGGACAATGTGCTCCTCGTTGCCGCCGAGCTTGCCGAGACCGGACGACTGATTGGTGATTTCATGCTGCACTGGCGCGAAGACGAGCATCGCCAAGGTGAGATCGGCGGTTCGTTGCACCCGGACTTTCACGGCAGCGGTTACGCGAGCGAGATCTACGTTGCGCTGCTCGATCTCGCCTTCGGCACGTATCGATTGCACCGCGTAGTCGGGCGCTGCGACGCGCGCAACCTTGCCTCAATTCGCTCCCTGGAAAAGTCCGGGCTGCGGCGCGAGGCACACTTCGTCGAAAACGAGTTCGTCAAGGGTGAATGGACGGACGAGGTCGTGCTCGCCGTTCGCGCCAGTCAGTGGGCGGTATCGACGTAAGCGAACGGCGTGGCGCTCGCGTCGCTTAGGGTCTCTTCGAGGTTTCCATGCCACTGCTGAGAGATATTCGCGCGCAACTGGGTTCGGCCTACCTGCTCGATCATGTCGACAACCCGGTTGCGTGGCGTTCGTGGGGCGACGACGCGCTCGAAGAGGCCCGAGTAAGCGATCGCCCGATCTTCTTGTCGGTGGGTTATGCGGCGTGCCACTGGTGTCACGTCATGGCCCACGAATCATTCGAAGACGACGCCATCGCGGAGCGTCTGAACGACCACTTCATCCCCGTCAAGGTCGATCGTGAGGAGCGCCCCGACGTCGACGCCCTTTATATGGCCGCCACCCAGCTCGCCTCGGGCCACGGGGGTTGGCCCATGTCGGTCTTCCTCTTGCCGAACGGGCGACCCTTCTTCGCGGGTACTTACTACCCTCCCGTTGACCGTGGCGGTCAGGTGGGCTTTTCGCGTCTGCTCGACGCCCTTTCGGACGCGTGGGAGCATCAACGCGAACTCATCGAGCGCCAAGCCGGCGATCTTCACAACGCCCTGATTCGCGAAGTTCGCTTTGTCGATCATCTGGAGCCGCTGCACGAATCGATCGATCTCGCGGCGGTACGACAGCGCTTGGACGAGAGCCTCGTCGCGCAAGTAGACGACGACGGTGGTTTTGGCGGCGCGCCAAAGTTTCCGCGACCGAGTTTCGTAGCGGCCCTTCTCGAGTTCGACGACCCTGCGTCGCGCGACGCCATTGGAAGAACGATGGACGCGATGTCGCGACGCGGGCTGTATGACCATTTCGGAGGTGGCTTCGCGCGCTACAGCGTCGACGGCGAGTGGCACGTGCCCCACTTCGAAAAGATGCTGAGCGACCAAGCGCTGCTCGCCCGTTGCTACTTCGACGCCGCCCGCGTCTTGCATCGACCGCACTGGCGCGACGTCGCGCTCGACACGCTGAGGTTCGTCGAGCGCTCCTTGCGTGTGAAGGGCGGCTACGCGGCCTCGCTCGACGCCGACGCCGGCGGCGTTGAAGGCTCACACATCACCTGGACGCGAGCAGAGGTCGAAGCAGTGTTGAGCGAGGCAGGGCTGGGCGAGCTGCTCGGCGACGTGCTCTCGCGTTGGCGCATCGAAGAATACGGCGAATTCGAAGGACGCAGTATCCCCCGGCTTGCCGACGAGGCTCCCTTCGCCACCCCCGAACGGTTGAGTGGTGCGTACGACGCGCTTCGTCGGGCGCGCGCGAAGAGGGTGCAGCCCGGTCGCGACGAAAAGGTCATTCTCGAATGGAACGCAATGCTCGCATCGGCATTCCTTCATAGCGACGACGCTCACTTCGAATCGCTCGGCGAAGAGCTGCTCGATTCGATTCTCCTCCATCACTTTGCGGGCGACACGTGGTGGCGTACGACGCACCACCAGGCCCACGCCACCGCCGCCGATCTCGCGTGGCTCATCAACGCGCTTCTTGACGCTTTTGAGCAAAGTGGTGACGATCGGTGGCTCGAATCAGCGCGCGATGTCGCCGCGTACCTCCTCGCGCACCACTGGGACGGGCCACTGGCCTCCGCCGCGACTCCCCACGCGGGTCGAGGAGTCTTCACCCAGAGCGACCTCGTCACCGACCTCGCGACGAGACCGAAGGACATCTTTGATGGGGCGACGCCATCGGCTCACGCCACGTGCACCCGCGCCCTCGCGCGTCTCGCCCTCTGTGCGGGTGACGTTGACCTCCTGGCGGTTGCTCAGCGCCTCGTCGAACTCGCGGGTTCGCTGATCGTCTCGCACCCTGGCGCCGTCGTCGATC
>JBAUSF010000125.1:0-4218 GCA_049581565.1 Acidimicrobiales bacterium
GAAATGCAGATCCGTCCGGATAATCTCGAATCAACGCTCGAACACGTAGGAGACACGCGATGAACGACGAGAAGGCGGCAGCGTTACTGCGAGCTGAGAAGGCCCGAATCCTCGATCTACTCCATGACGCCGACAACGCGGTCGAACTCGACCGCGCCGGCGCGAGCGAACAAGGCGACTGGGAAGACCCTGCCGTATCTCTCACGTCAGAAGAGCAGCAAGCCGCCGTCGCGACGGCACTGCGTAGTCGGCTCGCCGCGATCGAGCGGGCCGAGCAGCGTCTCGCCAACGGAACCTACGGGCGTTCGGTTCGAAGTGGCGAGATCATTCCCGACGAGCGACTCGAGGCCGATCCGGCCGCCGACCTCACGGCTGACGAGGCCCAAGAGGTCTAGCGAGATCCGTGACGTTCGAGTAGAAGCACGTCGGGCCGAGTAGTTTCCACTTCATGAACTTCCCGTACGGACGCGCCAGGAGCTGACGTGAGCATCTGGGTTCGCATTCTCTGCGGTTTCGCGGGACTCTTCATTCAGATCGTGGTGCTCGACGCCGCCGTACGTACCTTCTTGCTGCCGAGGGTGGCGAACGTTACCCTCAGCCGATCGATCGGCAAATTCATTCGCTGGATCTTCCATCTCATCGCCGGACATAAGTCGTACGCCACCAAGGACCGAATTCTCTCCCTCTACGCTTCGGTCGTACTCTTGACCTATCAGGCGGTCTGGCTCGGCTTGAGCGTGGTCGCGTTCGCCTTCATCTTCGTCGCGGCTGGCGAAAAGAGTTTCACTGTGGCCTTCGAGGTTTCGGGCTCGTCGCTCTTCACGCTCGGCATCGTGGCAATCCATCATGGCGTGATCTGGGCGCTCGAATACGTTGAAGCCGGCATTGGCCTCACCCTCCTCGCGCTGCTCATTGCATTTATCGGACCGCTCTATCAGTCGTTTCAGCGACGCGAGTACGCGGTCTCTCGGCTGACGGTGCGGGCGGGCATTCCGGCGACGCCGTGGGGCGTCCTTGAACTAGCTCAGAGTGTCGAATCGTACGACCGACTCGACGAGCTCTGGCGCGAATGGGAACAGTGGTTCATCGACGTCGGCGAGACGCACACCACGCTCGTCATCTTGAACTACTACCGCTCCCCCAGTCCCGTTCAGACGTGGATCGGTTCGGCGGCGACCGTGCTCGACGCGGCGGCCCTCTTCAACGCCGCCGTCGACGCGAAGCCCTCGCCAACCGCAGGGCTCTGCATTCGCGCGGGTTGGCTCACGCTTCGAAGGATCGGTGACTACTTCAAGGTCCCGTACCCCACAGAGATGAGCAAGGACATACCAATCTCGATTACCCGTGCGGAGTTCGAGACTGTCCTCAACCGTCTTGACCGAATCGGCGTGCCACTACTCGCCGACCGCGATGCGGCGTGGGCCGATTTCGTTGGCTGGCGAATCAATTACGACGCCATCATTGAGGCCTGCTACCGACTCTTTACCTGCCCGAGAACCGACTGGTCGACGGCTGCCGTGCAGCCCCTCTTCGGGCCTTCCAACAAACGGTCGTAGTCACGTCGTCGATGCTCGGACCGTGCGCACCGCCGCGAGGACGCCACCAGGCTCATCGCGGTCCGCTCCGTTCGCGCACACACTTTGTGCACCCGAAAGGCGACCTATCCTTGAAGGCGTCACTTCCGACTCGGGCGCGACCCGAGGCCCGGGAGACCGTTTCTAGGGGAACTACCGGCAACACCGATTGGAGCAATCATTAACGTCGTTCACGCTCTCCGGTGCGGCCTCGTCAGCGCCCTCGAAATCGATTTCTGCGACGAGTACGCCACGCACTCGCCCACATGACTCGCTTCAACGCAGCCTTTCGCACGACTCGCGTCGCGCTGCTCGTGCCTCTCGGGTTCGCACTCATCGCGAGCTCCGCGGTGGCAACGCCACGCGCCGAAGCCGCGAGCGCCATCCAGATTGTGAGGTCCCCCTCTTCCTGTCCGTGGGTGCGCGAGTCGCTCCATGACCTCCAAAGTCCCGCCGAGCTCGCAGGGCGAGTGGTCTCGAGGATGACCCTTAGGGAAAAGGCAAAGTTCATCACGCTCTCTGACGGCCACGACATCGAGAACTTCAACATTGCGGTGCCGTCGCTGTGTCTGCCACAGCTCACGCTGTCGGACGGTCCAAACGGCATCGCCGGACGGATCACGGGTGCCACGCAACTTCCTGCAGCGGTCGGTATCGCCGCCAGCTTTGACGCTTCGCTTGCCTTCCAGACTGGACAGCTCATCGGCGAGGAGGCGCGCGCCAAGGGATTAGACGTCATCCAGGGTCCGGACCTCAACATCGCCAGGGCTCCCCGGAGCGGGCGGATCTTCGAGTCCTTCGGCGAAGATCCGTTTCTCACCAGCACCCTCGGCGTTGCCAATATCGACGGCATCCAGTCCGCTGACGTCATGGCGCTCGCCAAACACTTCACCGCCTACAGCCAGGAGACCGCCCGGGCACGAATCGATCAAGATGTGACGGCGCGTGCGCTCGCCGAGCTCTACAACGTGCCCTTTGAGGCGGCGGTGAAACAGGCTCACGTGGCGGCCCTCATGTGCTCCTCGGGACGTCTGAACGGAGCGCCCGAGTGCGCAAGTCCTTATATCTTCAACACGCTCAGGTCGTGGGGCTTCACGGGTTTCGTACGGTCCGACCTGCGAGCGGTTCCCTATCCGGCGATCGCCTTCAAGGCCGGGCTCGATCTCGTGAAGCCCGCCTCTGCGGCCCTCATCGTGAAGATCGTGCGCACCGGCCTCTTGCCGATTCAATACGTGAATCGAGCGGTACGTGCCATTCTCACCGAGATGTTCGTCTACGGACTCATTGGTCGTCCGCACCGCGCCACGGTGGACACCGCAACAGCAACTCCTCGGCACGACGCGACTGCCCTGCGTGCGGCAGAGGAGTCGATCGTCCTGCTGAGGAATGAGGGCGGCGAGCTTCCCCTCTCGTCGCATACCCCTTCGATCGCGGTGATCGGCGCGGACGCTTCATCATCGACCGTCAACACCGGCTACGGCAGCTCGAGAGTCGTGCCGCCCTTTCTCGTCACGCCTCTCGAGGGCATTCGCACTGCCGCAGGCGCCACCACGCACATCAGCTACGCCCCCGGTACGCCCGTCATCGAAATCGGGCGCCTGGGTAATTCGGGGATCGTCACCCAAACCCCTCTCCCCATCGAGCACGGCAGTGCCCTGAGGAGTCAGCTCGGCAACGATGATCTCGCGATCGAGGCGGCGTCGAACGCCTCGAACGCGATCGTTACGGCGACGAGGCCGGGGACGGGTCGGGGCTGGAGCCACTGGTCCGCCGTTTTTCACGCGAAGAAGACGGGAAGCTACGAGGTCGCGGTCAGGAACATTGGCGACACCTGGTTCGACATGAACGGACGCGAGATCCTCGCGTCGCCGGGGCTCCACGAGCCCGTCACTATGACGACCGTCGTGCGCCTTCGACGCGGACACCGTTACCGCTTCACGGGAACCTGGTTCACCGTGAGCCGAAAAGGCCCGCCGGAGTTCGGCATACGAGACGTGACTCCTTTTATCAACGCCGCGGTCGACGCGGCGCGCTCGGCGCGCGTCGCGGTCGTCTTTGCGGGCAAGACCAGCACCGAGGGCGCCGATCAGGACAACCTGACGTTGCCCGGCGACGAGAACGAGTTGATCGAAGCGGTCGCCGCCGCAAACCCCCATACCGTTGTCGTGCTGAACACGGGTGGCCCCGTCACGATGCCCTGGCTCGCTTCGGTCCAGAGCGTTCTCGAGGCGTGGTATCCCGGAGAAGCTGACGGAACCGCGATCGCGTCGACACTCTTTGGCTTGGTCGATCCGTCGGGCCGATTGCCGATCACGTTTCCGGCGAGCGCGACCGCCCAGCCACTTTCCACGCCATCACAGTTTCCCGGCGCCGACGACGTGGTCGACTTCGGTGTCGGACCGGCCGCGCTCGACGTTGGCTATCGCTGGTACCAGGCACACGACGTCACGCCGCTCTTTCCCTTTGGCTTCGGACTCGATTACACGAGCTTCTCGCTCTCGAACGGGTCGCTCGCAGAGCGCAACGGGAACATACTGCTCAACGTCGACGTGACCAACTCCGGGTCGCGCACGGGCGTTGACGTGGTGCAGGCCTACGTCAAATACCCCCGCGCCGCTGATGAGCCGCCCGAACAGCTCAAAGG
>JBAUSF010000126.1:0-12749 GCA_049581565.1 Acidimicrobiales bacterium
CGTCGACGTGACCAACACCGGGTCGCGCGCGGGCGTTGACGTGGTGCAGGCATACGTCAAATACCCCCGCGCCACTGATGAACCGCCCGAACAGCTCAAAGGATTTCTCCGGGTCAAACTCGCGCCCCACGCCACTCGCTCGGTCTCGCTCTCGCTTCCGATGTCGAGCCTCGACGTCTTCTTGAACGGATCATTCCGCACCATCGCGGGCACCTACGACGTTTCACTCGGCCAGTCGTCGGCGAACCTGCCGATCACGCTGCCCGCTCAGGTCCCGGCAATGATCGCAACCGGCCTCGAAGGGCAACCCCTCGTCGGTTGGCCCAGGCCGAATGTGACGATGCGAACTAGCGCGACGCGGTAATAAGGGTCGTTGAGGTAGTCGACGTCGTAGAGGTGGTGGAGGTCGTTGTAGACGTTGTCGTGGTTGTCACCACATCGGACACCGGACCAATCCAACGCACCACGGGGCCTGAAGGAGAGCCCACTCGTGCAATGAGCGGACGTATCGAGTGCGACAGCGTCAGCGCGTCGAGCCCGGCCGTGCCGAGTGGATTGTCACCGTGCTCACCGAGGACGACCGCGTACGTGGTAAAGACGGCGCTCCCGATGCGGTAGTTCATGGCCATCACGTCACACCCTCCGGCCGCGTCGGTAAAGCCCGACTTCACGCCAACGACGTTCCCGTGACCCACGTAGGGCGTGTAGGAGCTCACTTCACCAACATCGGGAAGCGTCACCTCGCTCAGGTCGACGATGCCCTCGACCACGGGCTCGTCGGTCATCAGCAGAGATGCCATGAGCGCTTGACTCTTTGCGGTCGAGGTGTCGCCAGCGGAAATACCGGTGACGTCGGCGTAGTGCGTCTCGCGCAGTCCGATGGCGCGTGCGCTCTGATTCATCGCGGCGACGAAGGTTGTGGGCTGCATTCCCGTCAGTGCTGCCAGCAGCTCCGCGTAGTCACCGGCCGAGTGGACGAGCATGCCGCGAAGCAGCGTTCGCTCGCAGAGTCGCTCCCCGCCCACAATCCTGACGACCGACTCGCCCATCGCGATGTCACCGTTGTAGACATTGAGGTCGCCCTGATTGACGACTTCGCACGGACCCGTGGCGGTCCCGCTCAGCGGCAACCGGTGGAGCACGACCCAGGCGGTCATCATCTTCGTCAGACTCGCAATGGGCTGAACCGGCTGGGAAGGTGAGGCCGCCTCGACTCCCAACTGCGGCACGATCACGGCGGCACTTCCGCTCTGGGGCCAGATCAGGTTCGACTGGGCGGTGATCGTCGAGGAAGTCGAAGATGTTGGCAACGTCGACGAGGTGGAACCCGGCGTGGTCGCGGTCGTTGTCGATGAAGCCGTCAGACTCGTCGAGGTCGTCGTCGTCGGTGATCCCGAAGTCGGCGAACTAGCCCCCACGAGAAATCCGACGCTCAGTGCGCCGAGCGCAAACGGAATGAGCACGAACCGCCCTAACCTCGACGGCAACGACGCATTCACCTTCTTAATTTACATTGTTGCGAGCACCCGTCGAGGTGAATTCGTTGCGCAGTGTTACCAGTTCGTAACATGATGCTGAGTCGAAGCCGCCGAACGACGCCCGAACGTCAGATCACCCAAGATGAGAGCGTCTCCGCGCACAAAATGCCCGTGAGGCTCCCACTGTTCGAGCCGTGGTGAACCCGTCCTATGGGACGTCCCACCACCGCGTCCGATCGGGCCACCTCGGAGCCAGCTTCACTCTCTTCGAAGTCGTCGCGAATATGGGCCGCGCGAGGGTCCAAGTGGCGTACTGGGTACCTCGGCTTCGAATGCGGTAACGAGCCTGCGACTTTGAACAGAGGTTGCCCCAGTAAACTTGCTCAATGAAATTGAAGAGCCCTTCGGTTCCCTACCTGATCGCAGTCAGTGCGTTCACGCTCGGTTCCCTGGGCTTGACCACAACTGCACAAGCGTCGAGCCACCAGTCCACGGCGGTGCCGTTCTCGATTCGCCTCGAGGACCAATTCCTCGCGCAGCTGCGCTACCTTCCGGTCAGCTTCGTGCCATCGGCTCCTTCGACCACGACCACAACGACGACGACAACGACGACCACGTTGCCCTCGTCAACGACAACAACATCGACGACAACGACGACCACGACGATTGCGAGCTCAACGACGTCGACCACCACCACGACGACGCCTCCAGAGAAAAAAGCAGCAACGACTACGCAAGCAGAGATCGTGCCCGGCAACTTCGTCTGGCGTTTCAAACAGCTGCCTACGATATTGCGGTCCCAGTGGCGAGTAGGTACCCAGAACGTCGTGCTCGAGGGAGCGCTGATGAGTTTTCAAAACGTGCAAGGACTGACGACAACTGGATCAATGAACACCCCGACGTGGCAAGCACTCGTCACCGCAGTGCTCAACCGCGAAAGAGATCCCTCGAGCTACAACTACGTCTACGTGAGTACATCGCTGCCCGAAAACGTGAAGCTCTACCAGAACGGACGCGTCACTTTCAAGTCGTTCGCGAATACCGGCGTCTCGGTCGCACCAACGCAGGACGGCACCTACCCCGTCTACCTACGCTTTACGGTGACGACGATGTCGGGCACGCTCCCTGACGGCAAGGCCTACGACGACACGGGCATCCCGTGGGTGTCGTACTTCCATGGTGGCGACGCGCTTCATGGATTCATACGATCCTCCTACGGCTGGCCCCAGAGTCTCGGCTGTGTGGAGATGCCCTTCATCGACGCCGCGGCGCTCTGGCCGCACACGCCAATCGGTACCCTCGTCACCGTGGGGTGACAAGCTGACGGCGTGTGCGGGCCATATTGTCACGCCCATGGTCGTCTCTTTCCTGTACAACCAGTAACATCCGCGAAGTGGGGCCCGATAAGGAACAACATTCCGACGATGCCGTATTTGATGAACGGCTGGTCACGAACGCGTCGACGAGTAGTGGAGGCGAAGGACTTCCAGTTAAGACGTCGCTCGAACGCTTTGCCGCCTTGGAGGAAGTCGGTCGACGCTCCGAGGACCTCATGATCGTCATCGACGCGTCGGGCGTCGTTAAATACGCGAATCCGAAGGCCCTTCAAATATTTGGGCTCTCAATCGAAGAGGGACTCGGTACCAATGCATTTGCGTACGTGCATCCCGAAGACATCGAGCGCGTCGCGGCTGAGTTCGTACGCCTGCTCCAAACCCCAGGTGGCACGATACGGGACAACGTTCGCGCCCTCGCCGCGAACGGCGAGGTTCGCGACATCGAGCTCGTGTCGACGAACGCCCTCGATAGTGCCAACGTAGCGGGTATCATCGTCAACGGCCACGATCTCACCGAGCAGAACCGCTACGTTCGCCAGCTCCAGGCCCTTGAGCAGCAGTTCCGCTTGGCCTTTGAAGACAACATGGCGCCCATGATCTTTACGGACCTAGACGACCGTGTCATTGCGGCCAATGACGCATTCTGCAAGATGATCGGTTTCTCGCGCGAAGAGGTCATGGGACGAGATTCGACTCCCTTCACCTACCCCGAAGACGTCGGCATCACCGAAGAGTCACACCGACGAGTGACGGGCGGGGAGCTACGCCAGTCGCGATACGTCAAGCGATACCTACGAAAGGACGGCCGGGTCATCTACGTTGAAGTACTGCGCTCACCCGCACGCGATGCCGACGGCAACATCCTCTATAACGTGATCTCCGAGCGCGACATCACGGACGAACGTGCCCTCGCCGCGCAACTCTCGCACCAGGCGCTGCACGACACGCTGACGGGACTCGCCAATCGCGCGCTCTTCAACGACCACCTCGACCAAGCTCGAGCGAAAATGCTTCGTGAAGGTGGAATGTGCGCGGTGTTGCTCCTCGATCTTGACGACTTCAAGGGGGTTAACGACTCCCTCGGTCACCTCGCCGGCGACCAACTGCTCATTTCGGTCGCCCGACGGTTGGAACGTGTCGTTCGCGATTCTGACACGCTCTGTCGCTTCGGCGGTGACGAATTCCTCTACCTCGCTGACAGTCTCACGTCTATCGATGACGTCGAGCAGGTCGCCAAGCGCCTCCTCCAGGCTCTCGTCGAGCCGTTCACGGTCTCTGGTACGAAGTTCGACCAGGGCGTGAGTATCGGGGTTGCCGTCTCGGACGACCCCGGCAATGATCGCACCGAGTTTCTCCAGAAGGCCGACGTCGCCCTGTACGAAGCAAAGCGTCTGGGCAAGGGGCGCTACGTACTCTTCACGCCGAGCATGCACCTTCAAGCGGTCAATCGCTTCACCCTGGTTCAAGAGCTTCGCCAAGCTCTTCAGGCGGGCGAACTCTCGATGCACTACCAACCCATCGTTAATCTCGCATCAACCGAGATCGTCGGGTTTGAATCCTTGATGCGCTGGCGCCATCCGACGAGGGGCTGGATTCCCCCCGGCGTTTTCATCCCGGCCGCCGAACAGAGCGACCTCATCGTCGAGCTCGGGCACTTCGCGCTGAAGGAGTCGATCACAGCCGCGAGCAACTGGCGAACGATCGATCAGGGCGAGCGCTTCATCACGGTCAACCTGTCGGCGCGCCAATTCCACGATCCAAGCCTGGTGCCAGTTGTCGAAGCCCTCCTTCGCGAGTCCGGGCTCGGGCGCGACCAGCTCGTCGTCGAGATCACCGAAAGCGTGATGCTGCTTAACGTCACCGAAACCGTCAACGTCATGGATCAACTGGCCCAACTGGGTGTCTCCTTTGCCCTCGACGACTTCGGGACAGGCTTCTCTTCGCTCTCCTACCTTGCGTTGCTCCAACCAAGGATCATCAAGATCGATCAGTCCTTCGTCAGCCCGTCGACCGATCGCTCGAGAAACGACGTGCTGCTGGAGGCGATCATTTCACTCGGACACAAGCTCGATATGACGATGCTCGCCGAGGGCGTCGAGACCTCGGTCCAACGCGACCACCTGCGCAGCCTCCACTGTGAGCTCGGCCAGGGCTTCCTGTGGTCGCCCGCCATACCCTACGAAGACGTCGTCGCGCTCCTCGAGGGGCGTCGAACCCTCGGGGCGCGCTAGACCGGATCCCGTCGTCCATCAACCGCGCAACTTCATCGCCACAACCAGCGTGCAGAGGCGCACCATGAAGCTCACGCTTATAGCTTGAATCCGCCTTCGGGCGTGTCCGTGTCCTTGGCGGCGTCCGACGAGGTTGACGGTGAGGCGGCGTCGGCGGCGTCGGCGGCGTCGGAACTCGCGAGTGGACCGTGTTCTACTTCGAAGGCCTTCAACTCCCCGACCAATCGGTCGATGTCCGCGCTGTTGTCCCCGCTCGCGGTACCGGTGCGCTGCGCGTAGACAGCAGCTCCCAGCTGACGGAGGATGCCGTCCGCCTTGCGGCGGGCCTGAGCATCTTCAATCTTGGCCTGGCCCGCTTTTCCTGCCTCCTGGGCCTTTTGAGCGAGCTGGGACGCCTGTTCCTTGACTTTGTCAAATAGAGCCATATGTCGTTACCTTTCCTAGAGCCGGCCGAGCATGCCCGTGCGTGACGCGCTCTGGTCCTGCTTGTCCTCTTCTTCGTACTCCTTGTGAACCGTCGATTGCAAGATGACGGGACCGTCGCCGGTGAGCGTGATGAGGTTGAGCCCCGATCCCCCAAAGACCGCCGTCATCGCCGTTTGGGCGTTAAAGGCGCCGACCCGTTCGACGTTGAAGCTGACGGCGTCAGAGAAAGCGACGAGCGCGCCGCCGTGGACCTGGAGCTTCCCGCCGTAGTCGGACGGATTGATTTCGAGGAGGCTTCCACCACCCCCGAGAACGAGGCTGCCCGTTCCCGTGAAGTGTTCGAAGATGTAGCCGTCCTTCGCCCGGTACCCGAGCCCGAAGCCGGCAAAGTTGATGTCGTAGTTGACCGTCGACTCGGCGCAGATGAACGCCCGGCTCTCCGCTGTCCATCCGCTCGAGCCGTCGAGCTCGATGAGCTTCACCTGGCCCGGCTGGTCCCCCGCAAAGCCCACCAGGCCCGAACCGCCTGAGGGGGTGAACCACTGAAAGGCGAGGCTCTGGCCCGATATGGCTCGCTTGGCGACCTCGGTCGCCGTGGCGAGCGCCGCCTTCAAGAAGCTCCCGCCACCCTGCTGGGCTTGCTGATGTGCCTGGTCCGCCTTGCCGCCCGGCGTCGTCAGGCGAGTTTCGAGGGTCACATTGGTCGTCTTCCAGCGGAACTTGCTCGCGTCGGCGTACATGGACTGACCGGCGTCGAGCTGACACGTCAGGATCTGAGCGAACTCACCGGTAACCTTGCACGTCACGGTCATGTGCCACCTCGATCCGCAGGCTAGCCTCCGACGTGCCCGAGATCAAACGGGAGTGCCCGCCGCATCAGCCAAGCGTCGCCGCGTCAAAGGCGACCGCCACGTCGTTGAGCGACACGACGGCGAGCGGTTGCACGGACTGGTGGACAGCCTTCTTCAGGCGCACCACCGTACCCCACGCGGCAAAGCCCACCGCATGTGACGCGAAGTGCATCGGCCCCTCGATGATCTTCACCTCGACGACGCCGGAGCCCTTCATACCAAGCGCCGACTCCTGCATGCGCTGCATCGCGGCCTCGCGGGCCGAGTACATCGCCGCCGTGTAGTTCTTCAACTCGACGTTCTGGGACTGCTGTTGAACGACCGCTCCCATCGTGCGCCGCGGCGCGTAGACGAAGCTCGCGCCGGTCGCGAGTCCGAGCGGCTCCCAGCCCGCAACCATCAACATCGTGAAATCGCGCGCGGAGAGGTCCGAGACGAAGATCTCGCTCGCGTCGACCTTCTTAGACCCCACGGGACGAACGGCCGTCCCGATGAGGGAGACCTCGACGTGCGTCGAATGGACCTGGCGCTCGATGTGCACGCCAACAACCCCGTGGCCACCGGCGTTGGACGCCTCCTGGTGGATGCGGTCAATCGCGTGCGCAAAGGCGCGATTGTGGGCGTCGGACGCTCCGACGATCTCGCCCTGCCCCCAGTTCCACATACCCGCGGGCGCGGAGAACATGGACACCCCGCTCACCAGCTCAACGGGTTCCCAGCCAATGGAGTGGAGGTTCAGCTCCTCGTCAATTGAGAGGTCCGACGTGAGTGACACGGACCTTGCAGTGGGCGCCGTTCCCTCGGATAGAAGGGCAGCACGCACTTCGGCCTTCACGTCAACAGAGGCGCTCACGAGAGTCGCACCGTTGGTTGGGGGACGGCGATGGCTTCGAAGTCCTTGAACCGTCGAATACGATTGCCCCGAAGCAGTGCCTGCACCTCGTAGTCACCGTGCTCGAACTCACGCTCGCGGAGAACGAGCTCGGCACCGTGGAGAGCGTCGTTATGCAGCTCGTTGCGAGCGGTGCTGAGTGCCGTGGATCGCACGTAGGTCTTCGCGCGAACCAGTTGGTCGACCTCAGAGGAGTTGGGGTTACCCCACATTCCCCCGCTGCCGCCCATCAGGTACTCCGTGATGCAGTACGCCCACACGCGCATCGAGCTGATGGCCGCCACGACCGAGACGGGTGCGTAGCCGGCTTCAAAGATCTTCGCCAGTCGCTGACCGGCGAGGTACGTCGTCCACGGCACCGTCGTTGGGGCCGGTGCGTTCTCGAGTTTGACGGCGGTGCCGCGCAGAAGAAACTCGATGATGCCGGACTCGCTCAGAGCACTCTCAGTGTCGACGACGCCGACGATGCCGTGCGCGCCGATCTCCTGGGCTTCTTCGAGCATTCGTGAGTACGCCGATCTAAATCCCTCGTTCCATCCGTTCTCGACCCAGGTCTCTTCGTAGTTCTGTCCCCAGGCGCGGTGCTCGTTGGAGATGAATCCGTGGGGGCACTGGTAGTTCTGGACGTATCCGCTCTGACTGCCGCCGTAGGGCGAGAGGCCCCGCTGCATGAGGCCTCGGCCGAAGTTGCTCGACTGCATCGCACAGAATCCCTGCACGAGTCCCACCGGCTCTAGGCCCATCGTGAGGCACGCCGCAAAGTCGTTGACGCTCAGTCCCGACGAGAAGGCCCCCTCTTTCAGGCGCCGCTCAGCCGCTTCGGGCAGGTCGCCGGGTGTCACTAGTTATCGAGCGAGATGATCGTGGTGGGTTTGGCGAGGGTGACCTCGCCGTCGCTCTTGGTGACGGCCGTGCCGAGCGCGAGGAACTCAATGGTGTGCGAGCCCCACTGGTGCGACTTCTCCTCCAGGCGCACGCCGACGATGCCCGTCGCGCCGAGTTCATTCGCTTCGTCCTGCATGCGGGTCATGGCGAGCTCTCGTGCCTCGTAGAGCGCTTGGGTGAAATTGGGCAGCTCGACGTTCTGGCCGGTCGTGCCGAGCGTCTGGCCGAGACCCCGGTGGGCAATGTGGTACACGCAGGTTCCCATCACGAGCCCTTGGGGTGCGTACCCCGTCTGGGAAAGCGTCCAGAAGTCCTGTCCCGAGAGGTCCGACGTGAAGGGCTTGCCGAGCTTGTTGCGTCGAGAGACACCGTCTTCTGCCTTCACGGCCGTGCCGACCGCGATGAACTCCGCGGCGTCCTTACCCCACTCGTAGTAGTTGACGTCGAGTCGAACACCGACGACGCCGTCAGCGCCGAGTTCGGCGGCCTCTTCTTCCATCCGCGTCATGGCGAGCTCGCGGGCGTTGTACATCGCCTCGGTGAGCTTCGTCAGCTCCTGGCTCTGGTTCCACTTACGAGTCTGGATGCCCGTGTGATAGATCGACGATCCCATCACGAGACCGACCGGATGAAACCCCACCTCTTTGATCAGCAGGAACTCATTGACCGAGAGGTCTGAAGTGAAGAGTCCGTGTTCGAGTTCTTCGAGGCGATGCTCGGTCGCTTCTGGTAGATCGCTGGTTACGTCGCTCACGAGTGTCCTCCGATGACAATGTTCTCTAGGGCCCGGCGAGCAGAGTCACTATGGCTCGCCTCGGCCTTCAATGCTTGCAAGAGCTTTACGATCCACTGGTCCACGTCGACCGACTCGCTTCGTATGCGGATCCCGCCCGACACGTGCCCGACGGTGCAGCGCAGCACCGCGCCGTCAACCGTCGCCTCGAACTGATTGCCACCGAGTGCGATCTGGACCGCGGCGATGGTGTCAGACTTGTGCAGCCGTCCACCGGCTCTTTGAATCTGCAGCCGATCGCCCAGGGCGTCGGTGAGCTCGTCGCAGAGTGCCTTGAGCAAGATATGCACGTCCGAGACATTGGAGCGAAGCGACGCCGCGGCCATACCGAAGTCGTACGAGTCGTCGTCAAGGGTCATGAACCATCACCCTACTTGGACGTACCTCGAGCCGGTTAGCGCCATCCGATCGGGATTCGTCACTGCGTCATGACGTCGCGCCCGCGGGCACGAACACGGCGAGATTGGTAGCGACGACGTCGGCGCCGTCGGCGCGCAGCTGATCGGCGTAGTCGTGGTGCCCCTCGTCGTCGTGGTTATCGACGCCGACGACGAGCGCAAAATTGCCCGCTCGACCCGCCTGCACTCCCGCGAGCGCGTCTTCGACCACGACGGCCGCAGAAGGATCGACGTTGAGCATCTTCGCCCCCTCGAGAAAGCTGTCGGGTGCGGGCTTTCCCTGGAGGTGCAGCTCCTTCACGGTGTGACCGTCCACGCGAGCGTCGAAGAGATCGACAATGCCCGCAGCAGTGAGGGCCGCCACGGTGTTCTCACTCGCCGAGATGACGGCCACCTTGACGCCGTGCTGACGCAGGTACTTGACGAGCGTGACGGCGCCGTCGTAGACCTTGACGCCTTGTGCCGCTATCACCTTCAAGACGAGCGCGTTCTTGCGGTTGCCCACGCCGTAGACGGTGCGCGCATCGGGAGGATCGTCTTCGTTGCCCTCGGGCAGCGTGATGCCCCGAGCCGCAAGAAAGTTGCGAACGCCGTCTTCGCGCGGCTCGCCGTCGACGTACTTCTCGTAGTCGGCCTCGGGGTCGAAGGGTGGGTACGTCGTGCCGGTTCGCCGACCCTCTTCGAGGAGGAACGCGTCAAAGGCCTGCTTCCAGGCTTGCGCGTGCACGAGGGCGGTTTGGGTCAACACCCCGTCCATGTCAAAGAGCCAGGCCCTGTACGAGATGGCATCCACCGACTCCACGCTCATTGGCACACCGTCACTCGGCATCGTCGGCTACCCGCTGGCTGTCGGCCAGTCGGCGAAGCGGCGCTCGCCCGAAGGGCTGGCCCGGTGCCTCCCGCGCGGGGTGGGGCGCTCGCGTCGAGGTCGCGACGACGGGCGCTCCGACCCTCAGCTCGATCGACTCTCCCCGGTGCCGAACGGTGAGCGCGTCTCCTTCGACCAGCTCATACGTCGTGGAATCCGGTCTCGTCTCGACCCGTAGACGGCGCGAACAGAACACGATATTGAACGCAAGGCGAGTGATCCCATCGGGTAGCTCGGGCGAGAAAGAAAGCGAGTCGCTCCAATTTCGCATCCCGGCGAGCCCGGCGACGAGCGCAATCCACGATCCCGCGAGGGAAGCCATGTGCAGGCCGTCGCGGGTGTTGTGCTCGAGGTCGTCGAGGTCCATCAGCGCCGCCTCGGCCAAGTAGTCGTAGGCGAGGTCCAGGTAGCCGACCTCTGCCGCCATCACCGACTGCACGCACGCCGACAACGAGGAGTCGCGCACCGTGAGTCGCTCGTAGTAGTCGAAGTTGGCGAGTTTCTGCTCGTCGGTGAAGTCTTCGCCGCAGAGCACCATCGCGAGCACGAGGTCAGCCTGCTTGATGACCTGCTTGCGGTAGAGGTCAAAGTAGGGAAAGTGCAGCAAGAGCGGATACTCGTCATCTTCCGTGCCTTCGAAGTCCCAGAGCTGGTGGAAGGTGAAGCCCTCGGACTGCTGGTGGACCCCGAGCATCTCGTCAAAGGGGATGAACATCGCCTCGGCGGCCGCGCGCCAACTGGCGATCTCCTTTTCGTCCACACCGAGACGCTGGGCGACCTCGCTCTGGCGCTCGGCGGTGTCGGCGGCGGCGCGAAGATTTCGAATCACCATCACGTTGGTGTAGACGTTGTTGTCCGCAATGGCGCTGTACTCATCGGGCCCCGTGACGCCGTCAATGCGAAAGGCGCCCTTCAAATCGAAGTGGCCGAGCGAGGCCCACAGTCGTGCCGTCTCGAGCAGGATCTCACAGCCGAACTCACGCTCAAAGGACTCGTCCGCCGTCGCGTGGAGGTACCGCACGACGGCGTCGGCGACGTCGGTGCTCACGTGGAACGCGGCCGTGCCCGCGGGCCAGTACGCCGAGCACTCGGCCCCGGCGATGGTTCGCCAGGGAAACGCGGCTCCCCGGAATCCCAGCTGTGCCGCACGCTCACGAGCGAGGTCCAGGGTGCTGTGGCGCCACGTCAGCGCGTGCTTTACCGCTTCGGGAGCGGTGTAGTTGAGCACGGGCATTACGTACATCTCGCTGTCCCAAAAGCAGTGACCGTCATAGCCCGTTCCGGTGAGGCCCTTTGCCGGAATAGCCCGGCCTTCGTTTCGAGCACCCGCTTGGAGAACGTGAAAAAGCGAGAAACGCACCGCCTGCTGAATCTCCTCATCGCCGTCGATCTCCACATCGGCGCGCCTCCAGAAGTCGTCCAGGTAATCGCGCTGCTCCTTGCAGAGCCCGTCCCACCCGCTCGCGCGCGCCGCGACGAGCGCGGCGCTCGTCTGATCTCGAAGTGCTTCCTTCGAGCGCACCGCGGACCAGCCGTAGGCCACGTACTTGATGATGGTCAGTCGCTCGCCCGGTTCGAGCGCGACGGTGACGGTGACCCGACACACGTCGGCGAAGCTCTCCGACATCACTTCGGTGCTCGACGGTCCGCTGACCTCGTGATCCATCGCCGCCGACATGGTGATGTCGCTGTAGCTCGTTTCGTGCAGCAGCAACGCCCTCGTGTCGCGGTGATCGAAGTCGAGTGAACGCCAGGGCGCCTCGAGCGTCACCGAGGTCCGAGGATCAAAGACCGGCGGTGGAGGTGGGGGCTCGTTCGCGACGAGCTCGGACTGTACGACGATTCGTACGGCGTCAACGGCTTCCACCTGATACTTGATCGCGGCGATCGAGCGTTCGACGAGCGAGACCAGTCTCGTCGAGGTGACGCGGACCCGCTTGTCGGTTGGTGTCGACCATTCGGCTCGGCGCTCGAGCAATCCGGAACGAAAGTCGAGCACCCGCTCGTGGAGATGCAGCGTGCCGTAGCGGATGTCGAAGGGCTCGTCGTCGACGAGGAGTCGCAAGACCTTTCCGTCGGTCACGTTGACGACAACCTGGTCCTGCTCCGGGTAGCCGTAACCCGCCTCGGCGTAGGGCAGGGGCCGTAAGTCGTAGACGCCATTCAAATAAGAACCGAGCAAACCGTGCGGCTCTCCTTCATCGAGGTTGCCGCGCCAGCCAATATGCCCGTTCGACAGCGTGAAGAGCGATTCGCTTTGGGCCAGCACGTCAAGGTCGAACCGGCTTTCGCGCAAGAGCCACGGATCGACGTCGAAGAAGGGATGCTGGATCACCAGCGCCGAGCCCATCCGTCGCCGCGGACGTCGGCGCCAAGAGCACGTTCTAGCCCCACATTGTGCGCCATGGTTCTCCTTTCTTCGACCATCGTTGCTGCTGCTCTTTGATCCGACGATGGACCGTAGCCGGAGTGTACCCGGCGCTCTCGCTACTGACGAGGGGACGTTGCGCATCGGTACGCATACCGATGCGCCGCTCGATCATCATCGGTTGTTTACAAATTTCTTAGATGGATCGAGACGAGTGCGCGC
>JBAUSF010000127.1:0-2112 GCA_049581565.1 Acidimicrobiales bacterium
CCCCACGCTAACAACTGGCGCGCGGGACCCGACGAAGAAACTAGAACTCGAGGTTGTGCATCACGTGCTTGATGCGCGTGTAGTCCTCAAAGCCGTACACCGAGAGGTCCTTTCCGTAGCCCGACTTCTTGAAGCCGCCGTGGGGCATCTCCGCGACCAGGGGAATATGGGTATTGATCCACACGCAGCCAAAGTCGAGGTCGCGCGCGAATCGCAGGGCCCGCCCGTGGTCTTTCGTCCAGACCGACGACGCGAGCCCGTACTGGACGCCATTAGCCCAGCTCAAGGCTTCGGCCTCGTCGGAGAACTGCTGGACGGTGATCACCGGACCAAAGATCTCGTTCTGGATCATCTCGTCGTCCTGGTGAAGTCCGGCCACCACGGTCGGCGAGATGAAGAATCCGTCGCCGTGGACGGGGGCACCACCCGCCACGACCGAGGCGTGCGAGGGCGTACGCGCGACGAACCCGTTCACCCGATCGAACTGCGAACGGTTGTTAACCGGTCCAAAGAGCGCTTCCGCGCTCTCGGGCAGCCCGATCAGCGTGTTGCTCGCCTGCTCGGCGAGGGCGTCGACGAAGTCGCGGTACACGCCCGCCCCCGCCAGCACGCGCGTCGCGGCGGTGCAGTCCTGGCCGGCGTTGAAGTAGCCGGCAATCGCGATGCTCTCGACCGCGCTCTCGATGTCCACATCGTCAAAGACAATGACGGGCGCCTTGCCCCCGAGCTCGAGGTGGACACGCTTCAGATCGTGCGCCGCCGATTCGGCGACTTCAGTGCCGGCTCGTACCGAACCGGTGATCGAGACCATCGCGGGGGTCGGGTGCTCGACGAGCGCGCGACCCGTCGCCCGGTCGCCGCAGACGACGCCAAAGACACCCTCGGGGAGAACCTCGCTCATGAGCTCAGCCATGAAGAGCGCCGACGCCGGTGTGGTGTCGCTCGGCTTCAGCACCATGGTGTTGCCCGCCGCAATCGCGGGTGCCCACTTCCACACGGCCATCATCATCGGGTAGTTCCACGGCGTCACGGCCCCGCAGACGCCTACGGGCTCACGACGCACGTAGCTCGTCATGCCTTCCATGTACTCCGCCGCGCCGCGGCCCTCGAGGAGTCGTGCGGCGCCTGCGAAGAAGCGAATCTGGTCGAGCATCGGAGGGATCTCCTCGCTCATCGTGACCGCGATGATCTTGCCGGTGTTCTCCGCTTCGATGGCGACGAGCTCTTCGGCGTGGGCTTCGAAGAGGTCCGCGATCTTGAGCAGGGCCATCGAGCGCTGGGAGGGAGTCGAGCGCTTCCACGAAGCGAACGCCTTTTCGGCGACACCGACCGCGAAATCGATGTCGGCGGCGTTCGAGACCGGCATCTCGGCGAACGGTTCGCCAGTCGCCGGATTGATGAGCTCAACGTAGGAGCCGCTCTTCGGCGCCACCCTCTCGCCCCCGATGAAGTTCTCCAAACGACGCATGATGCTCCCTTCACAACGCGCTGCCCGATGGCGGCGTCCCTCGCTACTCTGCCAGACGGCACAAGGACTTTGCAACCGAATCAGCAGAAAAGAGGACTCCAAGGGCAAATTCACGACGCTTTCCGTCGCCTAAAGCCCCTATACTGAAATTATCCGCAGCACCGAGACCGCAAGGTCTCCCGCTCAGGAAACAAAAATGCCAGCACCCAAACCACAACGACAGAGTCAATCTGGTGACGATCGCGTAAACATTGAGCTCGTCAACTCTGCACCGGGGGCGCTCGACGCGCTTGATCGCAAGATCATCAACCACCTGCAGAAGGACGGTCGGCGCGCCTACGGCGCGATCGCCGAGGAGATTGGACTCTCCGAGGCGGCGGTTCGCCGCCGCGTGCAGCGCTTGAAGGATTCGGGCGTCATGCAGATCGTCGCGATCACCGATCCCCTGCAACTCGGCTACGGCCGCGAAGCGCTGATCGGCATCCGCGTGCAAGGCGACGTGCGTTTGGTGGCAGACAAAGTAGCGGCGATCGACGAGGCCAACTACGTCGTGATGACCGCGGGCAGCTTCGACATCATCGCCGAAGTCATTGCCGAAGACGATAACGACCTGGTGCACCTGTTGAATGACTCGATTCGATCCA
>JBAUSF010000128.1:0-3516 GCA_049581565.1 Acidimicrobiales bacterium
GTCCTGGCACTTAATCGTGAAAGGAGGCAGGCAGTGATCAAGCAACACCCGCGCGAACACGCTTGACCCCTTGACCGTGGAGAGCATCAAGGACGTGGTCGAACAACTTGGAGCTTCTGAATAACGAACTTTTCGAACTTCCTCGTCGCAGGACGTGGCATAATCGAGCAGCCAAACCTTGCATCGACGCTGGGCCCCTAACTCGTCGGCCGCTTACGGGTGTCTCAGCCTTTGAGGCTGATAATCTTTGATGCGCGAATCGTCGCAGTGGGCAGCAAACGTCGTCGATAATCGCGGATGCGTTCTAGCAACCACTTGGCTCAACTTGTGGAAAAGAACAAGACCACGCATTGAGGCGGGTATTACGTAAATCAGCAAGTTACGACGTAATGTACTATATTGTGAATATGCGTAACTCCAACGACGCTCCGCCCGAGAACCTCTACCGCGTGTACACGGCAGCCTCCATCGGGGCTGCGATTCGCCACTATCGAGCTCAGGCGGGAATCTCCCAAGCTGATCTGGCCGAAAGCGTAGGGATCAGTCCTTCCTATCTCTCCAGGCTCGAAAACGGTCAGGAGACCGAACAGCTCCGTCGGATCGTCGCGATCCTCAAGCGGCTCGGCGTCCGGATGACGCTCCAGAAGGCTGACTGGTAGTGGTTGATTCGCTGCAGATTTGGCTCTACGGCATGCGCGTGGCAGTCGTGGAGCAAAACCGCCAGCGCCTACGACTCGAGTACACCGCAGAAGCCAGAGCAGAGTACGAAGGCGGTACGCCGCTCCTGTCTCTCTCGCTCCCTGTTTCGGCAGAAGTCTTCGGGAATGGAGTTGTCCGCCCTTTCCTCGACGGCTTGCTTCCCGAAGGGGATCCCCTCCTGGCGGTCGCCGCGGAACTTGGACTTCGGAGCAATGACACGTTCGGTCTCATTAGGGCTCTCGGTCGAGACTGCGCGGGCGCCATCGTCATCCAACCGTCCGACAGTCCACCGCCGGCGGCGGCGACCACGACGACCGCCGAACCGCTCGACGAAGATGAGCTGATTCGTTTGGTTTCCAATCTTCGGACGACCCCGCTTGGCGCAAACGAACGCGTCCGAATTTCGCTTGGTGGTGCGCAAGAGAAACTGGTGCTAACGAAAATGCCGGACGGACGGTGGGGAAGGCCGGTAGACGGCACTCCGTCGACGCACATCCTCAAACCGGAGATCCGAGGTTACCCCTACTCGGTCGAAAACGAAGCCTTCTGCATGAGGGTTGCCAAGCATCTGGGGATTCCCGTCGCGGACGTCACAACCATTCGGGCTGGAGACCGTCCGCTGATCGTGGTCTCGCGATATGACCGTATCGTCGACGAGCACGGTCGGGTCGAAAGAATCCATCAAGAAGACTTCTGTCAGGCGACAGGACTGCCGCCTGCGCGCAAATACGAAGAAGATGGCGGACCGAAGTTTCGCGCGATCGCTACCGTGCTCGGTGGCGTCGCTCCCGATTCGCTCCCGACGCTCCTCTCCTATGTCGTTATGCAGGTCCTCGTAGGCAACGGCGACGCCCATGCGAAGAACTATTCCTTACTCCACAGTCGAGACGGATCGCTCGGTCTCGCGCCTCTTTACGACGTGATGTCGACGATGCATTACGGCCTCGATCGGCTCGCCATGTACGTCGATCAGGTTCCGCGTCTTGACCGTGTATCGAAAGACGGAGTCATTAGAGAGGCGACATCGTGGGGTATGTCGCATGCAATCGCAGAACGTGTCGTTGACAACCTTCTCGAGCGCGCCGCAGAGGCGCTCGTGCTCGCGAGCGAGGACACGCCGGGGTTGCCAGCCCAAGTCCCTGAGATGATCGATTCGCAGCTGAAGAGGCTTCGCAGTTCGTGGTCGAGCGAGGGCACCGGGTACCACTTTGTTTGTGGCGCCTCATCCCACGTGCTATCTCTCAATGGGTCGATGAACGGTGCCGACCTGTTCGATTGAGGTACGAATCCCTCTCCACGTCGACCTTTTCGTTGGTCGTTGCTCGTAGGCTCATGCACCATGACGAGTGGACGCATCGGATTGATTGGAGGAATGTCCTGGGAGTCGACGGCGAGTTACTACGCCTACGCCAATCGACTCAGTCGCAAGGAGCCATCATCCTGGACGCAACCGCGCATGGTCATCGACTCCATTGATTTTCACGACCTGGCTACGTGGAGTTCGGAGGGGAACTGGGACGCGGTGGCCGACCTGCTCGTTGACTCGGCCCGACGTCTCGAAGCGGCCGGGGCCAGCGTGATCGCCCTCGCGGTCAACACCCCCCATATCGTGGCTGATCGCGTGGTCGTCGCCCTGAGCGTTCCGTTTGTCGACATTCGCGACGCTCTGATCGAGTCACTCTCCACCCTCGGGGCGTCGAGCGTGGCCGTTCTCGGTACGCGTTACACGATGGAGGAGCCGTTTTATGCGACCTACCTTGAGGAGCGTGACATTCGCGTGGTGATCCCGACAGCGTCAGAGATCGATGAGCTGCACGCGATGATCTACGACGAACTGACTCTGGGCATTGTGCGCGACGCTACGCGGGAGCGTTTCGCCGCGATTGCGGTGAACTGTCGCAATCGCGGTGCCGAGGTCGTGGGGCTGTGCTGTACCGAGTTCGGCCTCTTGATGGAGGAGGACGGCGCAACACGGGTCGTCGATTCGATGCGCGCCCACGTTCGCGCGCTGTTGCGCGCAATCGACGCCGCGTGACCACGAGGTCCGCAGGTATATCAACACCTCTTTGCACACCAGGTTGGTTATAGAGGGCCTGCTCTTTGAGACAGCGAATTCGATGGAGCGTCTCGTAGCCGGCCTGTGACAGTGACGTCTGAGGCACATCCAATATTTCGTGGGTGCCGGCTAGGGCAACGCACGAGCGACAGTAATGAAAAGTGCGGGCCACCTCGGGTTCACATTGACCCGGTGCCGGGCAGCGCCACATGGTTCAACTCGCGAGGCCCGTGATCAAGATGAATGGCTCGCTGCCGGTTCACGCTCGCACGGTGCCGTCTTCGGACGGACCAGTTTTACGCCCTGACCTGGAATTCACACAACGCATCCTCAAGCGTGCACCCGAGGGAGAGATTTTCGTCACGTTCCAAAGCGCATCACTGGACCCTTACCTTTCGTCGGTACGTTCCGGCTAGTACCACCTTCTAGGAGAGGAAGATACCCATGCGACAACTTCGTTCTTTACGGCGAGGACTTCGATTCGCCGCCGCCCTGTCGATGTGCGCCGCCATAGCCGGGGTGGCAATGCAGGCTCCGGCGCGTGGCAGCAGCGCCGCACCCACGACCACGCTTGTTCCCGGCAACCTACTCGTTGCGACGAGCACATACCAGAACGACTCGGGCATCGTTGTCGGAACGCAGCTGCCGCCGGGCTGCGGCAGTGACGCCTACGACCCGTGTGGCACCGCCGTCGCCAACGGCAGCTACCCCTATGTCTTTAACCTGGATCCACCGTCCGCCTGAAGAGTTGAGGGTCTGAC
>JBAUSF010000129.1:0-25887 GCA_049581565.1 Acidimicrobiales bacterium
AGCCCGGCGTGCGCATCATCAACGTCGCGCGCGGCGGCATCGTGAACGAGGCCGATCTCGCCGAGGCGGTCCGGACGGGCAAGGTGCAAGGGGCCGCCCTCGACGTCTTCGAGAAGGAGCCGACCACCGAATCGCCGCTCTTCGATCTGGCGTCGGTCGTCGTCGTTCCCCACCTCGGCGCGTCGACCTTCGAAGCTCAGGACAAGGCGGGCATCACCATCGCCGAGCAGGTTGAGCTCGCGTTGGCGAACGACTTCGTGCCGTTCGCGGTCAACGTCTCGGCCGGGGAGGTCTCCAATTCGGTGAGCCCCTTCATGGGGCTCGCGGAGGTCCTCGGTCGTTTCATCGGGGGACTGCTCGACGGACAGCCAGCCGACCTCGAGGTCATCTATCAGGGTGAGCTCGCGGGCGCCGGCACGAAGATCCTGACGCTCTGTGCGCTCAAGGGACTGCTCGGGGCAAGCGGGCACGAGGGCGTCTCCTTCGTCAACGCGCCGCAGCTCGCCGAAGAGCACCACCTCACCTACAAAGAGGTCTCCTCGGTCGCGAGTTTGGAATACATCTCGCTCATTACCGTTCGCTCCGACGGCCACAGCGTCTCGGGCACGCTCATGACCATTGGTACTCGTGTCGAGACTCGCATTGTGAGCGTCGACGGGCACGCGGTAGAGATCGCGCCCGCCGCCTCGATGCTTGTCGTACACAACGACGACCGACCCGGCATGATCGGACGCGTCGGTCTCGCTCTTGGGGAGGCGGACATCTCGATTTCTTCGATGGCGGTGGGACCGGACCCCGAGACGAAGACAGCGCTCATGGTCCTTTCGACCGAGGCGCCCACGCCCAACGAAGTTGTTGAGCGGCTTCGCCACACCGACGGCATCCAGGACATCCACCTCATCACGTTGCGCTGACCTGGAGTGCGCCAATGAGCGACATCGCAGCGTCGTGGCGGATTGCGTCGCTGTGGCGTTATCCGGTCAAATCCCTCCAAGGTGAAGAGTGCGATGAGCTCGTCGTCAATCCCGTCGGCGTCGAGGGGGACCGACGGTACGGCATCCTTGACCTCGCGACGAACACCGTCGTATCGGCAAAGCGCGAGGGCCGACTGCTCGAGGCGGCCGCGACGACGTGTAACGGTGTGCTCGCGGTGACGCTACCCGACAGGGAACCGTTGTCACCTGGCAACTCACTCGATGAGGCGCTCACCACATGGCTGGATCGGCCGGTTCGACTCGTCGAGGCCAGCGAATTCGGTGCCGCCACGTTCCTCTCGCCCGAGGACTTCGAAGACGATGCGTCCGAGCTGGTGAGCTGGAAAGGCATGGGTGGCTCGTTCGTCGACGAGAGTCCGCTCCACCTGCTGACCTCGGAAGATCTCGAGCAGCTCGCTCGTGAACGCCCCGACCTGCAGTGGGACGTACGCCGATTTCGACCGAATGTTCTGCTGGCGCCCGCCGCCGGGGACTCCTCACCGCTCGCGATTGGCTCAAGGGTCGTGCTCGGCGAGTGCGAGGTCGCGATCGAAAAGGGCTGCAGCCGCTGTGTCATGACAACGAGAGGACAGCCCGGTGCGCTCGATCGCCAGCTCGAGATTCTGCGCCACATCGCGCGCCACCACGATGGGATCGTCGGGGTGCGGGCAGCCGTCGTGAGACGGGGGAGCCTTCGAACCGGCGACGCCGCCCACGTGCGCGAGTGAGGACCTGACTGCCGCGAGAGTTCTTGCAGCGCCCCCTAGCGGCCCTGGCGCCCCGTCTGGCGAGCACGCTTGATTGCCTGCTTCATCTCTTGTTTCATCTCTTGGCGTTCCTGATGGACCTGTCGGCGCAGTTCGTTTGCCTCGCGCACGGCCATCTGGTGAGCGAGTTTTCGCGTTGACTGCCGCGATCTGGGGTCCGATTGCTCGCGAGCGAGCAGCTCCATTTCGGACTTGAGGGCTCGCCACGCGTCGCGGGCCTGCTTCATGGCGAGCATCACCTGCTTTCGCGCCTCGTTCGAGGCGTCCGCGGCCGCCTTGAACTGGGCGCGCCCGTTCGATCCTTGGACGACCGTCGCAAACGACCAGAGTCCGGTGTCGATCAGTCGCGCGGCTCGGCGTACCTCGTCGAGGACGGCTTCTCGAAGCTCGCTGGGGTTCTGTGATTCGGTCGAGTACTTCAACACGGCGCGGTAGAAGACGCGCCAGAGCCCGACGAGCGCGTCGGCCGCGATCTGGGGCTCGGGGTCGGTGGGATTGACCCCGGCTCGTACGGCCATGGATTCTGCCGCGACCCGTGCGAAGCGCTCGAGCATGTCCGTGCGGTATGCGCGCAGCGAGGGGGTCCGCTCGATCAGTTCATTGAATTGGAGGACCTCGGGCATCACTGAGGCGTTGGTCGTCGTGAGGTACGCGATGAGCCGGTCGAGCTCGTCGGTTAACACCTCGACGACGGCGTCGACCGGTGAGACGTTGGCGCCGTCGGGTCCGAGGGCCCTTCGAAAGGCGTTGGTCGACTCCTCTTCGCGATCAAAGAGCAGGGACTCCTTGGTCGGGAAGTAGTTGTAGACGGTCTTTTCAGAGATGTCACACTCGGCCGCAACTTCACTCACGCGAACCTCATCGAAGCCACGTTGGAGGAACATCAACGTGGCGGTGTCAGAGATAAGTTGGCGCATCATCGCCTTCTTGCGCTGTCGCAGTCCCTGATCTTCGCCGTGATCGTTCAGGTGCTCGCGAATCCTCCGGCGCATCTCCAAGAGATCAGGCCGACGCTCGTCTGGTGTTTCGGTCACACTTCCATGATACCGAGAAATTCACAATAATGTCAGTTGCTAAATCTTTTTAGTTACTGTAGGGTTTCCGGCGAAAGGAGATCTATGCCATCCACCGAACTCGTCGTCGAGACGAACCACCTCACCAAACGCTTTGGCGACTTCGTCGCCGTGAAGGACTTCAATCTCGAGGTTACGTCGGGCTCGGTTGTCTCCTTGCTCGGTCCAAACGGCGCGGGAAAGACGACGATAGTCCGCATGCTCGCGACGCTGATCGAACCGACGAGCGGTACCGCGACGGTCTGCGGGCATGACGTCGTGAAGCACTCTGACGCCGTGCGCAGCGTGCTCTCGCTCACCGGCCAGTTCGCCGCCCTTGAGGACAACCTCACCGCGAAGGAGAACCTCGTGCTCATGGCGCGGCTTCGCGGGTACGGCAAGAGAGCGGCCGAGGCCGTGACGAACAACCTCATCGAACGCTTTGACATGGTTGAGTTTCGCGACAAGCTCGTGAAGTCGGTGTCGGGAGGCCAGCGTCGGCGGATCGACCTCGCGGCGAGCCTCGTCGTCCAGCCCCAGATCCTCATTCTCGACGAGCCGACGACGGGGCTCGACCCGCGTAGCCGGCAGGTCGTCTGGACGACCATCCGCGAATTGGTGGCTTCAGGCGTCACCTTGTTTCTCACGACCCAGTACCTCGAAGAGGCCGACGCACTGGCCGACCACATCGTGCTGCTCGATCACGGACGCGCCATCGCGGCCGGCACGGCGAACGACCTGAAGTCCGAGATTGGTGACCAGCGCGTCGACGTCATCGCCTCGACGGCCACAGGACTCGATCGGCTCATCGCGGCATTGAACTCGAGCTTCGAGCTCACGATCGCTTCGGGCCAGCGCATGATCTCAATACCGGCTCCGCACGACGTCGACGACCTCGCCGCAGTGGCGCGCGCGGTCAGCGTCGTCGACGTCGAGATTGACGAGATCGCCCTGCGCCGGCCCACCCTCGACGACGCCTTCCTCGCTCTGACGGGCCAGGTGCCGCTCGACGAACAGAACAAGGACCTTGAGGAGTCACTGTCATGACCATCACCGCAACCATTCCCGCGCGATCGAGCTACGAAGAGCTCCCGACGAGACCGCCGGCCTTCGTGCGCTATCTGCGCGAGACGTCGCTCCTCGTGGCCCGGGGGTTGAGGACGATTCCACGGGTACCCACGCGCTTGAGCGACGTCACGATCCAGCCGATCATGTTCACCTTGTTGTTCCTGTACGTCTTTGGCTCGGCAATTCGCATTCCTGGAATCACGTACCAGAACTATCTGTTGCCCGGCCTCATCGGTCAGAGCCTCGCCTTTGGCGTCATTGGGGCGGGCGTGGCGACGGCGGGCGACTTCACGAGCGGCGTCGTCGACCGGTTTCGGTCCCTGCCGGTGACACGGCTTTCGGTGATCTCGGCGCAAGTCATTGGCCAGATTCTCGAACAGATCCTTGGCCTCTTGATCGTGGCGGGGATCGGCATCGGGCTCGGTTGGCGTCCCCAGCTCGACGTTGTGACGTTCTTCGAGCTGATCGGGCTCATTCTCCTCGGCCTCACCGCCTTCACGACTTTTGGCGTCTTGATGGGGATGATCCTGCGCAGCACCGACGCGATGCAGGGCATCGGCTTTGCGATCATGCTCCCGCTGTCCTTCCTCGCGGGCGTCTTCGTGCCGATTGGGGGCATGAAGGTGGTGCTGCGAGTCATCGGAGAGTGGGATCCGCTCTCATCGATCGTCGCGGCCATTCGCCACGTTTCCCAAGGCACCAACGTGACCGGCTCGTGGCAGCTCGATCACCCGGTCGTCGCGATGGTCGCGTGGTGCGTGCTGATCACCGCCATTTGCGTACCGCTCGCGCTGCGTCGCTTTCACACCACGACTGCGGCGTAACCGCCGTCGTGGTGTGGGCAACTACATCAAGCTGATGAGGTCGACCCGCTCCATGATCTCAGGCGTGAGAAGCGGCATCACGTCGAGAGCCTTCATGTTCTCGCGGACCTGATCTGCCGTGGACGCCCCCGTGATGACCGTCGAAACGCGGGGGTTCTTCGCACACCAGGCGAGGGAGAACTGGGCGAGGGTGACGTCGAGATCGTCGGCGATCTTCTTCACCTCGGCGACCTTCTTGTTGGCGTTCTCGTCAGTCAGCCTGCCGCGCAACCACTCGTAACCCGGCAGCGTCGCACGTGATCGCTCGGGCACGCCGTTCAAGTACTTGCCCGTGAGCAGCCCCGAGGCGAGCGGTGACCAGATCGTGGTGCCAAGACCGATGTCCTCGTAGAGCCTCGCGTACTCCTTTTCGACGCGGTCACGGGTCAAGATGTTGTACTGGGGCTGCTCCACGACCGGCTTGTGGAGGTTGTGGCGATCGGCGATGTCCCAGGCCGCGCGAATCTCGTCCGCTCTCCATTCGGAGGTTCCCCAGTAGAGGGCCTGTCCCCGCTCGACCATGTCGTGCATCGCCCTGACCGTCTCTTCGATTGGCGTCTCGGGGTCAGCACGGTGGCAGAACACGAGGTCGACGAAGTCGAGTCCGAATCGCTCGAGCGAACCCTCGATGGCTTGGCTCAGGTACTTGCGGTTCAGCGTGTTGCGCATGTTGGGGCCTTCGTTGAGGCCCCAGAAGAGCTTGGTTGAGACCACGTAGTCGTGGCGCTGCCAACCGAGCTCGCGAATCGCCGCACCCATTACTCGCTCGGATTCGCCGGCGCCGTAGGACTCGGCGTTGTCGTAGAAGTTGACGCCCGCCTCGTGGGCGGCCGCCAGGCACTCCGCCGCCTGCTTCGCGGTCTCGAGCTGGTTCTTGTTGGCGAAGGTGACCCAACTACCGAACGAGAGGACGCTGACTTTCAGTCCCGAACGCCCGAGTCGGCGATACTCCATCTTTGCCATTGTTAACTCCTTGATTGGTTGGGGGGGGCGTTAGGCCGCGGGATTGCGTGGGACCTTCGGCCACTCATCAAATGAGAGCGGTCCGGTATCGCCTTCTTTGGTGATGGCGAAGATGACGCCCGCGATAATCGCGCCCACCATGACGAGCAGCAGCAACTTAAACAGTGTCTTTACGAGGCCCACGCGCATCACGTTACTCGTCGCTTCTGGACTTTTCCTCAAGTCGCGGTACAATGGTCGCGTGACGAGTGGCCAGAGCGAACTGCTGCTGTAAGGGGCGAGCCCGGCTCGCCCTGCCCCCGCGTACGCGGGGGCATTTTTGTTTTTTGCCTTGACCGCGACGAAAGGAAGGATATGAGGGTGAGTCCCCAACAGCCCAGTCCCATGGCCTTTGCGAAGTACCGCGCGACGGTGCCCGTCGAGCTGCCCGACCGCACGTGGCCCGACCGACGACTCGTCGCGGCGCCGCGCTGGTGCAGCGTCGATCTGCGCGACGGCAACCAAGCGCTCATCGACCCGATGGATCTCGAGCGGAAGCACGCGATGTTCGCCCACCTCGTAGAGATGGGATTCAAGGAGATCGAGGTCGGCTTTCCCTCGGCCTCCCAGCCCGATTTTGACTTCGTGCGCGACATCATCGAAAAGGACCTCATCCCGGGGGACGTCACGATCCAGGTCCTCACCCAGTGCCGCGACGACCTCATTCGGCGTACTTACGAGGCCCTCTTCGGGGTGAAGCGCGCCATCGTGCACTTCTACAACTCGACCTCTACCCTGCAGCGGCGCGTCGTCTTCGGCCTCGACAGGGACGGGATCACGAAGATCGCGACCGATGCGGCCGCGCTCTGCCGCTCGCTCGAGGCAACGTCGCCCGAGACCGAGTTCCTCTACGAGTACTCGCCCGAGAGCTTTACCGGCACCGAGCTTGAGTACGCGCTCGAGATCTGCAACGCGGTCATCGCGGTCATCGACCCGACGCCGGAACGGCCGCTGATCTTGAACCTGCCCGCCACGGTCGAGATGTACACGCCGAATCTGTACGCCGACGCGATCGAGTGGTTCCTTCGCCACGTCGATCGCCGCGACGCCGTCGTGCTGTCGCTGCACCCCCACAACGACCGCGGCACGGCCGTCGCCGCCGCCGAGCTCGGCGTGCTCGCGGGCGCCGACCGCGTCGAAGGGACGCTCTTTGGCAACGGCGAGCGCACCGGCAACGTCGACGTCGTCAACCTCGCGCTCAACCTGTTCTCCCAGGGCGTCGACCCCGAGCTCGACGTACGCGATATCGACAAGGCCCGTCACGTCGCCGAATACGCGAACCGCCTGCCGATTCACATGCGCCACCCGTACGTTGGCGAACTCGTCTACACGGCGTTCTCCGGTTCGCATCAGGACGCGATCAAAAAGGGCATGACCGTCATCGGCGACGACTACGAGTACTGGGAAGTGCCCTACCTCCCGATCGACCCGAAGCACACCGGACGAACCTACGAGGCGATCATTCGGGTCAACTCCCAGTCCGGCAAGGGTGGCGTGGCCTACCTGCTCAGTACCGAGCACGGCCTGGATCTGCCGCGCGCCATGCAGGTCGAGTTCTCCAAACAGGTTCAAGAACTGACTGAATCAAAGGGCACCGAGGTCACGCCGTCGGAGATCTGGGAAGTCTTTACGACCACATACCAGCCCGACAACCCGCCCATTCAGCTGCTCTCGAGCGAGGTGTCGGCCGATCAGCACCTCACGCGCATCTACGCTCAGCTCATCGTGAAGGGTCAGCACGTCACGGTGAAGGGTGAAGGCAACGGTCCGATCGACGCACTGATGGCCGCGCTTGCGAGCGAGATGGACGTCTCCTTCAAGGTTCGTGACTACCACGAGCACGCGCTCACTGCGGGCTCGGAAGCGTCGGCCGTTGCGTACGTGGAAGCAGAAGGCGACGACGGCGTGACGTGGTGGGGCGTGGGCATGAGCTCATCGATCCTCGACGCGTCGCTTGAGGCGGTCGTGTCGGCTGCCAATCGTCGTCGCTAGGCGGCGGCG
Source organism: Acidimicrobiales bacterium (assembly GCA_049581565.1). Lineage (GTDB taxonomy): Bacteria > Actinomycetota > Acidimicrobiia > Acidimicrobiales > RAAP-2 > RAAP-2. Next base: position 7,728 of record JBAUSF010000129.1, read on the forward strand.
TTGACGCGTCGCGGCGTCAGCGAGCGCCTCCATTGCACTGTTCGTAACCTGGCGCCGCCGCCAGGCGAGTGAAGCGACGGAGGTCCTCTGTGTCAGGCTCGCTCAGGCGTGACGAGCGTGACCTTCGTGGTCAAAGACATCGTCGAGGCTGTGCGCCGAGCTCGTTAACTCGAAGCGCGCGATGTCCGCTTCTCGCAGCAGGCTGAGACCGATATCGTCCCAGCCCTCGAGCAGACGCTCTTGGGTCATTGGGTCGAGCGAGAAGTCGCGATGCCAGCCCGCGTGGGGCACCTCGATGGTGAGGCGCTCAACGTCCACCACGATGAGCCGCGACGGATCCTCCTTCACGAGCCGGTTGAGCTCGTCGACGTCGGCGTGGTCGAGCTGCACGGTGACGAGACCTTGCTTGGCGGAGTTGTTGCGAAAGATGTCACCGAAGGATGACGCGACGACGGCCGCAAAGCCGTAGTCCATCAGTGCCCACACGGCGTGCTCTCGCGAGGAGCCGGTACCAAAGCGCGCACCGGCGACGAGGATCGTGGCTCCGCCGTACTGCGGTTGGTTCAGGACGAAGCTTGCGTCGTCGCGCCATTCGCTAAAGAGTCCTCGGCCGAAGCCGGTGCGCTCGACGCGCTTCAGCCAGTCTGAGGGAATGATCTGGTCGGTGTCGACGTCGGAGCGCTCGAGCGGGACGCCCCGGCCCTCGATGACGTGAACGGGCTTCACGCCGGCGCCTCCGGCGTCGCGAAGTGACCGGCGATGGCGGTCGCTGCGGCGACGGCCGGGGAGACGAGGTGCGTCCGGCCCCCACGGCCTTGGCGGCCCTCGAAGTTCCGATTCGACGTCGAGGCGCAGCGCTGTCCCGGGGTCAGAATGTCGGGGTTCATGCCGAGACACATCGAGCAGCCCGGCTCTCGCCACTCGAATCCTGCGGCGAGGAAGACCTCGTCGAGGTGCTCGTCTTCGGCCTGTTCCTTCACGCGGCGCGAGCCGGGCACCACCAGCGCGCGAACGCCCTCGTGGACGGTGGCGCCTCGTGCGACGGCCGCCGCCGCGCGCAGATCCTCGATACGGGAATTGGTGCACGAACCGATGAAGACCACGTCGACCGGCACCGAGCGCATTGGCGTGCCCGGCAGGAGGTCCATGTAGTCGAGCGCGCGCTGGATGGACTCTCTCTCGTCGTCGTCCTTCGCGTCATCGGGCGAGGGCACGACGCCGTCGAGGGGGACGACCTGGGCCGGATTCGTACCCCAGGTGACAGAGGGCACGAGCGTCGTGGCGTCGATCGTGACCGTGGCGTCAAAGACGGCGTCGTCGTCGGAGACAAAGGTGCGCCAGTGCCGAGCCACCTCCTCGAACCCTTCGCCGCCCTGGGGAACACCCGGGCGTCCACGGAGATAGTCGATCGTCGTCTCGTCGACCGCGACGAGTCCGGCGCGGGCGCCCGCCTCGATGCTCATGTTGCACACGGTCATCCGGCCTTCCATCGAGAGGTTGGAAATGGCCTCGCCGCGGTACTCGATCACGTAGCCCGCTCCGCCGCCGGTGCCGAGGCGCCCGACGATGGCGAGCACGATGTCCTTTGCGCTCACGCCGGGGGGCGGCGTTCCCTCAACGACGACCGCCATGGTCTTCGCCTTCTGCTGAGGGAGGGTTTGGGTTGCGAGCACGTGCTCGACTTCGCTCGTGCCGATGCCAAAGGCGAGCGACGCGAGGGCGCCGTGGGTCGAGGTGTGCGAATCGCCGCACACGATGGTCATGCCGGGTTGGGTGACGCCGAGCTCGGGTCCAATGACGTGGACGATGCCCTGGTTCTCGTGGCCGCGGGGAAAGAGGGTAATGGCGAACTCGGCGCAGTTCTCGTCCAGCACCTCGAGCTGGCGGCGCGAGATGGGGTCCTCGACGGGAGTCGAGAGTGGCGAGGTCGGTACGTTGTGGTCGGCCGTCGCGAGGGTCAGATCAGGGCGTCGAACGCGTCGCCCGTTGAGGCGCAGGCCGTCAAAGGCCTGGGGGCTCGTGACCTCGTGAATCAGGTGGAGGTCGATATAGATGAGGGTCGACTCGCCGTCGGGGGAGACCACGACGTGGTTCTCCCAGATCTTTTCGTACAGAGTGTGACCAGCCACGATTAGTGCAGCCCGGTGATCTTCACCTTGAGGACGCCCGAAGGGGCCTCGTATTCGACGACGTCACCGACGCTTCGACCCAAGAGGGCTTCTCCGAGCGGCGACGTCGGCGACGCCACGAGCACGCCGTCGGGTTTCTCCTCGATGGAGCCGATGAAGAACTCTTGGAAGTCATCCTCGTCGTCGCCCTCGTAGACGACCTTCACAATGGAGGCGTGCTGGACCGTGCCCGCGTTCTCGTCGCGCTCGACGATCTCGTGGTTGCGGATGACCTGGTCGATTTGGCGGATTCTGGACTCCATCTTTCCCTGCTCGTCCTTCGCGGCGTGGTAGTCACCATTTTCCGAGAGGTCGCCCAGCAGGCGCGCGGATTCGATGGTTCGAGCGATCTCGGTGCGTCCGATCGTCGTGAGGTGGAGATACTCCGCCTTCAGCTTCTCGAGCGTCTCTTTGGTGATGCGGTGAATTTCGTCGGCCATGCCAACCTCAACTAGTAGAGATCGCCAATTCTACCTGCCGTGAACCTCTTTCCAAGTTGCCTTGTGACCCCGAGAGCGAGCAAAATGGGGTAAAGAGGAGAGTGATGAGCAACCAACGGAGCCACCGCGTGGCCGTCATCGGTGGCGACGGCATCGGTCCCGAAGTCGTGGCGGCCGCCCTTGAGGTGGTCGCGAGCGCGGGCGTTGCCCTCGAGACGACCGACTTCGATCTCGGAGCGGCTCGCTACTTGCGCGACGGCTTCGTTCTCGACGACGCTACCCTCGAAGCGTTGCGCGGCTACGACGCGATCCTGCTCGGGGCGGTCGGTCCCGCCATCGGCGACACCAGAATCGCCGGTGGCGCCCTCGAGCGTGGGCTGCTCCTTCGGATGCGCTTCGGCCTTGACCTCTACATCAACTACCGACCCTTTCGTGGGGTCGAGGGCTCCCTCGCGGCCGGCTCGGAGTTTGCCATCGTGCGCGAGAACACCGAGGGTCCCTACGTGGGCGAAGGCGGCGTGCTGCGTTACGGCACGGCCCACGAGGTGGCCACCCAGGGTTCGGTGAACACGCGTTTTGGCGTCGAGCGCTGCGTGCGCTTCGCTTTCGACGCGGCGGCTCGACTCGAGCGACCGAAGCTCACGCTCGTCCACAAGACCAACGTCCTCACGTTTTCGGGCGACCTCTGGCGTCGCGTCGTCGCCGAGGTCGGTGCGTCCTATCCCGAGGTTGCAATGGACTACCAGCACGTCGACGCGGCCTGCATCTACCTCGTCGAAGACCCGCAGCCCTACGGCATCATCGTCACGGACAACCTCTTTGGCGACATCCTCTCGGACCTGGCCGGGGCCGTCACCGGCGGCATCGGCTTTGCCGCGAGCGCCAACTTGAATCCCGACCGCACGGGGGCGTCGCTCTTTGAACCGGTGCACGGCGCCGCGCACGACATCGCGGGAACGGGGCGAGCCAACCCACTCGCCGCCGTCTCATCGGCGGCGCTCATGCTCGAACACCTCGGCGAAGTCGACGCCGCCCGCCGCATCGCCCGAGCGGTGGCAGACTTTGATGGCGACGTGGCAGCGCTTGGTACGAACGGCGTCACGAAACAGTTACAGGAGAGGTTGTAGATGTCCATTACCCCAACGAAGAAGATATGGATGGACGGCACGTTCGTCGATTGGCCCGACGCGACCGTGCACGTGCTCAGCCACACCCTGCATTACGGCACGGGAGCCTTTGAAGGCATCCGCGCGTACAAGACGCCGAACGGCGTCGCCATCTTTCGCCTGAAGGATCACATGGAGCGGCTTGTTCGCAGCTGCAAGATCCTGTCGATCGACGTGCCCTTCTGCGTCAAGGACTTCTGTGAGGCGGCGAAGGAGCTCGTGCGAGTGAACGAGCTGAACGATGGCTGTTACATTCGCCCCATCGTCTACCTCGGTTACGGCGAGATGGGCGTCAACCCGCTCGGCGCACCGGTCAACGCCGCCATGGCCGCCTGGGCGTGGGGCGCCTACCTCGGCGAAGACGCCTCGCTCAACGGCGCGCGGATGAAGATCTCTTCCTGGGCGCGCCACCACCCGAACTCGATGCCGACGGCCTCCAAGACAATCGGCGGCTACGTGAACGCGAGCCTCGCCAAGGTGGAAGCCGTGAAGGCGGGCTACGACGAGGCGATCATGCTCGGTCCCGACGGCCGGGTGAGCGAAGGCACCGGCGAGAACCTGTTCTTGGTGCGTGACGGCAAGCTCGTCACGCCGCCACCTTCGGAGGCGGGCGCCCTCCGCGGCATTACGCAGGCGAGCATCGTGAAGATCGCCAATGATCTCGGCATCGAGGTGAGCTTCGAGGCGCTGCGCCGCGACGACATCTACCTCGCCGACGAGGCCTTCGTCACCGGCACGGCCGTTGAAGTCGTGCCGCTGTCGTCGGTTGACGACCGCTTGATCGGTGACGGTAAGCCGGGACCGATCACGAAGACCATCAAAACGACGTACCACCAAGCGGTGAGCGGCGAGCGGCCGCAGTACGAAGACTGGCTCACGAGGGTCTGATCGCCAGACGGTAACCTCGACGCGTGGCCCAACCGTCTTTTTCTCCCGTTCACGTCGCTAGCGAGGTTCGTCCCGTCATGGCGACGCCGCCCCCCGAGCTCGGCCGTCCGAAGAAGGCCGGGCTTCAGCGTTCCGCGCACCCGCCCCAGGGGATCGGTTACGGCACGCCCGCACCCGGTGAGGGGTACGCCCTCACGATGGCGGCGCGCGAGTGCCAAAAGCTCGTTTACGAGCACCCCCACGACCGCGAGGACGTCACCGTCGGGGTTGCCCTCGTGGCGGCCAAGCGCGCGAGCATCATCGGGCGCCAGCCGACCCTCGGTGACGTGCACGTCGCGATGGACTACTTCGGGCTGCGCACCGCGTCGCCGGTGTCTCGCGTGACGACCAAGCCGTTTCGCGGGCTCGCGCACAGCTACGCCGCCCAGCGCCGCTTCGTTGACGCCGTTGCGGGCGAGCAACTCGTCAGTGGTGCGAACGGCCCTGCGACGCTTCACTAGCCTCTAGGTAGAAGGAGGCATCATGAGCTTTGATCTCACGGATGAACAGCGCAGTTTTCGTGACGTGATGCGTGGTTTCGTCGACGACCGGATCGCCCCGAATGCGGCCCGATACGACCGCGAGCAGGTCTTTCCCGAAGACAGCTTTGACGCGTGTCGTGAGATGGAACTGCCCTCCCTCGGTGTGCCCGAAGCGTACGGCGGAGCGGGCGCCGATATGGTCACCCAGGCGATCATGGCCGAAGAGCTCGCGCGAGGTTGCGCGTCGACGTCGGTGACCATTCTCATCTCGAAGCTCGGCATGCTGCCGCTGATCAATTTCGGTTCCGAAGAGCTGAAGCACAAGTACCTGCCGCGTATCGCGACGGGTGAGATCCAGGCCAGTTACTGCCTCTCCGAGGCTGATGCCGGTTCCGACGTTGCCTCGATGCGCTGTCGCGCCGAACGAGACGGCGACGACTACGTCTTGAACGGCTCGAAGTACTGGATCACGAACGCGGGCATCTCTGACACCTACACCGTCTTTGCCAAGACCGATTTCTCGGCGGGCGGGCGCGGGATCTCGTGCTTCCTCGTCGAGAAGGACTGGGGTGTCGAGGTTCCCAAGCACGAGGACAAGATGGGGCTTCGGGCGTCGCCAACCGGTGAAGTCGTGTTGCGAGACGTGCGCGTACCGGCGGCGAACCGTATCGGTGAAGAAGGCGAGGGGTTCAAGATTGCCATGCACACGCTCGACCGCTCGCGTCCGACCATCGGTGCCCAAGCGGTCGGAATCGCGCAGGCCGCCATTGACTACGCGGGGACCTACATGAAGGGTCGCAAGGCTTTTGGCACGACGATCAGCGACTTCCAGGGCCTTCGCTTCATGCTGGCCGACATGGCTATGCGCAACGAAGCGGCGCGCGCGCTGGTCTATCGCGCGTGCGCCACGATCGACGCAGGCGATCCCGACGACACGCTCAGCTATCTCGGGGCGTCAGCCAAGGCGTTTGCGTCGGACACCGCGATGAGCGTCACGACCGACGCGGTGCAGTTGCTCGGCGGCTACGGATTCACGAAGGAGTTTCCCGTCGAGCGATTCATGCGCGACGCCAAGATAACGCAGATCTACGAAGGCACCAACCAGGTCCAGCGCATCGTCGTCGCGAAGCAACTGCTCAAGTAAGGGGATCCCGTTCGTTGCGCCCGTGCGGACCGACGACGGGATCCCGTTTACTCGTTGAGACTGATCATCGAGGCAGGACGTTAGCTTTTCAGCGCCTCCTGTAGTTCCTTGGAGATGTCATTGAGGTCGGCGTCGAAGGCGCGCTTCACGATCTTGGCACCGCTACTCACGGCCTTGTCGAAGGCCTTCTCGAACGTCGGCTCGGCAACCACGATCAGACCCGCTTCGTCGGCAATGAGTTCGGCCGCCGCTTCCTTCAGTTCCTTGCGTGGCAGCTTCCCGCCTCCGAACATCTCGGGCACCACTTGAATCCGCGGACGATCCTTGCGCTTTGCGATGTGAGCTTTGCCGTCCTTCTTGTCAATCACGGCTGCGTCGTAGAGACCGACGAGATCGTCCTTGTGTAACTGCTCGATGGCGTTGAGGTCCGCTTCGGCGGCCTCAAGGGTGGAGTACTCCGCCACGTACAACACTAGGTTGTCCGTCATCATTCCTCCTTTGACCCGGAGAATCCGGGCTCGTCTTGAATGTACGCTCATTGTGGCGCGCGCGCTCGCGCTCTTTCGTCGGTACCCGCCGGGTGATTACCGGACTCGCGAGTCAGGATTGATCGAGCGCCTGGCATAATGGAGGCAATGCATGCGACGAGGGAGAACGACGGTGCGCCGTCGCGTCAGCCTCCTCTCGCCACCGACATTCTTCTCAAGTAGGGGTACGTGACCGACGCTTCAAGCAATGCCAACGCGATCGTGCGCGCGGCCTTTCTCAAAATGTCGCCCGAGACGGTCCTCGCCGCCGCAGACTCGCTCGACCTGCGCGCGCACTCCAAGGTGAGCGCCGTCGTCGGCGTGCCCTTGCGTCTGCTCCAGCAGCGTCGCGATGTGGTGGCGTTCGCGACCACCGCTCCGATTGCGGCAGTGAGGGGACTGTTGGAAGTGCTGGCTCTGGCGCCGCTCGAGAAGATCATCGAGCTGCTCGGCGGACACGCCGACAGTCCGAATTACGAACAGCTCTCCGCGGCGGTCGATCACCTGCTGGCTGCGGGATCGACCACCGACGAGGTCGTCGCGGTGCTCGCCTTTGCGGTCGGCGACGCATTTCCTGCAGCTCCCCATTGTCGCCGGCTGCTCAGCGAACGCGAGGAGTTCGCGCTTCCCGAGCTGACCGACATCGCAGCCCCGAGCGTGTTGGCGGCCCCCAAAGAAGTGAGCGCGGAGATTCGCGAGCAGCGCCGAAACCGTCGCGAAGAAGAAAAGCGTCGTAAGAGGTCCGTGTCGGCGGTACGTCCCCAGCGCGCGTCACGACCGAAGAATGTCGCGCCGCCTCGCGCGGAGAGCGGCTCGGCGCCCGTCAGCACGCCGAGTCCGGCGCAGTTGCGTCGCCAGGTCTTGCTGACGCCGCTCGAGAGCGCTCGTTTTGACGCGGAGCACCCGCTCGCGGGCGCGGTCGTGCTCGTGGACGTGGCCTTTGACTCGGAAGATCCCGAGCAGCCCGAGGTCACCTCAAAGGAGCGCCCCGCGCTGGTGGTAGCCGCCTCCAGCGACGCGCTGCTCGTGCGTGCGATCTACTCGAACCCGTCGCCGACTCGATCGCTGTTCGGACCTTGGCGTCGCGTTGGTCTCGACCACGTATCCTTCATCGACGTGGCGCGCGTTGTCGTCACGAGCGAGCAGCCCGACGCGTTGCACCGCCTCGCGACGCTGACGACTCCCGAGTGGAACACGCTCTTCTAACTTCCGCCCAACGGTGTCTGTTCGTTCGGGGTCGCCCGAGTGTTCGGCGACGGAGAGGCTCCTCGTCGGGGCCAGTGGACAATGAGTGTCGCGACACCGGCGGCCGCGAGGACGAGACCGGCGATCTGCACACCGATTGAACCGCTGTGGGACTCCTGGCCCAGGAGAAGACGCTCGTCAGTGGTGCGTACGAGTCCCCAGACGATCATGCCGAGTGAGCAGATGACGCCGGTCGCGTATCTGAGTCGCGTCTTTTCGAGCACCACGAGCACGAGCCAGAGCGTCCCATCTTCCAGCCCTTGGATGATCGGGACCGGGACGCGCCTTCCGACCTCTCCGTGGTAGTACATGCCGAACCATTGGTGCGTGAGATGCCCGCCACCGTCGATCATGAACTGCGGGCCGAGAAACCGTCCGATGGCCCAGCCGGCGATGAGGGCGGGCACAAGCGCGTCCGCGAACTTCGCCAGTGAGGTCCTTGGCCACCATTTTCGTTCCAGAATGAGCCCAACGACGAGGGCCAAGCCGATGCCGCCGAAGCTCGCGAGTCCGCCCTGCCAGACGGAGATCCAGCGTCCCGGATGTCCTGCGTAGTAGCTCCAGTTGGTCGCGATGTTGGCCGCTCGCGCGCCGACGAGCGCCGCGACGAGAATCCAGACGGTGAACCAACCGAAGGGCTCGACGTTAATGCCCCTGCCGATCAATCGGCGCCGCGCGTACAGATAGGCGACGTACGCAGCGATCGCGAGTCCGAAACCGTAGGTGTGAAAGACCAACGGACCGAGGTGGAACGAAGTGGGAAATCCCTTCACCTAGGCGCGTGGCCGCCCGAGACCGACGAATCCTCCGTAGAGTCGGATCGGCGTGATGTGCACGACCTCGCCGGCTTCGGGCGCTTCGATCATCATTCCGCCGCCAACGTACATGGCGACGTGCTCGTCTCCGCCGGGACCGTAGAACAAGAGGTCGCCGGGCTGGATGTCGTAGAGGGGAACCCGCGCGGTGTCCTCGTACTGAGCCCCCGAGTAGTGGGGGAAGTCGACGCCCGCGGCTTCGTAGGCGAGCATGATGAGGCCCGAACAGTCCACGCCCGAACGACTCGCGCCGCCCCACACGTAGGGAACCCCGAGGTAGCTCTCGGCAGCACGAATGGCGATGTTGGCGACCGAGTCGGGCGGAGGTGCCGGGAATCCGGCAACCGGCTGGGCGCTGTTGAGCGTGCTCGACGACGCGGCTGCGGCCGCGGCCTCCGCCTGGTCGACGAAGGTGGCGATCTGGCCCTTCACCTGGGCGAGACTGTGTCGCAGTTGGGCCTGGATGACGTTGCCCTTATTGAGGGATTTGGCCGCGTCGCGCGCCACGTTGCGGGCGTGCGCGTCCTCGGCGTTGAGGAGTCCCTTTTCTTGGGTGAGTTCGATCTTGTCGCTCTTGAGGCTCGCGATCGTCGCGTTGATATTGCCCTCGGCGAGCTGTGAGTAGACGTTCGTCGCGCCGAGTTTCATGGCGTTCTTCGAAAACAGGGGATTGTTTCCGACGTTGGCGCCGTTGGTCACGTAGGCGAAGACGACATCGGCGCGCAGTTGACGGGTGCCCTTGTTCTCGTTCCTCTCAATGTTGGCGACGATGTTCTTCGTGTTGACGATCTCGTTGTTGAACTTGTGGAGCTTGATGAGTGCTTCGTCGTACTTCTGACCGAGCAGTGACACCTCATTGTTCATCCGATTGATCTGGGTGAGAAGGACCTTGGCCTTCTGTCGGGCGCTGGACAGATTGGACGCGCCGGCCGCGTGGGGGGCGAGCGTGAGAGCGCCCGCTACGACGGCGGCTACGGCGAGGAGCGACAGAATTCGATGAAACGAAGAGCACTCCCTTGCGGGCCGAGGTGGCGACAGCACGCTGCGCCCGACGTCAGTCACCGAACCAGGCTAGTTCGTGACGCCGAGTTGTCGCCAAGGTTCTAACAGCCGTTTCAACAATCTTCCTGATCATCGTGCACAAGTACCGCTCGCGCAGATTCGGCGGTGTCGCGGTCTTCGCAGCGCACGGTTTACCGAGCGTAGGCTCTCGTCATGTCGAAGCGCTCTCGAAACCTACCTCGCCGCTCATGCCTCTCAACACCGGGCTCGTCTGATCGATTCCTCGCCAAAGCACCAACCACCACCGCCGACTTCTCATTCCTCGACCTCGAAGATTCCGTGGCGCCGAAAGAGAAGGAGGCGGCACGCGAGAAAGTCGTGCACGCGATTCGCACACTTGATTGGGACGAGCGTGTGCTCTGTGTACGGGTGAATGCGTGGGACACGAGATGGACCTACGGCGACATCATCGACGTCGTCGGAAACGCGGGTGAGCGACTTGACGAGGTGATGCTGCCAAAAGTTCGTCGAGCTTCGGACGTGGTAGCACTCGACCTCTTGCTCAGCCAGGTGGAAGCGAACGTGGGGCTCCCGGCCGGTCACGTCGGCATCGAGGGACAGATCGAGACCGCAGAAGGCCTGATCAACGTGGAAGAAATCTGCGCCGCGTCGCCACGACTCGAATCGATCGTCTTCGGGCCGGCCGATTTCGCGGCCTCGATCGGCATGCCTGTCACGACGATCGACGAGACGATCCACGAGGGCCCCTCCACTCCCTTCAGTTACGTCTTTTCGAAGATACTGATGGCCGGGCGCGCGAATGGCCTTCACGTCATCGATGGACCGTTCTTGAAGGTGCGCGATCTCGAGGCGCTGCGCTTCGCGGCGTCGATCTCCGCGTCCTACGGATTCGACGGCAAGTGGGCCCTCACGCCCGACCAGGCACTCGTCTTGAACGACGTCTACTCACCGAGCCAAGAGCTCTTCGACAAGTCCTTTGACATCCTTGACGCGTACCGCATCGCGACCGAAGAGAAGTTGACCGGCGCCGTGATGTTCGGCGACGAGATGATCGACGAGGCGTCGGCGAAGATCGCGAACTCCTTCGTGTCGCGCGGTGCGCGAGCCGGCATGAAGCGCACGACCTCCTAGTCGCGAGCGTCGTCGAGCAGCCGACGCGCAATGACCTTTAGGCACAACGTCTCATCCGCGCCCTCGAAGATCGAGAGCACTCTCGCATCGAGGAAGTAGCGACTCACGGGATACTCCTCGGCGTATCCCATGCCGCCGTGGATCTGCATCGCTTCTCTCGTCACCCATTCCGCGGCGCGACAGACGTAGGCCTTGGCCATCGAGGCTTCGAGCGAACCAACGCCGCCACCCATGAGCCGCGCGACGGAGAGAGCGAACTGGCGCGCGCACTGGATGATCGCCGCCATTGTGGCGAGCTTCACTCTCGTGAGCTCGTAGTTGATGATCGGCTCGCCGAACACGGCGCGCGAACGCGCGTACTCGAGCGCGGCGTCGTAGGCCGCCTGCATCACGCCAATGGCGCGCGCCGCGGTTTGGATCCGTCCATTTTCAAAGCCGGCCATCTGAAAGTAGAAGCCTCGCCCGAGGCCCGCTTCCCCGCCGAGGAGACCGCGGTCCGGGACGAACCAGTTGTCGAAGCTGAGCTCGTAGGAGTGCATCCCGCGATAACCAATGGTGTCGATGGGCCGCCCTTCGAGTCGTCCGCTCGGATCAGTGCGTCCCTCACCCGCGGCGTCTTGCGCGAAGAGAAAGCCGCGGCTCTCGCCTCGCGGCTTTTCGACGAGGAAGATGCTGAGGCCCCGGTGGGCGAGCGAGCGATCGGGATCGCTGCGTGCGAGCAACACCAGTACCTCGGCGCGCGCCGCGAAGGTGCACCAGGTCTTCGCTCCGTTGATCAGCCAGCCCCCCTCGGTTCTCGTTGCGCTGGTCGTGATGTTCGCCACGTCTGAGCCGTAGTCCGGCTCGGTGACCGCGATGGCGCACAGCGCCTCGGCGCTCGCGAGGCGCGGCAGCCAGTGCTCGCGCTGCTCTTCGGTGCCGCCCTTCAAGAGCGCGCGCGTCATGATCTCGGGACGGGTGATGAGCGAGCCGCCAATGCCGAGCGAGCCCCAGGAGAGCTCTTCGGTCGCTACCACCATGCCCACGTACTCCGACTCGCCACCGGTCGCGAAGCCGCCGTAGGCCTCGGGAATCGAAAGTCCGAAACCCCCGAGCTCGCTGAGCCCGCCGATGATGGATTCGGGGATATCGCCGTTGGTCCGATGCACTTCTTCTGCGTAGGGGCGAACCCGCTCCTCGGCGAAGCGGTGGAAGAGGGAAGCGACCATGTCGAAGTCCTCGCCGAGGTGTCGCGGGCCCGGGGTTTCGGCGAGGGAGGCGAGGAATGAAGGATCCCCATAGGTCTCGACGAAGGAGCGAAAGGGCGCGAACCAGTCGGGACTCAGCCCCCACGCGCGTTCGCGTCCAACAACCCGTCCGGCGAGGTCGCCGAGGGCGATCGCGAGGAAGGCGGCGACGAGATGGGCCTCGGTCTCGCCCTTCTCCGCGTAGTCAAGACAGCACCGCGCTGCGGCGAGCGAGCTCGCCGCGTGAGCGAGGTCGTAGGCGAGCGTCTCATTGAGGTCGATGCCGCCTCGCTCATCGAGGACGGCGAGGGCGCTGGCAATAACGCCGTCGCCACGTTCGATGAGTCCGGCGGCGTGGTCAATGTCAAAGGCGGGCGTGGACATGGCCCAAAACTTACAGTTTTTCCCTGGTCACCTCGGCGTAGGCTGGGCCGCGTGAATATCTCCATGCTCCTCGCCGACTCCGCTCAGGTGGCTGACGGCAAACTGTTCATCCTGGGCGGCGGTTGGTCGGTCATCGGGCCTGACCCGACGCCGAGCGCCGTCGCTATCAAGGTCGGCGTCGACTCCCACGAGTTCAACGTCGCCCACCACTGGGAGCTCTTCCTGGAAGACGCCGACGGCCAGCCGGTGCGCTTTGACACGCCCGAAGGCACCCAGATCATCGAGGTGCGCGGCGACTTCTCCGCGTCGGCGCCACCCGACGCCCCCGACGGCACGCCGGTCGACGTGCCGATCGCGGTCAACTTCGGGCCCATTCCCCTTTCCGGAGGCGCCCGATACACGTGGCGCATGGTCATCGACGGCGAGACCCTGCCCGGAGGTACCGTGTCCTTTACGACCCGCCCCGTGCGCGAGCCCGCCGAGAGCTAGCGCCGATGACCACCTTCGAACGGCCCTTTGGCCGCTACTTCGAGGACTTCACCGTCGGCGACGTCTTCCGGCACTGGCCCGGCAAGACGATCACCGAAGCCGACGACCACCTCTTTTGCATGATCACGATGAACCACCATCCCCTCCATACGAACGCGTGGTTCGCCGAACACGAGTCGGTCCAGGGCAGGAACGTCGTCGTCGGCAACCTCGTCTACTCTCTCGTGCTCGGCATGAGTGTTCCTGACGTATCAGGTTCGGCGATCGCGAACCTCGAAGTGGAGTCGCTCATCCATCGTTACCCGACGTTCCACGGCGACACGATCTACGCAGAGACCCGAGTGCTCGACGTGACGCCGTCGTCGTCCAAACCCGACCGGGGGATCGTGACGGTCGAGACAAAGGGTTTCAATCAAGACGGTCACGAGGTGTGCTACTTCCGTCGAAAGGTGATGGTCTGGAAGCGTGAGTACGCCCCCGCGCGACAGCGCCCCTACGGCGACGACGCCTGGCAGTAGCGACTACGACGCATTTCGTCGCGCGCTGCGTCGCGCCGCGCCCGCCCTTCGACGCGAACTTCCATGGCTGAACGACCCGCGCCCGTGGGCCGTGCTCGTGAGCGAAGTCATGTTGCAGCAGACTCAGACCTCGCGCGTCGTCGAACCGTGGGCGCAATTTCTCGAGTCCTTCCCGACACCCACGCACTGCGCCGAAGTTCCTCTCGCTGCGGTGCTGAGGGCCTGGAGGGGACTCGGCTACCCGCGCCGGGCCAGAGCGTTGCACGGCGCGGCTCGACTGATTCGCGACGAGCACGGCGGCGACGTACCGCGTGACGTTGCTCTACTGCGTGGGCTCCCCGGCGTCGGCGAGTACACGGCCCACGCCGTGGCGGCTTTCGCCTTTGGCGAACCCGTCGCCGTGCTCGACACCAACGTCGGGCGCGTGCTCGCGCGCGCCCTCGAAAATCGCACCTTGACGCGGAGCGAAGCGCGAACGCTCAGCGCGACGTTGCTCGCGCGCGACGACCCGGCCGGCTTCAATCAGGCCATGCTCGATCTTGGCGCACAGTTCTGTCGAGCGACGCCGCGCTGCGAGGTTTGTCCCGTGAGCGAGCAGTGTCGTTGGCGCCAGCGTGGCGGCGAGGACCCCGCACCCAGTAGTGCTGCCGTCTCTCGTCCCCAGACGCCCTACGCCGGTTCCGCTCGTCAGCTCCGTGGTCGCGTGTTGCGCGTGCTCGAGAACGGCCCGTGCTCGGTGCGCGTGCTCGCGCGCGAGATTCCTGACGTCGAGGCGGCACGTCGTCGAGAGATCCTCGGGAGCCTCGTTCGCGACGGACTCGTCTCTCGGGTTGCCAACACGTACGCTCTCTCCGAGTGAGTCGAGTCCCGCGTTCATCCACCGCCCGGTGAGGGCGCCGGTAGGGTGGCGACGTGATTGCCTTTGACAACGCGCATTGCAAGGAAGTCATGGGCCACTACGTAACGGGCATCGTCGTCGTCACGGCGCTCGCGCCCGATGGACCGGCCGGATTCACGTGCCAGACCTTCGGATCGCTCTCGATCGATTCGGCCCTTGTCTTCTTTGCCGCGACGACCGCTTCGCCGTCCTGGCAACGGGTGCGAAACGTGGGGGTCGTGGGGATCAACATCCTCGCCGACGAGCAGGAGCCGCTCGCCAGAGCCTTTGCGAGGAGCGGGGCGGACAAATTCGAGGGGGTCTCGTGGAGACGGGCGCCCAACGGCTCGCCCTTTCTCGAGGGTTGTCTGGCGTACTTGGAGGGCACCATTCGAGAGGTCGCGACCCACGGTGACCACGACATCATTGTCGCCGAGCTCGACTTCGCCTCGACCGAGCCAGGCGAGCCGCTCGTCTACTATCGCGGCGCGTATCGTCGTCTCGCTACCTAGAGTCGGGTTCGGTACGCTCGAAGCGTGACCCACGTGATACTCGCCGCCGAGGTGGTGGGTGGCCTCGTCGTCGCCCTCGTCCTCGTGGGCGCGGGACTGCGTGTGCGAAAGGTCCGCCGCGACGCTAGACGCGATCGCGGAATCCCCGTTGATCGGCGTCTCGTCGCGCCACCTCCGTCTCCGTACGCCCCGTCGAAGGGGTTTCGTCTCCTCGACGAATCGGGCGAGCCGATCGCGCGTCCTCCCGTGCAGCGCCCTCGACTCGATCCCGAGCGCCCCTACATCTTCAGCGATTCAGCGACCCACGGCGAGGATGCGCTCCCGAGCCATCTTCGCCACAGCGACGACTGGTTCCTGTCGCGTTCCGCGCATCGGTCGACGTCATCGGTCGTCCTGCGCGTCGTCGGCGCCTTCGTCGTCGTCGCCGTCGTGGTGGCAACGGTAGCGACGTACTACCTCAATCACTCGAACACCCCGCCGACTACGACGACGTCAACGACCACTACGACGACGGCCCCCTCCACCACGACGACCGCACCAACCTCGTTTCGCCCGATCTCGACGAGCGGCGAGGATGCGAGCTATTCGATTCCCGCCACGCGCTACCGAGTGACGGTCACCGGCGCACGAGGTGAAACCTGGGCCCAGTACAACATGGGACCCGCGAAGACCCTTGAATGGCAGGGCGCCGTCGCCCAGGGAGCGAACAAGTCGCTCGTCATGACCGGTGACTCAGAGATCACGCTCGGTTCGCCCTCGAGCGCGTCCGTTGTCGTGGACGGTCGCCCCGTGGTCTTTCCCTCACCGTTGCCGGTGACCCTCGTGCTGGTCTTCAACGCTACGGGTTCAACGAATTCGGCGTGATCTCGTTGAGCACCCAGGCGAGGACCTGGGCCTCGTCGCGCCATGCGTCGTATCGCCCCGATGGTCCGCCGTGGCCCGCGCCCATCTCGGTCTTCAGCACCGCGTGGTTGTGAGCGTTGGCGTCGCGCAGGCGAAGGACCCACTTGGCCGGCTCCCAGAACCCGACGCGCGAGTCGTTGAGCCCGCCCGACGCGTAGACGTTGGGATAGTGAACGGGCACGCCGTCGTCATTGGTCGTGCGGACGTTGTCGTAGGGCGAGTAGCTCTTCATGGTGCGGTAGCTCGTTGCGCTCGCGTCGGGGTTGCCCCACTCCTCCCACTCACCGGCCGTGAGGGGGAGGGACTCGTCGAGCATGGTCGTGACGACGTCGACGAAAGGGACTTCGGCAATGATCGCACCAAAGAGTTCCGGGGCGAGGTTCATGACGGCGCCCATCAAGAGGCCGCCGGCTGATCCGCCGCGGGCGGCCAGCTGGGCGGGGCTCGTCCAACCTTCGTCAATGAGAGACCTCGCAACTGCGACAAAGTCGCTGAAGGTCGTTGGCTTCTGGGCGAGGCGCCCCATCTCGTACCAGGACCGGCCCATCTCCCCGCCGCCTCGAATGTGCGCAATGGCGAAGATGACGCCGCGGTCGAGGAGCGAGAGGCGCAGCGACGAGAACGTCGGGTCGATTGAGATCTCGTAGCTGCCGTATCCGTAGAGGAGCAGGGGCGAAGGCGCCGTGGCCTTGAGGGTGCCGTCGTCGCCCACGGTGACCAGGTCGCGCCGCGCGATGACCGAGACCGGGATGCGAACCTGATCGCTCGCTTCCACCCAGAGCCGGCCCGTGACGTAGCGCGATTCGTCGTAGCCGCCGAGCACCTGTTGCTGCTTTCGCACGATGATCTCGCCCGTGTCGACGACGACGTCGGCGACGAGGCGCGGGGTCACGAGCGAGGTGATCATGACGCGCAGCTGTGTCGTGTCGAAATTCGGATTCGCCGAAAGGGCCACGGTGTTCGGGAACGCGCCGCCCTCGACGAGCCGAGAACGCTCGATGAACCCTTCGCCAAAGGGGTCGTCCCCCTCGAGGAGCGGGACCAGGCGAAGCGCGGCGCACCCGTTTTCGCGCACGCTGATCGCGAGGAAGGACCTGAAGGCGTCGACACCGTCGAGCCGACTGCCCGCACGCTCGGCAATAATCTCGCGCCACTGGTCGCCGTCGACCGGACGCGCGAGCAGGCGAAAGTCGGTCGCGTCTTCGTTGGTGACCTTGAGCCACCAGCCACGTCCGGACTCGTCAGAAAAATGCTCGACGCCGTACTCGATGCCCTGGCGACGCTCTTCGAGGATCACGAGCTCGCCGGTCGGATCGTCAGCTCGAAGGTAGCGCACCTCGCTCGTCATCGACGAGTTCATCATGACGACGATCATCTGATCGTCGCGGCTGCGCCCGACCGACACGTTGTACTGCGGATCGGATTCTTCGAAGACGAGCACGTCGCTCGCCGCGGGCGTCTTCAGTTCGTGGCGCCAGAGCTGCCAGGGTCGCATCGTCTCATCGACGCGCGTGTAGAAGAAGTGTCGACTGTCGGTCGCCCACGCGAAGCCGTAATAGACGTCATCGAGTTCGTCGTCGATTGGTGCCTGGCCGGCGAGAGGGCGCACGGTCACGTGGTGTCGTTCGTTGCCCTCAAAGTCGGTACCAACCGCGACCCATGATTCGTCCGGGCTCAGCGCCAAGACGCCCACCGAGAGGAAGTCGCTGTCGCCGGCTTCGAGGTTCTCGTCGAGGATCACCTGCTCGTCGGGGAGCGTCGTCAACGGATCGATATCGGGCGGGGTGAGGTCGTCGTTGACGACCGGGACCCTCGCGCTGATGGGGTAGTTGAGCCCTTCGCGCGTGCGTTCGAAGTACCACCACCCGCCCTTTCGAACCGGAACGGAAATGTCGGTCTCTTCGACTCGATTTTTTATCTCGACGAAGAGCTCCTCCTCGAGCGCCTTTAGGGGTGCGAGTTCGCTCGCGAGGTAGTCGTTTTCGGCGCGCAGGTGGCTGAGGACCTCATCGTTCGTGCGGTCCATCAGCCAGTAATAAGGGTCGACCCTGGTATCGCCGTGGCGAGTGATCGAATAGGGTCGTTCTGCTGCGCGAGGGGGGAGTGACATTTACCTACTTTGCCAGTTCACAGGGTGGAGGTGATTCGGGTAATAGGGTCAAGGAGGTTCCGGTAGTTAGTAC
>JBAUSF010000130.1:0-5498 GCA_049581565.1 Acidimicrobiales bacterium
GCTCTAGTTCACGTGCCATGCATGCTCCTCAAACGAGCAGTACACGTTAACGGGTTTCGCGCGCAATGGGATCGGTCCTCCGCACACCGTCGCGCCGGTCGCTCAGGTTGCGGGCGGGATCTCCTCAACGCGGCTCGGGGTCAGGGCCAGACCGCGCCGTGGCGGGATGATCCCATCGATCAACCCGTAGTCGAGCGCCTCCTCGGGGGTCATGAACTTGTCGCGCTCGATGTCGTGCAACACGTCTTCGAGCGGGCGGCCGCTGTGGTGCGCGATGATCTCGGCCATCCGACGCGTCAGCGCCATGACCTCGCGCAGCTGGATCTCCATGTCGCTGGGTGCGCCGCGCGTGCCGGCGCTGCCTTGATGGATCATGATGCGCGAGCTCGGCAGCGCAAAACGCTTGCCGGACGCGCCGCCGCAGAGCACCATCGCCGCGGCCGACATTCCCATCCCGACGCAAATCGTCGAGACGTCGGGGCGCACGTGTTGGATGACGTCGTAGATCGCCATGCCCCCGTAGGCGAGTCCGCCGGGTGAGTTGATGTAGAGGTAGATGTCGCTCTCGGGATCGAGGCCCTCGAGGTAGAGCATCTGGGAGATGATCAGGTTGGCGACCTGGTCGTCGACCTCTTGGCCCAGAAAGACAATGCGCTGGCGCAGCAGCATCGAATAGATGTCAAAGGCGCGCTCACCCCGCGCGGACTCTTCGAGGACCATCGGCACCAGGGACTGGCGGGCCGGGGTGTCAATTGAGTCGTGAGTAAGTGCAACCATATGATTGCACTCTAGCGCGATCCGCGATCTTGTGCAATAGTCTGGTTGCATGAAAGACATCCTGCACCGTGTGGTCGAGCTACCTTGCACCGTCGAAGAGGCGTGGGACCACATTCTCGATCCGTCCTGGCTCGGAGAGGACGGCGAGCTCGACCCCGTTCCCGGCGGCGAAGGCTGGGTCACGAGCGACGGCGAGACGCACTACCTGCTCGTCGAAGAGGTCGACGAGGACGAGCGATTCGTCTATCGCTGGGCCAGTTTCACCGACGAGCCCAGTCGCGTCGAGATCGACCTCGCTCCGACGTCGGCGGGCACCCGCATCGAGATCATCGAGAGTCCGCTGAACGCGCGGATGATGTCGCTCGCCTAGATGAGGGACGCAATCTCTGAGGTCTTCTCGGCCCTCGGTGACGACACGCGGCGCACCATCTACGAGAAGCTCCTGGCACAGGCGCGCGGCTGCACCGCCACCGAGCTCGCCGAACGAGCGGCCGTTTCACGCCAAGCGATCGTGAAGCACCTCCAGGTGCTCGAGCGCTCGGGACTCGCACTCGCCGTTCGTGAAGGACGCGAGGTGCGCTACTTCGCCGCCGCCGACGGCACGGCGCACGCGTCAACCTGGCTCATCGACCACGCGGCCGCCTGGGACAAGCGCATCGCCACGCTCGAAGAATCCGTTCGCGCTGCTCGCCGAAACGGTTCGACCTCCTAGCAACTCCGTTAGCCACGTGGCCCGGCGACGGTGCGAGACGAATTCAGCGTTCATTCGTTTCGAGCAACTTCGGGTCCCGTCATCCGATTAAGCAGCGGAAGCGTCGAGGCGATGATCGCGAGCGACGCCACGAGTCCACCGAGCACGGTGGCCCAGTATGAGAACCCCGGCGTTCGAAACGCGATACCGACCTGAGAGTGAAGGTAGAGGGCGGCCGACAGTAAGCCGACCACGATCGACACCGCGGCGACGATGAAGAGCGGCAGCGCCGTCTCCAACGCGACCACGCGATGTAGGAGCGAGGTCGGTACACCGGTCAGCCTGAGCAAGCTAAACGGGCGCTTGCGCTCGCCCAACCCGCCCGCGACGTTCACGGCGAGACTGCACGCGGCGATGATGAGGCTGGCAACGATCATCACGTCGGTCATGTCCTGGATCATGGCGAGGAGGCGCGCCGTCGAGGGATTGAATGCGTCGACTGCGACCGGCGTTCCCTGGAAGGGAAAGGCCAGCTCGAGCGCGGTGCGCGCGCGTTCGATGGAACCAGGGGAGCCGTCCGTGGCGACGACGACCGCATCCACGGGGAGACGTGCGGCCCTCGCCGCCGTCATGTCCGCAGTCGGCCAGACCGTCGACGACGCGTGCGAGTTGTGCCCCAGGACGTTCGACAGAAAGTAGCCGACGTTCGCGACCGAAGCGCCCCGAGCGCAACTGCCGATCGCGGGCGTCTTTGCGAGCTGGTCGCAGGCGACAACCCCGAACGAGTTCCTCAACGGGGCTCGCGATGGCCCGAACGAAAATTTCAGCGCACCTTGGGGGTTCCGGTGAACCAACGTCACACTGCGCACGCCGGGCGTCGAACGGAGCTCCACGAGTACATGACCGGACACCAACGCGACCTGGGCCGACGCGGGACAGTTCGACGTCGTGAAACTGCAAAACGGGTCCGCGAGGGTGTCACGTCCCGCGGTACTTCCTCCGCCGGAGCTGCTCGCGGCGGCGATGGAGCCGAGCGCCCCGATCAAGGCGCTCGCAATGAACAGAGCGATGACCAGTCCGCTGATGAACCGGAACGCGGCCTTCGGATCATCGAGGAGTCGGCGGCCGGCGATGAGCGTGGAGGGGCGGCCGGCGCGCCTCACCATGAGTCGAGAACCCGCAGTCGTGAACCACGGTCCCGCGAGCACCAGACCCACGATAAGGAGTACGAAGCAGACGAGGAGCTCGAGAAGCTGGCTACCAACAGCACCCGGCTTGCCGGCGGCGTCGAAGTACGCCAGCAGCGCGATGCCGGCGAGCAGCGGAATGATCCGCACGATCCGCGGCGCGTCGGACGACACTCGGCGGTTCACGCCAAGCGGCGATATCTGGACTCGTCGAAGCGCGAGGCGCGCCGACACGATCGCCGCGAGCGGTACGCCGATCACGGTGATCGCGATATCGATCCAACGCAGCGAGAGGTCGCCTCTCGCGAACGGCGCCCCGGTAAAGGCCACGTGGTAGAGCAGCGGTCGGAAGATGAAAAAGAGCACGAACCCGACGGCGACTCCCGCGAACGCTGCGACCGCCGACTCCGCGGCCGAGACCACCGAGATCTGATGCGGCGTGGCGCCGATCAGCCTCATCGCGGCGAAGCGCTCCTCACGCCGAGCCGAGGAGAGTCTGCTCGCGGTCGCGATCAAGATCAGCATTGGCAAGAGGAGCGCAACCGCCCCGACGGCCAGTATCCATTCCAGGACGGATCCGCTCCCGTTGGTGTTTTGGCAGTTGTAGCAACTGGCCGGCGTGCGCTGGATGGCTCCGACCTCGAGCGCACCAGGTACCCGCGAAAGCTCGCCCGCGGAATGTCCGATGACGATGATCAGCGAGTTCGGAGACGGCAGCGCTGCTGCGCCGATGGTCCCGATTTGGTGCCCGGGATAGCGGTCTTGAAGCTGGTTCGCGGGCTCGGACTTAAAGAGCGCCGTGAGGGCCGGCGAGGCGTAGTAGTCGCCCGGTCCCGGCAGGTGCGCAATCCCCGGTGGGACCGGAGCGTCCGGCCCGCCCGCGGCGACGTCGATCCGGTCGATCGCCTGGCTGTCGAACTGGTCAACGCTCGACCGCCACCACAGTCGGTGGGATGTCGGTGTTGAACGTGACGCCTGCGCCGAGGTGTCGAGCCAAGCGCCACGGTCGGCCTGGGCGTGCAGTCCATTGACGCCGGCCAGGGCGGCCAGCAACAGAGCGACGCCGAGGGCGACGGCCGCCGCAGTGACGAGGACGCGCGCCATCGCTTCGCGACCGCTTCCAAGCGTCAAGCGAAGCCCGAGGCGTATCACCGAACAACCCGTTCGGACGAGGTGACCTTTCCGTCGCGCACGATCACCTCGCGGTCGGCGTAGGCGGCGACCCGAGGCTCGTGGGTGACGAGGATCACGGTCGACCCCTCTTCACGCGCGGTGCGTATTAACAGGCCCATCACGAGCTCGCCGGTGAGCGAGTCGAGCGAGCCGGTCGGCTCGTCCGCAAACAGCACGTCCGGGTGGGCAACGAGTCCGCGGGCCAGCGCGACACGTTGCGCCTGACCGCCCGACATCTCTCCCGTCCGATGACGTTCCAAGCCGTCGAGCTCGAGTCGCTTGAACCAGGCCCGTGCAGTTCGAAGGGCCTCATCGTGGCGGACTCCGTCCAGCAGGAGCGGCAGCGCGACGTTCTCTTCTGCGGTGAGCTCTGGCACGAGCTGACCGAACTGGAAGACGAAGCCGAATCGCTCCCGCCGTAGTCGGCTGCGGTCCCCCTCGCGACGTGTGTCGAGGCGTTGACCGTCGAAATAGACCTCGCCGGAATCGGGAACGAGGATGCCCGCAAGGCAGTGCAGCAGCGTTGACTTGCCTGACCCGCTCGGGCCCATCACGGCAAGAACCTCGCCTTTGGCAACCGAAATACTCGAGCCCCGAAGCGCCGGGGTCTCCCCGAAGGAAAGAATAAGGTCGCGCGCTTCGATGATGCTTCCTCCAACGAGAATCGCAGGAGACGATTCCGTATCGCTCATGCCACCACCTCTTCGGCGAGCGCGGCGAGCCGAGCCTCGGTGAGGTCGATCCAGCGCAGGTCAGCTTCCAGATGGAAGAGCCCGTGGTCGGCGAGGAGCATGTCGACGACCCCGCCCTTTTGCTTCACGTCGGTGAGCTCGCGCATCCGAGCCAGATGCGCCGTGCGTTGTACGTCGAGGTATTGCTCGGCTGGAAGATTGAGCATGAGCGAGAGCACCACTTTCACGAAGAGCTCTGTTTGAAAGTGAGGCTCCGCCGGAAGGGGCTCAGCGAGCCACACTTCAACCTCACTCTTTCCTTCCGCGGTGATGGTGTAGCGCTTGCGATCTGGTCCAGCGCCTGGTTCGGCCTCGCCGACCATCGCCTTACCGTCGCGCGCGAGACGACCGAGCGTCGCGTACACCTGGCTGAAGGGAAGCGGACGGCCCCGGCCGAAGTAGGCGTCGTAGTCGCGTTTGAGGTCGTATCCGTGGCTTGGTTCACGGTCAAGGAGCCCAAGCAGGGCCATAGGTACACTCATAACCGAGAGCATAGACTCAGGGTATACCTGGAGTCAATAGTATCCATTATTGAAACCTTCTTCCCCACGAGATTGTGATAGAAACGTCTCTCCCATAATGGGAAAAAGGGATATAATTGGCAAGACGAACCTGGAGGAAAGATGACCTTCGTAGAGACTGATGACCTTAGCCTCGTGGTGTTACCCGGTCACCCGAGCCAGCGTTTTGTGGTCAGGGAAAACGACGATGGCAGCATTCTCCTTCAACCCGCCCGCATCGTGACCGAGGCCCAATTCGAGTACGACGAGAATACGGAACTTCAAGAGCTCTTGTCTCGCGCTGCATCTTCTAAGACAGTCCAGCGTCCCCGTCGCCCGAGGTGAGCGACGTCTCGGGTTACTCCGAGATAGCGAATGAGCAACTCGATGCGATTGCGCAGTCTGACGCGGAGTTGTACAACGACATTTGCGTCCTCTG
>JBAUSF010000131.1:0-1637 GCA_049581565.1 Acidimicrobiales bacterium
AAAGAAGCCTGCACCCTGGATGGCCACGTCGAGCGGGTTGTCAGTCTCGTTTAACGAGCCCTGTGTATTAATTACCTCGGTAGCCGCCGATTTGGTTCCCAGGCCGATCTGCAGTCCTGCTGAAACCGTGTTCTGGCTCTGCGCCGCGCCGGGCGTCACCATGTTCTGGTACACCATGTCCTGGAACTGCAGGCGCAGCTGCCGGAATCCCGTGGTCGATGAGTTGGCCAGATTATTGGCGATCGTATCCAGGTTCATCTGCTGTGCGCTCATGCCGCTGGCCGCCGTATACAAGGCTCGAATCATTTTTCTCCTCATCCTCGCTGAAGATCGCGCCGCTACACGCGCGGCAGATCTTCGGTTGCAAACTTGTTGAACTCGGTATGGAAGACAGTCAGCGCGCGCTGCATCATCTCCGCCTGGCGCTGCATCATGATCAGGTTCAGGGATCCTTCGACCACGTCCTGGTTCGCCGCTTCGATCGCGCCCTGGTGCACGCTCGCGTTTTTCGCTGCTGTTGCCTGGGCTCCCTGCGGAGCGACGTACCGGTTGGCGCCTTCCGCGGTCAGATCTGTGCCTGCAGGAAATGTGAAGACGCCCACCTGCGCCACCACGCCGCCCGCCACTGAAACCGCGCCATCCGCTCCCACTGAGACTTCCCCCGGCGGAATCTGAATCGCCTTGCCTGCTGCCGAAAGCACCGGCTCGCCGGCCTGCGTTACCAGTTGCCCGCTCTGCGCGCGATGAAAGCTGCCGTCCCGCGTATAGCGCGGACCGTTCGGCGTCTGCACCAGGAAGAATCCCTGGCCCTCAATCGCCAGGTCCAGCGGATTGCCCGTCTGCTCGAGCGCGCCCTGCGCCATGCTCAGCCGGTCGCCGCCCAGCAGCCCGTAGTTGTTCACGGTCTGGCCCAGTTGCGAGTCCCCGGCATCCGGCCCCAGCAACACCGAGCGGAAGTACTCGCGCTCGGCACGGTAGCCCGGCGTCTGCGCGTTGGCAAGATTGGCCGCTGCCGTGTCCAGCGCCTGGGTGCGCGCCACCAACCCCGTCATCGCTGCGTAATAGCCGCTGTCCATACGCCCGGGACAGTTGCAGAAATGGGACCGAAACGGCGGATAATGGATTGGAGAAATCTCAAGCAGAGTGATGTGCGCCGTGGGAGATTGACGCCATAGTCCAGACCTACTGCAGTCCGTCGCAGACGATGGTTACTTCGAAGCAGACGCCGTCGAAGCAGTAGACATGATGTACCTGAAACTCGGGCGACTGCACATGCAGGTTGTAATCCTGGCCCGTGATCACCGCGGGAACCGACAACCCGCAGTTTGCCGCCAGTTCCGGAACCTTGCCCTTCCACGCCCCTGCCAGCATGTTGCAGATCTCGCCGATCCCGTCCTTCACCGTGTCGTCGATTGCGCCGAACTCCATTCCCGTCATCTGCGCGGCAATCCTCATGGCAGCCTTTCCACCCGAGCGGAAGACACAGGCGCCGCTCAACAGGCCGCCAAAGCCCACCACCGCGGTCACTGACTCCTTCTCCTCAGCGGCAGCACCCGCATGCCGCTGACACTCGATGCCCAGCATCATCCGGAAAACCTCTTCGACACTTGCATCCAGGTTTCGCGGATCGGAGACCC
>JBAUSF010000132.1:0-1781 GCA_049581565.1 Acidimicrobiales bacterium
CGATCCGGCAGCTGGTAGCCCTCCGGCGGCAGTTCCCGCTGGAGTGACCACAACCATCAGCCCCGAAGTCACGCAGTTTCAGAAGATTGAAGACGGCTGGTCCGACGCCGTCGACCGGCGCGACCAATACGCCCTGGAACTGGTGCTTTCCCCTCTGTTCGTCGACGTCTCAGCCAGCGGCGATGTGACGACGCGCAACCAGCAGGTGGCGCAGTTGATCAGCAATGAGGACAAAACGCTCTACCTCACGCAAAAGGTGATCACCGTGCGTATGCTGGGCGATATTGCCGTGACCAACGGCACCTACACCCTCCATCACAAGGTCAACTCGTCTCCGGTTGATGAGAAAGGCATCTTTACCCACGTCTTTGAGCGCGTCCATGGCGGCTGGCTCTGCATTAACTCGCAGCGGACGCTGCTGCGCCAGGATGCAGGTAACAAGGAAAAGAAGGCGACCAACGAGACGCCGTTTCATATTCCGTTCTTCTCAAAGGGCGACAAAGGGCCGCAGTAAATGGCCTAGGCAGGACGGAAATGCTTCACAATGAAAGGCTTGTCACCGGATGCGCTCAAAGCGCCGCCAACGCCTCGGCCTGGTCCGGAAACAGGCGCGCATACTTGGTGATGCCCACCATGGTAAACACTTTGGTGAAGTGTGCAGACAAGCCGAATGCGCACACGGTCTGGCCCGCGTGCGAGGCCTCGATCAGCAACTGAATCACCAGCGCGATGCCGCTTGAGTTGATGTAGTCCACGTCCGTGAAGTCCAAGAGGATAAGCTTCGTGGTCTCCTTGGGCAGCCCCTGGTAGGTGCCAAGAACCGCGTCTTTTGAGGTGCTGGCAATATCACCTTCGAAACGGAGGACGGTGACCGGAAATCCGGAAGGGGAATTGACCCGGTCAACACGCGATTTGGTCTCGCTTTGCACTTGTCGATTGCCTCCGCTTTCCTTAAGTTAGCAACTTCCTGCTACTCAGAACCCTTGTCGAGCTTTATCACCAGCCGCACATAGCTGCTTTTGCCATCCGAGCCCGCCACCCACTCCGCTTCATCTACCAGCGCCTGAATCAGGAACATGCCCATGCCGCGCGCGTCTTCCTCGCCGTGCATCTTGCGGTCGATGTCCGGCTTCGCCGGCTGCTTTGTGATTCCCAGGCCGTCGTCGATAACCTTCACTTCCAGCGAGTCGGTGCCTGCCCGCAGAACCACGCCCACCGACAGTTTTTCGTTCAGCCGGTTGCCGTGCTCGATGGCATTGATGCACGCCTCGGATACGGCTGTCTTCAGATCTTCGACGCGATCCTCGGGAAACCCCATCAGCTTGGCCACCGCTGACGCCGTGCTCATGGCAACTTTCTCGTAGCCAAGGCGCGTCGGCAGCCGAACTTCCACCGTGGTCGATTTCGACTCGTTCATCCCGATGTCTCCCCGCGGCAGAGCGCCAGGGCGGTCATGTCGTCGGCTTGTGGGCCACCTTCGGCAAACGCCTCAATTGCCGTCCACAATGCATCGAGGATACCATCCGCATTTCGCAATGGACACGTAGAAAATTGATCGAGAAGCCTTTCCGCCCCAAACTCCTCATCTCCCTTAAAAACCTCGGTCAGCCCGTCCGTATAGAACAACAGGCGAGTCCCGGGCGGGAAACCGCGCCGCTCACTGGTATAGTGCATCCCCGGCAAAAGGCCCAGCGGAGTGCCTGCAGCATCGAACTGGTAAGCCTGCGCGTCCGGCGCAACCAGGAATCCGGGATTGTGACCCGCATTCACCACCTCGATCT
>JBAUSF010000133.1:0-2528 GCA_049581565.1 Acidimicrobiales bacterium
ACCTCGAGCACTACACCGTGCTCGACGTCCGCGAGCCCGACGAGTACGAGCAAGGGGCGTTGCCGAACGCCGTGCACGTCCCCCGCGGACAGCTCGAGTTCTCGATCGAAGGACGACTCGCCAACAAGAACGCGCCCATTGCCGTCTACTGCGCCGGGGGCACGCGCAGCGCCTTTGCCGCGAAGACCCTTCAAGACCTTGGTTACACCGACGTGGTCTCCGTCACTGGCGGCTTCAACAAGTGGAAGGACGAAGGCCTCACGTGGGTGACCCCTCAGTCGATGACCCAGGATCAGCGCGTTCGCTACCACCGTCACCTCCTGCTGCCCGAGGTGGGCGAGAAGGGCCAGCTCAAGCTGCTCGGTTCGAAGGTGCTGCTGCTCGGCGCGGGCGGCCTCGGTTCACCCGCCGCGCTCTACCTCGCGGCCGCCGGCGTCGGCACGATCGGCATCATCGACATGGACGTTGTCGACTCCTCCAATCTCCAGCGTCAGATCCTGCACACCCTTGACCGCGTGGGCATGCGCAAGGTCGACAGCGCGAAGGCGGCACTGACGGCGATGAACTCCGACGTGAACGTGGTCACCTACGACACGCGTCTCGGAGCCGAGAACATCCTTGAGATCTTCGACGGCTACGACGTCATTGTGGACGGCACCGACAACTTCCCGACGCGCTATCTCGTGAACGACGCCGCGTTGCTGAAGCGCATCCCCGTCGTCCACGGCTCGATCTTCCGCTTCGAGGGCCAGGTCACCGTCTTTGATCCCTACGTCGGGCCGTGCTATCGCTGCATGATTCCCGAGCCGCCCCCCGCCGAGCTCGCTCCGAGCTGCGCCGAGGCCGGTGTGCTCGGCGTCTTGCCGGGCATCGTCGGTTCGTTACAAGCCATCGAGGCGATCAAGATCCTGCTCTCACTCGGCGAGCCCCTCGTCGGACGTCTGCTCACCTACGACTCGCTCGAACAGAGCTTTCGCACCTTCAAGGTCCGTCGCGACCCCGCGTGCCCGGCCTGCGGCGAGAACGCGGGCGAGATCGTCATCGCCGAGTACGACGACCTCTGCATGCCCCATCCCGTCGGAGTCTGATCAGGCGACCACCACGATCGTGCCGGCAAACTTGTCGTGCAGGGTCTGGTTGCGCGAGTCAAGCAGCGGGTAGAGGCAGTCGGCGAGGAGCATCACGTAGAAGATGATGCCGCCAAAGGGCGCCGGCGCGAGGGTGAGGGCGCAGTAGACCGCGACGAAGGCCCAGCGCCTAAAGGCTTGGGCGAACGTGATCGTGTGGCCGGTTGCGGCACTGCGAACGCGAGTGACGGCGACGCGATTGCCCACCGTCTGGCCACCGCTTGCGGTCCACAGGCGCACGAGGTAGGCGCCCGCAGCCACGAGCATCATGGCGACACCGATCGTCGGCCCGTCGAGCTCGACAAAGAGCGAGTAGACGAACCAGCACGGGATGACGAGCACGAGTCCGTCGGCGAAGGCCTGACCAGCGCGGCGTCCCCAGCCCGCGAGCATGAGCCCAGTCACCGCGTCGATCCTGCCGTGCGCGTTCGACGGA
Source organism: Acidimicrobiales bacterium (assembly GCA_049581565.1). Classification (GTDB taxonomy): domain Bacteria; phylum Actinomycetota; class Acidimicrobiia; order Acidimicrobiales; family RAAP-2; genus RAAP-2. Next base: position 1,564 of record JBAUSF010000133.1, read on the forward strand.
AGGCTTCGCTCACACCCGGGACACGTCGTCTTGGTCATCGTCGTCCCGCAGTTCGAGCAGTCCATCGGTCCATCTTGGCCGAGTGCGAAACGCGAACCGTACCGTTTGGTAACGGCCGTGTTAATTCATCTCGACGACCGCACGAAGGGCAGCGCGTATCGTAGGCGCGTGGGATCGAACGAACGCGTCACTGACTCGGGAATCGAAGTAAAAGCGCTGTATCGAGGCGCCGACCTCAAGGGGTTCGACGAAAATGTCCAGCTGGGAGAGCCCGGCCAGTATCCCTACACGCGCGGCGTCCAGGAGACGATGTATCGCGGTCGACTCTGGACGATGCGCCAGTACGCGGGCTTTGGTACGGCCGAGGCGACCAACGAGCGTTTCAAGTTCCTGCTCGCGGCCGGACAGACCGGACTCTCGTGTGCCTTCGACCTTCCGACCCAGATGGGTTTCGACGCCGATCACGTACGCGCAGAGGGCGAGGTCGGCAAAGTGGGCGTCGCGATCTCCTCCATAGAGGACATGCGACTCTTGCTCGCCGGGTTGCCGCTCGCAGAGGTCACGACGTCGATGACGATCAACGCGACCGCGGCGACACTGCTGCTCTTCTACCAGCTGGTCGCCGAAGAGCAGGGCGTGAGCGGGACGCAGCTGCGCGGCACGATTCAAAACGACATCTTGAAGGAGTACGTCGCGCGCGGCACGTACATCTACCCGCCACGACCATCTATGCGGCTCGTGGTTGACACGTTCTCCTACTGCGCGAAGGAGATGCCCAACTGGAACACGATCTCCATCTCCGGCTACCACATTCGCGAGGCGGGGTCTACGGCCGTCCAGGAGATTGCCTTCACCTTGGCGAACGGCGTCGCCTATGTCGAGGCGGCACTCGCCGCGGGCCTCGAGCTCGACGCCTTCGCTCCGCGGCTCAGCTTCTTCTTCAACGCGCACAACAACCTCTTCGA
>JBAUSF010000134.1:0-3934 GCA_049581565.1 Acidimicrobiales bacterium
GCGTCCGGCGTGAGGTCAACGCGGTCGATGAACTCCTCTTCGCCAAAGCGGATGGTCAGCGAGACAACGTCGACGTTGAGCGTGCGTGCGTACAGCTCTGGAAGGTCGCTCGCGCTGTCGGTGACGACTCGGATTCGACCCATGGATCCCCCTAGAACTGATCCAGCCTTGCACTTTTCGTGTAGGTCCGTCGCACGTGGCGCCGCAACAGCACGACGACGAGGGCGTAGGCGATGACCCCGGCGGCAATGGCGCCGCCGCATCGCAGTACGAGGAGCGCCCCACGCGTCCAGGTCGGTACGGCGTACACCACGGCAATGACGACCGCCGCGACGAGCGAAGCCAGGAGGCTCCGTCGAACGTGCACACTCCAGATCCCGGTGATGATGTTCACCCGGTGACGAGCGAGCACCACGAGGGCGGCCACGGCAGCGGCGCTGTAGCCGATCGAGACGCTGGCCGTGAGCCCGGCGATGGAGTGACGCCCGAGCATGACACAGAGCGCGATGGTGAGCGCGTTGTCGAGGACGTAGAGGACGAAGACCTCGCGCATGCGTTGCATCGACTGCAGTCCGCGCACGCAGAGCTGAAAGACGGTAAAGCCGGGAAGGCCGGCTGCGAGCACGGCGAGCACGGTGCCGACCGGAAGCTTGTGCGAGGCGTTCAGGTGATTGAGCAAGATCGCCACGATCGGCTGAGACAAGACGATCAGGACGAGCGTGCAGGGGATGATGATGACGAGGGACTGGCGAAGCCCGAAGCGCAGCCGCTCGCTCAGCCCGACGTAGTCTTCGTCGGTCGCAAAGCCCGCGAGCTGGGGCGTGAGCGCGCCGAGCACCGAGACGACGACGACGGCGTAGGGCATCTGCATGAACGACCAGCCGTAGGTGTACGCGCTCACCGGACCGTTGCCGCCAAGCCCGAAGGCGTAGGCCAACACCACGTAGAGCGAGAGCTGATTGGCGAGCACGACGAGGAGCGTCCAGCTGCCGAGCCGCCCGATCGCGCGCACGGCCGCGTCGTGCAGGTCGAAGCGAAAGCTGAGCCGCCAGAGGTCGCTTCGAAGCAGAGAGGGAACGAGACAGAGAAACTGCACCGCGACGCCCGCCGTCGTGCCGAGCCCGAGCCAGAGCAGGTCACGCGATCCGTCGAGGGCCCCGAGCACCGGGGTCGGATCGACCAGGTGAAACCAGAAGAGCACGGCGATGCAGACGAGGTTGTTCGCAACCGGTACCCATGTCGCGATGCCGAATCGCCCACGGATGTTGAGCAGTGCGGTCGCGATGCCGATGATGCCGTAGAAGAAGATCTGGGGGACGAAGAAGCGCAGCAGGTCGGTCGCGACGGTCCGCTGCTCGGCGACGACGACGAGCGACGCGTGCACGTTCGAGCGCTGGAGGAACGTGAAGCCGTCGATGATCGACGGGGCGAGGAACCACGCGACGATCGACGCCGCGAGCAGCACGAGCACCGACGCCGTGATCACGCTCGAGATCGACTTCCACGCGCGCCGTTCACCGTCGAGGGCGAGTCGCTCGACGAACACGGGAATAAACGTCGCCGAGGCGATGCCGCCCAGCACGAGATCAAAGAGCATGTTGGGAACGGTGTTGGCGAGGTTAAAGGCGTCGGCGAGCGGCGTGAACCCGAGCACCCAGGCGAGGACGAGCACGCGCAAGAGCCCGGTCACACGAGAGACGAGCGTGCCGCCCGCCATCGAAAGAACGCGCGAGGAGTGGCTGGAAGCGGTGCTCATCGAGCGTGCCGACCCTTCGGTCGGCGCCGAATGGTTCGCCACCACCACAGGCCGATCACGAAGAGCGAGGCGAACGTGAGGAGATAGCCAACGACCGACGTGCTCGCGATGTGCACCTGTATGGCGGTGTGCGCGAGGACGACCTGACCGTTCGGCGTCGTGAGGAATACCTGCAGCGTGAGCGAGCCGCCTTTGGGATTAGCGGGCACGCGAATCGACTGCGTGGGGGAGTTCATGGTGACCGCGATCTCGCGACCCTTCGGAAAGGTCATCTGATCGGTGACGAGGTGCACGACGCCGACGACCGTGTAGTGCAGATGCGACGTCACCGTGATGGGAAAGGCCGTACCGGCCCCGGCGAGCGTGATCGGGCTCTGGTCGATCGAGAACTGCGCGAGCTGCGCGTTGAGGGTGTCGTTCACCGCGTCGATCGCGTCCTGGCGCGCCGCGGGCGCACCTCGAAACTCGGACTTCGCGACGGCGATGTGCAGCACCGTAGCGATGTCACCGGACCGCACGCCCTGGGCGTAGGAGTTGACGGCGCCGATCAGACTCACCAGCGTCGACACGTTGCGACTTGACCACGTCGACTGCGAGGACGACGTCGCGAGCAGTCGCGTCGCGGGTGCGCCGTTCGTACCGATCAGTACGGGGTTGAACGACGACGCGAGGGGAGCGAGCTGACTGAAGGCGTCATGGCCGAGACCGCCGAAGAGGTCGTCGACGAAGGTCTTTGACAGCTTGTCGAGGGGGGACTCGATGACCACGGTGCGCGTGACCGGGGCGTAGGGCGCCTCGTAGTGCAAGAAGGCGAGCGTCGCGAGCGTCAGCGCGGCGCGGCGACCCGGCTCTATGGACGAATCGTTGACGAGCGCCGAGAGCGGACCGTCGACGCTGAGAGCGCTCAGGCTGGCGTCGCCGGCGACGTGAAAGGGCGCACCCCAGTTGAGGGTGGACGAGGGAGCGACGCTGAGGTCAGCCTCGGGAAGGACGACCTCGTTGAAGCCGGCCCGGTCGAGCGCGAGCAGCGAGGAGGGCGACTGGGAGCCGCTCACCAGGACTGGCGTGTCGGTGTAGCGACCGGTGATCGCGGTGAGGAGCTCAGTAGAGAGGGTGAACTGCTGGGCCACTTGGGTCGAGAAGTGGTTCGCCGCAAGGCCCGCGAAATCGACATCCTTCGGCGCGGCCGCGACCGCGCGATGCTTCGCGCTCGCGAGCACGGCGTCGAGGGACTTCGCCCATAACGATTCGTGAGGACTGAGATCAATGTCCCCGAGCGCCTCGTAGTTGGCGCTCAGCGTGAACGGGAGGGATGCGAAGTGACCGAGGGTGCTCAGCGTGGCGCGGGTGCGAGATGAGGAAACGAGCGAGCGGGGTGTCAGCGTCGCGATGAAGTTGACCTTGAGCGGATGGACGACGCGGCCCGTCCGCACCGCGAGGAGCGACCACTTGGTCAGCTTGGTGCCATCGACGTCGAGCGTGTAGCGAAGCGGATAGACCCCGCCGCAACCGAGGCTCGAGCACGTGAGGTGCAGGCGTGGCGAGATGCCGTCACACGAGCGCGGTCGGACCTTCAACCGCTCGGTGAAGAGGGTGACGCCAAAGGAGGCGACCCCGTGCTTCACGCATCCGAGATCGAAGGTCCCTGTCGCGGAGAGTGGGTGTCCCGTCACTCCCTTGCCCGCCACGATGGGTGCGAGCTGGCTGCGCGTCACGAGAGCTGGGAAGACCGCCACGCTCGCACTCACGGGTCCCGTGCCCGGCGTGACGGCGACCGTCGTCGTGACGGTGGTGGTCCCGACGCTCGAGAGTGTGGTGAGCGCGTTCTGGTGGACGATGTCGAACCGAGGCGTCGAGACGGCCCACGAGGCCGAGGGCCACGTCAGCGTTGCGAGGCTGAGGAGTACGACGCTGAGCGCCCGCCACCAGGACGTAAATCGGTGGGACATTGCAGTAACAGGCTACCTTCGCACGAACGCACAACTAGGCGCCGTAACCTTCTTTCGCAGTGACCTCCTTCACCAACGCCCACGATCAACTCGATGAACTGGCTCGTTCGTCACGCCCGCTCGCCGAAGCGTTCGCGAATGCGGGCTTCTCGCTCTATGCGGTTGGCGGTTCCGTGCGCGACGCACTGCTCGACGAACCACGTCGCGAGGACTTCGAGATCGACTACAC
>JBAUSF010000135.1:0-1960 GCA_049581565.1 Acidimicrobiales bacterium
AGGTTCAGCTGATGCTTCGACTGTGGAAAAGCCATCACCCTCGCATGATCGTTGGCCAAGTAGTACTCGACGCTCGCCGCGGCGGAGTGATCGAGGTAAGCGCCTTCGCTGTCCTTTGTCGCGTGGATTGCGAGGTAGCCCGCGGCGCCGCTCATGTTTTCGAGGACCGTATTTGTAACGGGCAGTGCGTTGGCGAGGAGAACGACGGTGACGACGACGGGAGCGATGAGCAGACGGGGGAGCGATCGCGTCTCCACATTCGAGGACTCGAACGTCCACGCGACGAGAAGCCCCACCGTGAGCGCGAGCCCCGGTGCCGAACCAGTGATGTACCGATCGACGTAGACCGGGCGCACGAAGGAGATCACGATCAGAAGAATCGTGGGAAGAGCCGCCCATGACGCCGTCGTACAGACGTTTACCAGCCGTCTGCGGGCGTCACCAGGTCAGTCTTGACGCCAGCGATTCATGATTCGCGCACCGAGGGCGATGATGAGCACGGCAACAACGAGGGCGAAGACGAAGTCCTCGATGAAGGGCACGCCTGACGCCGGGCCGAATACCGCTCTCACGAGATTTGCTTTGTTCATGGGCGGAATCCAGGCGACGTGAGCCCGTTGACGCTCTACCACGGCGACAAAGGCGATGGTGGCGACGACGACAAGTCCTAACGGAGCGGTAACGAGGCGCCAATCTTTGCGAAATCTGTCACGCTCGCATAGCGCTATGGCTCCGATGGCCGCCAGCGGACCGAGGATCGAAAACATCTGGAGGACCAGCGCGAGGAGCATTGCCAGTGCGAACCACCAGAGCCACCTAACACCGCCTTCCTCGAGCCAGCGGAAGATCGAGTTAATGGCGAAAACGGTCGCCAGCGTTGCGAGTTCGTAGGGCCGAGCTTCGACGGCGGCCTCGATGGAGTACCAGGACGGTCCCTCGTCGCGCCACATGGATTTGTTGATCGTGTCATGCTCGTCATTTCGGTGGCCCGAAGAGTAACAGCCCGACTCCTTGTCAAATCCGACTATTAAGTCCGTAAACCGATGACAGTTTCACGAAAAGTGAGCCAATCGTCAGTGTTTTGCTGGGTCGAGCTTTTGTTTGAGCGTCGAACTGGAGCCCAACGAGGTCACAACCAAATCTCTACAGCTTGACAAATCTTCATCAAGGTGTAATAGTCACTTTCCGCAGGGGCACCGGTCGGAGAGGTCTACGAAATGCCTGCCACTGCGTGTCAACCAGACAACCCCATGTCTGCAAATGATTCAAGGGTTGTGTCTGTTGGTCGGTACGGCAGCACGGACTCCGAACCATCCGCCGCTCCAAGCGAGCTCTCGCTTTCGATGATGCGGCAAGCCTTTGGCGGGCTTCGCGCGAACACCGAACGTTCGTCGTCGAGTACCGAGCAGCGAGGCAAGCTAGAGCGCGCCCATGACGGCCTGGACCGAATCGATCGCACCCCCAATGCGTTCTTAGAAGAGACGTATTCGTTTCACGCAGTGGCTGAAGCTCACCGCGATTTTGCTGAAACCACTTCCTTCGACTCTCGAGATGCCAATGCATCGTCGAAGAGGTTCTTTCGTACGGAATCAACGGAGTTTTTTGATTATCTACTCGCGATAGGCGGATCGTAATGACGCGCTTTCTAAAGGTACTTCTCCCGACGCTTTTGCTTGCGACGATGGCGTCGCCTTTGATCGGAAGTGGAATAGCGGGAGCGGCGGTCACGTTGACCAGTGTCACCGTCGGAGCCCAGAGTGGAACTGTGACCTATGCCGGTGGATCAGTGACGTTTCCCGTCACGGTCGCCGCAACGCACTCATTCACATCAGATCACGGGGTAAACGTGACTGCGGTTTCGGACGCCTCGGCCGCAGTATCTTTTGGTAGCTCCGCCTCATGCGTGGACGTAAGTTCGTCGGGGAATCAGACATTCAACGTGACGGTAAATGTTCCAGCC
>JBAUSF010000136.1:0-19772 GCA_049581565.1 Acidimicrobiales bacterium
CCGGGACCGTCGAGGTGTTCAGCAACGGGCGGGTAGAACACGGAACGTGGTCACGGCCCAACTTGCGCCACCGCGCCGTCTACAAGAATCTCGAGGGGAAGGTCATCAACCTCACACCGGGTCAGACGTTTGTGGAACTGCCCTCAGTCGGCGAAGGCGTGAGCATTACCGCGGGTTGAGCGTTCGCTTCGGTCCAGCTGAGACGTGCTTCACCAAGGGGAACGCACGTGCCTCACTCGTCGCCTCGAATACCTTCGAGGGCCGAGCGAGGAGACCGGAACGCGCGGGCGACGCCGAGTACCCGTGTTCGCCACGCGGAGCGAGGTATTCTGCCACGAACCCGGGTCGACACGACGCAGTAGAGAGCGCCGGCGATGAGCCCCCACGTGAGGGCCGCCATGTGCTCAAGCGCGTCGACACCGGGCGCAACGAGGGCGGCGATGAGGAGTCCACTGCACAAGAGCAGGGCACCGAGGCGCATGCGCGCCGCAATGAGGAGACACGCGCCCACCGCCGTCGTCGCGGCCGAGGGGCCGGCGTCGAACGCGCGAGCGAGGGCCGGCGTGAGCGCAAAGAGGTGTCCGCTCAGAGAGTCGAGCACCACGCGGGCGATGAGGGTCGCGCCGAAGTGCGCCGTGACGGCGACGCCGATGGTGAGCCACCGACCGAGCACCAACTCCCCGAGGCCGATCACGACGACGAGCTGCAGGCAGGCGGCCCACAGGGGAAGGTACGCCGTCGGAAAGAAGAGGGACATCGGGAGGCGGGCGAGTTCGCTCGTGATCGGGAGCGCGGCGTACACGTCACCCGAGTTCCAGAGCTCGGGTCGCAAGATGTGGAAGTGCAGGAATGCAGCAACGAGGATGGTGGCGAGCGCCATCGCGACGCCGAGCCAGGGGCGAGCCCCCCTCGACCACCCGTAGCGAGCGAGCAGCCAGAGTCGAATGAACTCTCGAGACAGCGCGAAACGAGGAGCTCGGTGCGAAGCGACGAGTTGATCGTGGCCAACGGCGGCACTGCTCACGTCGGGCAGATCACTCATGGGCAGATCTCACTCGTTCAGCGCGCGAGGGCCAAGGGCTTACCCGAAGTGACCTCAAGTCCTCCGGCGTCAGCCTCATCGTCACCCGTCCTCGTTTGCCTCGGCGCGTACCTTTCCGACACTAGGGGCGCGAGCATACGTGCGCAGCGCTTCCCCTAGGGACAAACCCTCAAGAAGACCGGGATAGATGCGGCGTGAAGCGCAGGTGTCGAAGTCTTGCCAATGGCTGAACGTCGTGCGCGGTGCGGGTTACCTATCGGTTGAGCATTGCGCGAATCGACTCGCGCAGTGAGTCCATTGTGGCGATGACGGCCGTCGGCTCGTAGCCGCAGTGGGCCATGCAGTTCTCGCATCGCTCGTCGCGTCCGCGTCCGTACTTGGACCAGTCGGTCGTCTCGACCAGCTCCTTGTACGTTGTCGCGTAGCCGTCAGCCATGAGGTAGCACGGACGTTGCCAGCCAAAGACCGAGAAGCTCGGGATTCCCCACGCCGTGCACTGGAAGTCGCGCTTGCCCTCTAGGAAGTCGAGAAAGAGTGGCGAGTGATTGAGACGCCACTTCTTGCGGTGACCGTCCGCGAAGGCCTCTTTGAAGAGCTCGCGGGTCTGCTCGACGCCGAGGAAGTGCTCCTGATCGGGAGCCTTCTCGTAGGCGTAGGCGGGAGAGATCATCATGGCGTCGACCTTGATGTCGTCGTTCAAGAAATCGAGCACGTCACGAATGGTTTTGGGCTCGTCGGTGCTGAAGAACGTTGAATTGGTCGTGACGCGAAAGCCCTTCGCCTTAGCGGCCTTGATGGCCGAGACCGCCTCGTCAAAGACGCCGTAGCGATTGACCGCAAGGTCGTGGCGCTCTTGAAGGCCGTCCATGTGGATGACCCAGGAGAAGTACCTCGAGGGAGTGAACTTCTCGAGTCGACGCTCGAGCAGCACCGCGTTCGTGCAGAGATAGACGTAGACCTTGCGCTTGATGAGCTCCTGGACCATCTCGGCGATCTGGGGGTGCAGCAGTGGCTCGCCGCCGGCGATCGACACCATTGGCGAGCCGGTTTCCTCAACCGCTTGAATGACGTCCTCGACGGAGAGTCGCTTGCGAAGTATCTCGGTGGGGTACTGAATCTTGCCGCAACCGGGGCACGCAAGGTTGCACGCGAACAGCGGCTCAATCTCGATAATGAAGGGGTAGTACTTCGTCCGCTTGAGGCGGTGCTTCATGAGGTACGTACCGATTCGCAGGTTCTGTCGTAGAGGAACGGCCATTACCGAACCCTAGTCGGAAGAGCGAAATGGACGGTCTCTTGCACGATTCTTTCTTCGCTCAGATGCACGGGACCGAGCGAGGAGATCGCCGCGACAACATCGTGCACGAGTGCGTCGGGAACCGAGGCGCCCGCCGTCACGCCGACGCTGCGCACGTGCGCGAGCCAGCCGAGCTCGAGCTCGGTGGCGTCTTCAACGAGGACGGCGCGACAGCCCTCTCGCTCGGCGACTTCGACGAGCCGCGCCGTGTTCGAGGAGTTCTGGGATCCGACGACGACCATGAGGTCGCAGCGGTGCGCGATTGAGCGTACGGCGTCTTGGCGGTTCTGCGTGGCGTAACAGATATCGTTCGAGCTCGGTGCCGCAATGTCGGGGTAGCGCACGCGAAGCGCCTTCACGATCTCGGCTGTCTCGTCGGTCGCGAGCGTCGTCTGGGTGAGAAAGGCGATTGGTTGACTCGGATCGAAGTCGAGCAGCGCGGCCTCGTCGATGTTCGCAACGACGCGCATGCGCTCGGGTGCTTCACCGTAGGTCCCTATGACCTCTTCGTGTTCGGCGTGGCCGATGAGCACGAGGTTGTAGTCCTGAGCGGCGTAGCGGCGTGCCTCGGTGTGCACCTTGGCAACGAGCGGACACGTCGCGTCGATGACGGTCAGGCTCTCACGCGCGGACGCTTGGCGCCGGATATCGGGTGAGACGCCGTGCGCCGCAAGGACGACCACGGCGCCGTCAGGCACGTCGCTGATCTCTTCAACGAAGACGGCGCCCTTTCGCTCAAGGTCGTGCACGACGTGGAGGTTGTGAACGATTTGACGGCGCACGTAGACCGGGGTGCCGAACTGGGCGATCGCCCGCTCCACAGTGTCGATCGCGCGATCCACCCCGGCGCAGAACGAACGCGGCGAGGCGAGAATGATCTCGTGCTCGCCACACGCGCGAGCCCAGCGCTCGAGGGGCTCTCTCGCCGAAGAGAGCGACCCGAGTGCGCGCAGGCCACCACGAATCGGGCCGGTGGTGGTGGTGTCAGAAATCGAACGCACCACCGCGAGCGGGTTCTTTGGCAGGTAGTCCATCACCCAGGAGGACTCCATGTCGACGGCGATGGCGCCAGACGCCGCGAGCGTTGCGCGCTCGCGCGATGGAACGTAGGAGGGGGAGGTCACGAGGGGACCGTGGTGGACGTCGACGCGCGAGCGGCGAAACTCCGCACTCAGCAGGGCCGAACCGGGCAGCTCGCGCGAGGTGCTCGATTCAGTGCTGCGCAGCTCGCTCGCGATAATAAGGTCACCCGGCACGAGCTCGGGGGCGAGGGCGCCCGCGACCCCAACGAGTGCGACGGCCGTCTGCTCATCGAGGCGGGCGGCGAGTTTGGCGCCCGAACGACGCGCCCGCTCCCTCCCGGCGCCGATGATCGTGTTGGCGCCTCCGAAGGCAAACGACTCGATGCGCAGCGGTGTGAGTACCTCCAGCTCAGCCGTTGGGATCACCTCGCCTCATATAGCGCCCGAGCGCCATCAGCGGGAACACCAATCGATAGAGGTGGTAATTGATGTAGAAGTCGCCCGGGAATCCGGTACCGGTGAACCACGGCTCGTCCCAGGACCCGTCGTCGCCCTGGGTTCTTACGAGATAGTCGACGCCACGATCGGTTGCCTCAGAGCGCTCATCCGCCGCGAGCAGCGCCATGAGCGCCCAGCCGGTCTGGGAGGCCGTCGAAGGCCCGCGACCGCGATAGGACGGATCACGGTACGAGCGCAGGTCCTCACCCCACCCGCCGTCGTCGTTCTGGTGCTCCTCGAGCCAGATCACCGCCCGGCGAATCGCGGGGTGGTCGGTCGCAACGCCCGCCGCCACGAGTCCGGGCAGTACCGCTCCCAGTCCGTAGATGTGGTTGGCGCCCCACCGTCCGAACCACGAACCGTCTGGTTCTTGATGATCGAGGAGCCAGGCGACCCCCCGTTCTACCGAGGCGCGGTGCTGTTCGCGTCCGACGAGGGCTTCGAGTACGTGGGCCGTGACGTCAGCGCTCGGAGGATCAATCAGTTCGCCGAAGTCACAGAAGGGGAGCGCGCGACAGAGCGTCTGGACGTTGTCGACGTCAAAGGCGGCCCAGCCGCCGTCGCGCGACTGCATCCCTTCGACCCAGGCGAGCCCTCGCCGCTCCGCGTCGAGCGACGGTTCCGCCGTACGGCCGAGCGCGAGGACCACCTCCGCGGCATCGTCGATGTCCGGGTACGTGTCGTTCTCGAACTCGAAGGCCCAGCCGCTCGGCGTGAGGTGGGGCCGACGAAGCGACCAGTCGCCCTTCACCGTGATCTCTTGACTCAGCAGGTATCGTGCCGCGGAGCGCAAGACCGGGTCTTCGGGAGAGAGTCCAGCGTCGGCGAGAGCGGTGACGGCGAGCGCGGTGTCCCAGACGGGCGACTGGCAGGCTTCGAGACGTCGCCCCGCGTCGTCTTCGATGGTAAATCCATCGAGTCCATTGATGCCCGCGTGCATGACCGGGTGCTCGAGGGAGTACCCCTGGAGGCGAAGGGCAATGAGCGAGTACACCCACGGCGGCTGGATGCCGCCCCAGGAGCCGTCAGCTTCCTGGCGCTGGACGATCCATCGTTCGGCGCGACGGAGTGCGGCTCGTCGGATGAACTTGATGGGACGGCGCTCGTAGAAGTGCAGGAGCACGTCGAGGGCCTGGAAACGTCCAGCCCAGGTGTTGAGAGGATCGCGCCCGGGGGCGGGCACCCCGGTCTTCAGCTCTTCAACGTCAAAGTCGAGGCGGTGCGAGGGGCGGTGGGCGCTCACGACGGTGAGGGCGACGACGGTCTGACGAGCCCAGCACGCGAAGTCGTAGATGTTGAGCGGGAGGTGCCGGCTCACGAAGATGATCTCTGGCGGCATCACCGGGAGCTCTTCCCACGGCCAGAGATTGAACATCGCGAGCCAGATTCGAGTGAACACCCGGCTGCTTTCGATGCCGCCCGAATCGAAGATGAACCGCTGGGCGCGCTGGAGGTGTTCGTCGCTCGCACTGTCGCCAGCGAGTCGAAGGGCGACGTAGGCCTCGATCGTGGTCGAAAGGTCGGCCGGCCCGCCAAAGAAGTTCGACCAGGTTCCGTCGTCTCGCTGGCGCGAGCGAATCCACTTCGCGGCGGCCACGGTCTGTTCGAGCGTTCGGATGCCGAGAAACTCTCGCAGCAGAAGGTCTTCGGCGTCCATGGTGACGTTGGTCTCGAGCTCGCCCTTCCACCAGCCGTTAGGACTCTGGAGCGCTATCAGTGCGTCGACGGCGTTCTTGAGCGAGTTCTTCACGTCGCGGTCGAAGGAAGGAGATGGTGCTTCGAGACCTTCGCTATCGGGTGCGTCGAATGCGCCGTGGTGAAAGGACTCGTTCACTGGTCTCGCTCGATGACGTATCGCGCGAGGATGGCTAGTTCGGTGCGAGCTGAGGGCTCCATTGGTGCACGTTCGAGCGCGGCCAGCGCGGAACGGAGCTCCGCCTCTGCCATCTCGGCTGTTTCGTATCGGGCGCCGCAGTCGTCGAGCAGCGTCATCGCCGCCGCGACTTCGGCGTCGGTGAGGTCGTCCTCGCTCGACGACGCGATCTCGCCGAACACGTCAAAGCCCTTCGCGTTGGCGATGCAGACGGGGAGCGTTTTCTTTCGCAGGCGAAGGTCGTTGCCGACGGGCTTACCGGTCACGCTCGACTCTCCCCACACCCCGAGCATGTCGTCAATCGCCTGGAACGCTTGTCCGAGGTGATCCCCGAACTCCGACAGCGCCTCGATGACGGGCTCGCTCGCCCCGGCGAGGATGGCGCCGATTGACGCGGCGCACGACAGCAGCGCGCCGGTCTTGCCTGCTTCCATGCGAAGGCACTCTTCAACGGAGAGTGAGAGCTGGTGCTCTGAGGCGATGTCCTCGGCCTGGCCGACGATCATGGCTTGGGTCGCTTCGGCGAGGCGAGCGGCGGCGCGAACGCGCGACGGCGTTGCGTTGTCGAGCAGGAGCTGGAAGGCGAGCGTCGAGAGCGCGTCGCCCGCGATGATCGCGGGACCGACGCCGTACTTCGCCCACACCGTTGGTTCGTGGCGTCGCTCAACGTCGCCATCGATGATGTCGTCGTGAATCAGGGAGAAGTTGTGAATGAGTTCGATCGCGAGCGCGCCAACGAGCCCCGCGTCGTCGCTGGCGCCACCGGCGTTCGCCGAGATGAGAGCGAGGCTCGCGCGGACGTACTTGCCCCCCGCAGAGAAGTGGTGGCGCACGAGCGGGCGCAGTTCGGGGCTCAGGCGTTGGGTGGCGGCCTCGAGGGCGGGATTCACGAGCGACTTCGCTCGGGCGAGAATCTCGAGGGCGCTTGCCTCGTTCTCGTGCTTGGAAAGGGAATTGGCCAACGTCACGTTCTAACCCTCTCGCGGTTGCTCGGGTCCGTGTTGGATGAGTCTGAAAAGAGGCTGAGAGCGGACGTCGCGGCCTCAAAACCGCTGCGAACAGCGCCCTCCATCGTGGCGGGCCAGCCCGTCTTGCACCACGCACCCGCGAGAAAGAGCCCCCGGGTCGGCGTGGTCGTCGATGGTCGCAGCGATTCGATGCCCGGCGTACCGCGAAAGGTCGCGGCGTGCTCGCGGGTAACAAGGGCCGTGCGCACCGTCGCTGAACGTGCCGCGGGAAGAACGTCGCCCAACGCCTCAAAGAATGTCGGTACGAGCCCGCTCGATCCAACCGACTGATACTTGTCAGCCGCCGACAGCGAGACGACCAGACACTGGCCCGACGAGACGCCCGAAGCGTCGGTGCGGTCGAAGAAGAATTCGATTGGTGAATCGATACACGCAGCCATCGGCAGATCGGTTACCTTTCGATCTAGAACGAAGTGAATGTTAACAATCGGCGACGTTCCCAGCTTCGTGGCGAGATCCTCGTCGCCCGGAAACGCCCCAAGTGTCGCCGCCACCCTAGGGGCCGTCGTCACGATCAGAGCATCAAAAACAAGATCTCTCTCAGGCGTCGAAACGCGAAACCCTCCGCTCGGTGTACGCGCGATCGCACTGGCTGAGGTGTTCTTCAGCACGTTCACGCCGCTCGCACGGAGCGAGCGCTCTGCGTTGAGGCCGTGCAGCGTCGACAGGGGGACCATAGACCAACCAATATCGGCGCCGTCAGCTCGTTCGAGGAATCCAATGCGAAAGACCTGTGCCGCGATCGCGAGCGACGCGTCGTCGGCTCGGACGTTGACCGTTGGTTGAATGATGAGGTTCCAGAGTCGTTCGATTGCACGGGGCGACTGCCCCTTTCGCTCGAGCCACGACGCGAACGTCTGTTCATCGAGCGCAGGGTCCGAGAGATCGAGGCGCCGGAGCGCAAGGACGGCGCGTACGAGCCCGAGTCGCTCTCTCACCGAGAGCAGGCGATAGCGAGCGAGTGAGGAAGCGAGATGAAGGGGCGCGGGCAAGTTCGTGCGTCGGATCGAACTCGCCGGCCCGTTGGGTGAGAGTACCGGAACGTCGAGTCGTGGTTGGAGGTAGACCTGTTGGCTCGCTCCGATTCGTTCTAGGAACGCACGATACGACGTGCAGCAACCGAGAAAGACGTGTTGACCGTTGTCAAAGGAGAGCCCGTCGCGCTCAATCGATGACGTGAGTCCACCGAGTTGAGGACGCCGTTCGATCATGGTGGTCGCCATCCCCGCGTCAGCCAGGGTCAGCGCCGCCGAGATCCCGGCCAGCCCTCCACCGATAACGCCAACGTGAGGGGTCATGCGCGGGCGGCGGCAAGGCTCTGCAGCGCCACCGAGATCTTCTCGTAGGCCGGGAGCGATACGCGCCCTTCGGTCACGGCGAGCGGATTGCGCTCAATTCGTACGAGCAGGCGCCGATAGATGCCCGACATCGCCGCGACGCACGCACGTCCTCGTCCGTTCAGTAGTGGCAGGAGCTCGAGGCCCTCGGCGAACCACTGTTCGGCGCGACCGCACTCGAAAGCGACCAGGCGCGCGATCTCGGAGGGTGGGCCGTTGAGATCGGGAGCGCAGCTCACCCGTTCGGCGTCTTGCCGTGGAAGATAGACCCGACCGAATGAGCGATCTTCGACCACGTCACGAAGGATGTTCGTGAGCTGGAGGGCAACGCCGAGGGAGTCGGCGAGTGGCACGGCTTCGGTGGGCCGGTCGGTGCCAAAGATGGCGAGTGAGAGTCGTCCAACCGAACCCGCTACGTTTCTGCAGTACTTCACGAGATCGTCGATCGTCTCGTACGTCGTTCCGTTGACGTCCATCTCGCAGCCCTCGATGATCTCCCCGAAGCACTCCATGGGCAGCCGGTAGCGACGCTCGGCGTCAGCGAGGGCGAACAAGACAGGATCGTTCGTCTTTGAATCGATCGGATCGATCTCCTTTCGCACGAGCTGGAGCCCGGCGAGCTTGTCTTCGGGCGTATCGGTTCCGTCGCCGATGTCGTCGATGCGCCGTGCGAGTGCGTACACCGCCGACAGCGCTTGGCGCTCGGGCTTATGCAGAAGCCGTATGCCGTAGGCGAAGTTTTTCGCCTCGCGTCGCGTGACGTCCTCACACCAGGCGTAGGAGGCGTCGAGGTTCACGCGGCACTCCGGTGGCGGCTCGCCGTCGCGAGCTGGCTGACGGTATGGGCGATGACGCCGCGCGTGGTTGGACGGCAGGCGATCGCGAGCACGTCGTAGTTCGCGCGCTCAATAGAGTCGGCTGCAGCGAGGCCGCCCGCGACAAAGCCTGATACGGCCAGGCGAGCGCGTCCGGGCAGCGAGGCGGCAAGTGGACGACCTGCGCTCAGCAACGCTCGGGCGCGACGAACTTCTTTGGCGACGACCCCGCGCACAGCGGCGTTGGCCATCGACGCCCGGAGGTCGTCTTCCGTGCAGTCGAACTCCTTCATGTCCGAGACCGGCAGATAGATCCGGTCCCTCTGGACGTCTTCGCTCACGTCTTGAAGGTGCTCAACGAGCTGGAGAGCGATGCAGACGTCGTCGGACCACGCGACGCGCTCGGGAGTTGCGACCTTGAAGACGTCGAGCACGAGACGACCGACGGGCGCAGCGGAGAGCATGCAGTAGCCCACCAGATCGTCGAATGTCTGATATCGCGTGACGCGTTGGTCGACGCGATTGGCCTCGATGAGGTTGCGAAACGGCTCCAGGCTGAGGTGACTGTCCTCGATCACCGGCGTGAGGCGCCGAAAGACGGGGTGGATTGCCCGTCCCGTGCTCGCGAGCTCGAGCTCGTCGTCGAGCCAGTCGAGTAGAGCGAGACGATCACCTTCGGCCTCGTCGCCGATGTCGTCGGTCAACCGAGCAAAACCGTAGATCGCCATGAGGTGGGCGCGCACCTCGCGGGGGAGGAGCCGAGACGCCACGGGGAAGTTCTCGCGGCTGGCTTTTAACGCGAACTCGTCGCGGGCGCCGAACAAGCTATTTATCGTCTGCGTCAATTTGCTTGACATCAGCGGCGACCCCTTTTGCGCAAATCTGATGAACAGAAACCTATCAGCCTTGACCGTTCACACGATCCTGGCGCACACCGTGTGTTCAGGTGATTCACGAGTCTCATCGGGCAGATGCCGGCAGCGCACGTTACTCACGCGTAACCGAGCGCAGATATGACGCCAGATGTCGCAGCATCGAGTGTGTCGTAGCGGACCCGTGACGATTTCATCACTCGATTGCTCGTTTCCCTTCGCAACTTTCGGCCGTCTTTGTCACTGACGGCACGTCGCTCAGTCGGAGGATGCCCTGCGCAGCTCCACCACCGGAATGGTTCGCGTTGTCTTGGTTTGATACTCACCGAACTGCGGCATGCGAGCGGCTTGCGCGGCGTAGATCCGATCGCGCTCTTCGTTTCGGATGACGATCGCGGTTGCCGCGAACGCCGTCCCGCCGAGCTCAACCGTGACCTCTGGGTTCGCGACGAGGTTGTAGTACCAATCCGGGTTGGCGTCCGCGCCGGCCTTGGACGCGAAGACGAAGAGCCGGCCTTCGTACTCGAGGTACATCACCGGATTGACTCGCTCTTCGTTGGTCTTCGCACCGTGAGTGCGCAGCAAGAGCAGGGGAGCGCCCTCGAAGTCGCCCCCGACGCGACCGTTGTTGGCCCGAAACTGCTCAATGACCTTTGCGTTCCATGCATTGACATCGCTCATCGCGCCCGCCCTTCTCTTTCATTCGCAGATTAATGACCCGTCAGAGACCTGACGCATCGAACGGCGTCCGATCTACTCTCATGCCATGTGCAGAAACATCACGATATTGCGAGGACTCGATCCACCGGCGAGCGACGAGGAGATCGAAGCCGCGGCTCGTCAGTACGTGCGAAAAGTAAGCGACGTGCGATCGACTTCGCCCGCGACCGAAGAAGCCTTCGAACGGGCAGTCGCGCTCGTCGCACAAGCAACGTCAGAATTGTTGCGCGAACTGCCAGCGCGAAGGCGAACGCCCCCGACGGCGCCCCCTCTTCGCCGTCGGGCAGCGTCGCAATAGTTGCACGCTCGTGTTAGTTAATAAGGAGTATCCACTAATCACCTGTCGCACTTAAATACACTTTAAGTTGGCTTTCCTGGATTACCGGGTCTGGCAAGGGAGAACGGTGAGATCCAACGCAAGAGTGAACGGCCGTGCGCGCATGTCCCAGGGCCGTCTCGCCGCGAAGCCGGCGAAGCGACAGGTCGTGTTGATGACCACGGGGTCCGAGGTGACCCCGACGGTGTCCGAAGACGCCGTCGACGTCGAGACGCTCGCGCTCCACACTGGCGAGGCCGTGACGTTGATCGGGGCTGCGCCGCTCGGTTCGGGGAAGAGCGCCGTCGAGTCGCGCGAACGTCGACCGCGAGCCGCTCGATACCACCGCTGGGGTGGCTACTCAAAGGCGAGAAAGGCCGCGTCGATTACGGCGGGCATGGCCCTCGCCGGTGGAGCCGCCTACGGCGCCACAAACTGGGTGGTCGCGCTCGTCGCCGGTTCATCAGGGGAAGGACAAGCGGCGACCGTGCAGAACCTGACCATCACGAGCGTCTCCACACCTTCGCCCACGAACCAGCTCTACCCCGGTGGCACGGGGGACGTTGTCGTTACGATTTCAAATCCGAACCCGTATCCGGTAACGGTGACGGGGGTCGACCTGCCGACAAATGGGACCGACGCCGGGGGATTCTCAAACGCTACGCTCACGTCCGCCCAGACGGGCTGTCTTTCGTCGACGCCGAGCGACGTGATTTGGAACTATTCGACGCCGAGCTCGGGCAGCGTGCACACGCTGACAGCCCCGCTCGTGGTCGGCGCGAGCGGTAACGCGAACAACCCCTTGACCGTGACGTTCACTAACGACGCGTCGATGACCGCAGCGGCACCCGCTGCCTGCGAGGGTGCGTACTTCTCGATGCCAGCGCTCACGGGGATTGCGGCCTCCGGTGGGGCCGCGACGGCGACCTCCTCCCCGGTCGTCGACAGTTGGACGAGCTGATCGAATCGCGATGAGGCCCACGTGTCGACGAAGAACGGTGATCGTGACGGTTGCCGTTGCGCTGTGCGGGGTCACGACGCTCACAATCGCCGGGGCCGCGACCAACTGGATCTCTATTGTCCACACGGGTTCTTCCGGTGAGGGAGCGGCCAAACTCGTGATCACGAGCGTCACGGGTATACCAACGACCTTTACCGCCGCGTGCAGCTCCTCTTCGAGCGAGATTGCGATCTTGACCTGGTCGTCCGTCGGCATCGCGGTCACCGGGTACGAGATCTACGTGAGCGCCACGTCGGGCGGCACGTACGCGCTGAGTGGCACGCAGCCCTCGGGAACTGCGCTCACGGTGGATGAGACCTACACCAGCAGCTCCACCGGAAAGAAGTACTACCGGCTGGAAGCAGAAACGGCGCACTGGCCGTTCCCCGGCACCACGATCACGAATGCCCGCGAGGCGAGCGTGGCGGGAACGAACGGGGGATATCTCACGATGGCGAGCTCGGGAACGGTGTGCGTGGCGACCGCGTAGACGCCGTGGGCGTGGCACTAATCCAAGGCTGGTGCGAATTTGTGAGGTCTGATCATTAGAAATAACGAGTCGTGCACCGAATTAATCAAAGTTGTGCAGATGTTGTGGGTAAGTAGGAAGCAACGTGATGTCGTCTTGGGAGGATACACGCTGTATAAAACACGCAAGGGCAACTCTCCGCAGTCCCCTTCATTCGAAGAGTGAAGGGACCTGGGGACAGTCACTTCGTGCGACAGTCCACTACTAGGGAGAGAACATAATGATGAGCACTCGTACAAACCGAACGACGAGAAACCTCATGGATTCTGGTGCATCCGGATCCGCGAACGAGCCGTCCGCCACTTCACGCAGGCGTTTTCGACTTCGCCTGCGTGGTCGATCCGTTGCCTTTAAGGCCGTCTCGGGCCTCGTCGGCATGGCGATGGTCGGTGGCGCCGCATACGGCGTGACGAGTTGGGTGGTTGGTCTCGCTGCCGGCTCTTCCGGTGAAGGACAGTCGGCGAACGTGAGCAACCTCACGATCAGCGCGGTCGCGACACCGTCGGCATCGAATCAGCTCTTCCCCGGGGGTACGGGTGACGTCGTGGCGACCATCACCAACCCGAACTCGTTTCCGGTCACCGTGACGGGTGTCAACCTGCCCGCGAACACGGTGTTTGCCAACGGGTACACCACGTCTTCGCTCGCGACGACCCAGACCGGCTGTCTCTCAACGACCCCGAGTGACGTCACGTGGAACTTCGCGACCGCAACGTCGGGAACGGCACACACGTTGACAACGCCACTGACGGTGGCCGCAAACGGAACGTTGGCAGTGACATTCACGAACGATGCGACGATGACGTCGGGAGCTCCTGCGGCGTGTGAGGGCACATTCTTCTCGCTGCCGTCCCTGACAGGTATCGCGGCGTCGGGTGGCGCAGCGACCGCCACCACCAGTCCCGTAACCGACTCCTGGACGAGCTAACGGGACACAATAGATCTCAGACTCTCCGAGCTCTCACCCTGTGAACGGCTCCGACTATCGCCGACGAGGCGCCGGTCGGAAGCCGTACCGGCTGGGCTAAAACGGAGCATGGGCGCCAAGGGAACGCTGGTTGTCGCGGTGATGTTGCTCAGTGCAGCCGCGCTCGCGGCCGTCACGATCTCTGTGGCAAATACGACCACAACCACGAGTGCCACACCGTCGGCGGCGCCGGTCTTCAAAGGGCTCACGCTTCTCGAGGCGACCAACCTCGCACGTGAACGGGGTGTTCGAGTGATTGTCGTTCTTCGCGCGCCTTCCAATTCTCTTGCGGGGACCGTCCTTGGCCAGGATCCGAACCGGCAGTGGCCCGCGGGACTGGTTGTCTCGAGTGGCCAGTGGGCGAATTTTCTCGCCAAGCTTCCTGGCGAGCAGAAGACTCCCGTTCGAAAAGAGTGTGCCGTCGCGCCGGTGCTCACCGAAGACGGCAACGTGGCGCCAGTCCTCTGTCCCGGCGGTCGTGTCAATGTCGGGGCGTGGCTGTTCTGCGCTCACTACTTTCACCCCTCGATGAGGTCCCTTCCTCGAGGAGTTGAACCTTCTCGAATCATTGCGTCGCTCTGCGGTTACCACGTGAAAGCGCCACCGGGCTTTAACGTCGGTACCGAGACGCGGAGCGAGCGCGAAGACATCCTGACCTTGGCCGCTGCCTACAACGGATGGCGAGTCCCAGACGACCTCAGCTGCGCGCACTACGTGGCGACGTCGTAGTTCGATTGTCGTCCACTGAATGCCAGCTCCCTCGCAGGAGGTGGCGACCTTTGTTACTACCATTAGGTCGAGGTGTCCCGTGACCCAGCTGCTCTTTACCGCCTTTAGCAACCGAGCCGACGCGGTCGAACTCGCCCACGAGGTAGGCGAGCGGCTCGCCGGCGAGGGCATCACGTCGACCCTCTATCTCTTCGACTCCCCGGGCGAGCCCGTACTCGATTCGAACACCCTCGTCGTGAGCCTTGGCGGGGACGGGACTTTCCTGCGCGCCACGAGACTGGCCCACAAGGTCGGTGCTCGCGTCGTAGCGGTGAACCTCGGTCAGCTCGGGTTTCTCCTCAATGTCCCCTCCACGGAGATCGTGGAGAACATCAAGTGGGCTCTCGTCAGCGATTCGGTGTCCGAGCGACTCGCCCTCGAGATCACAATCTCCCACTCTGATGTCGTTGAGTTCGCCCTGAACGAGGTCGTCGTGGAGCGGGCGAGCCCGGGCCACATGGTGAAGGTGAAGACCTTCGTCGACAAGGACGAGTTCCTGACATACTCGGCCGATGGCGTGATGGTCTCGACGCCGACGGGCAGCACCGGCTACAACTTCTCCGCCGGGGGTCCGGTCGTCGACGCGTCGCTCGAGCTCATGATCCTCACCCCCGTTGCCCCACACTTCACGGTCGGGCGATCGATTGTGGTGCCCGTCGACAAGGTCATCCGGCTCGTCGTCGACGACAAGCCCGCGGTGCTCGTCGCCGACGGCCAGACGATCGGCTCTCTGGGGCCGGGAGAGTACATCGAGGTTCGCCAGAGCCCCACTCCAGTCCATGTAGCGGCGACGCGCAGCTTCGACCTCGCGACGCGGCTGCGTCGCAGCCTTCGAGAGGGTCATGCCTAAGGCGAAGCTGGTCGAGCTCTACGCTCACAAACTCGGCGTCATCGACGACGCCCGGCTGGAGTTCGGCTCAGGGTTCAACGTCATCACCGGGGAGACCGGCGCCGGCAAGACGCTGCTGCTCGGCGCCCTTGCCCTCTGCCTCGGCGGGGACGCGGGCGCGTCGCGCTACGCGCTCACCCCCGACACCAGGGCGGTAGCCCTCTTCGAGTGCGAGGGCGACGAACTGGTCTTTTCGAGAGAGGCGACGACGACCGGACGCCTTCGAAGTTCGCTCAACGGTGCACCGTCGAGCGCAGAGGCCCTGCGCACCCTCGCCGAGGGGCTCGTCGTGATCCACGGGCAGCACGATTCGCTGTCGCTGCGAAGTCGCAGCGAAGTCCTGCATCTCATTGACGAGAGGGGGGCCATCGACTCGAGCGCGCTCGACGACGTTCGCCGGGCGTTGCGCGAGGCCCACCGGATACGGGGCGACTACGGCGGTGATCAGAGCTCGCGAGAGCGTGAAGCGGACTATCTCGCTTTTCAACTCGCAGAGCTCGACGGGGCCGCCATTCGCTCGGCGAGCGAGCTCGACGACACGCTCGGCGAGCTGATCCGCTTGACGGCCCTGCGCGACGGGCAGGCTGCACTCAATGACGTGGTGCAGCTGCTCGACGGCGAGGGCGACGATTCCGTCCTTACCCAGTTCGCACGGGCGTTGAGCCGCCTGCCGAGCGACGCCGCGTACGACGAGGCGCGTCGAGGGCTTGAGGCGTCGCTCATCCAGGCCCGCGAGTCGCTTCACGAACTCGCAGCACTCGCCGATCCTGACGCCTTCGAGGCGGGGACGATGGAAGAGCTCGAGTCACGGGCAGATGCGCTCCGCCACATTTCGCGCAAGTACGGGGGCAGCCTCGGAGAGGCCCTTCGCACGCTTGGCGACCTTCGCCTCCGCCAGGAGGCGCTCGCGCACGAAGCGGAGCGTCTCGAGGGTCTCGACGAGGAGATCGGGAACCTCGAGACGCGCGAGATCGAACTCGCCGCCGCGCTCAAGCACGAGCGAGTGGTCGCGGCCGCGAAGCTGACGACCGCCGTTCAGGGGCAAATGACCCGCGTCGCACTCGCCAACGCCTCCTTGCGTTTTGTCGTCGATGGCGTCGACGGCTCCGCGGCCCAGATTCTCTTCTCGCCCAACCCCGGTCAACCCGAAGGTCCGCTCAGCGCGCTCGCGAGCGGGGGGGAGCTTAGCCGTGTCCTACTCGCGTTGTCGCTCGAGACGGTGCACCACGACGTCGTCGCCATCTTTGACGAGATCGACGCAGGGCTCGGGGGACAGGTCGCTCAGCACATTGGCGAGTGTCTGCGCGAAGTGGGTCGCGCGCAGCAAGTCATTGCCGTGACGCACCTGGCATCGGTTGCGGCCCGTGCTCATCATCATTTCGTGATCCAAAAGAGCGTCGTCGGCGATGCGACCACGACGAGCGTCCGCGCTCTCTTTGGCGCGGAGCGAGTTCGCGAAATTGCTCGAATGCTCGCCGGTGACGACCTCACTCAAGAATCACGGGCACTCGCTGAACAATTACTCGAAAACTCAAGCGAGGATGCGACCACGGTCGACTTTTCTCGCTAGGATGT
This sequence comes from Acidimicrobiales bacterium, assembly GCA_049581565.1. Taxonomy (GTDB): domain Bacteria; phylum Actinomycetota; class Acidimicrobiia; order Acidimicrobiales; family RAAP-2; genus RAAP-2. The sequence continues at coordinate 16,549 of JBAUSF010000136.1, forward strand.
TGTTCCGTGAGAAGCGCAGTTTTGCGATGACAAAATACGTCTTTGTTACGGGTGGGGTATCGAGTTCACTCGGAAAAGGCCTCACCGCCTCTTCACTCGGACGCCTCCTCAAATCTCGCGGCCTCAAGGTCACGATGTGCAAGTTGGATCCGTACTTGAACGTCGATCCAGGAACGATGAACCCCGGCGAACACGGCGAGGTCTACGTCACGGATGACGGCGGCGAAACCGACCTCGACCTCGGTCACTACGAGCGTTTCATCGATGAGTCGCTCTCGAAGATCTCCAATACGACCACAGGCTCGATCTACTCGAACGTGATCGCCAAAGAACGACGGGGAGACTACCTCGGAAAGACCGTTCAGGTCATCCCTCACGTCACCGATGAGATCAAAGAGCGCATCCGGCGCCAGGGATCGCTCGGCGCAGATGTCGTGATCGTCGAGATCGGCGGCACCGTCGGCGACATCGAAATCGTGCCGTTCATCGAGTCGATTCGTCAGTTTCGACGTGACGCGGGCCGCGACAATGTGTGCTACGTCCACCTCACGCTCGTGCCCTACCTCGCCCCTTCGGGCGAGCAGAAGACCAAGCCCACCCAGCACTCGGTCACCGAGCTTCGCTCGCGAGGTATTCAGCCCGACATCATTGTCTGTCGCAGCGATCAGCCGATCTCCGACAGCCTGAAGCGCAAGATCTCGCTCCTCTGCGACGTACCGGTGAGCGCGGTGATCTCGGCCGTCGACGAGGCAAGCATCTACGACATTCCCATCACCCTGCACCACGAGGGGCTCGACACGATCGTCTGCAATACCTTGCGGATTGACCTCGACGAGCACCCGATCGACCTGGCCCCGTGGGAGAGCGTCGTCAAGCGCGTGCACAACACGAGTCGTACGCTCAAGGTCGGCATCATTGGCAAGTACGTGACCATGCCCGACGCGTACCTGAGCGTGGTCGAGTCGATCCGCCACGCGGGTTTCGCCATCGGGGCGAGAACGGCCATCGAGTGGCTCGAAGCCGAGCGGGTACCTTCAGAGCTCGACGTCGACCGCCTGAGTCAGCTCGACGCGATCATCGTGCCCGGGGGATTCGGCGAGCGTGGAATCGAAGGCATGATCGCCACCGCGCGCATCGCGCGCGAGCACGACATCCCCTATCTCGGGATCTGCCTCGGCATGCAGATCCAGGTCATCGAGTTCGCTCGTCATGTCCTGGGCTTGAGCGACGCGCAGTCAACGGAGTTTTCCCACAGTTCGTCCGCGCCGGTCATCTCGTTGCTCGCCGAACAGATGGACGTCACCGACCTGGGTGGCACGATGCGTCTCGGCGCCTGGCCCGCGATGCTCGACGAAGACTCCCAGGTTGCCGCCCTCTACGGGACGACGGTCGTATCCGAGCGTCACCGCCACCGGTACGAGTTCAACGCCCGCTACCGCGACCAGTTCGAAGCGGCGGGATTGCGATGTTCGGGCAACTCACCCGACGGACGGCTCGTCGAGTTCGTCGAGCTGCCGGGCCATTCGTTCTTCGTTGGTACCCAAGCGCACCCGGAGTTCAAGTCCCGCCCGGATCGCCCCCACCCTCTGTTCCTCGGGCTCATCAAAGCGGCCGATCTGCGCGCGGAGGGACGCGAGCCGCACATCATCGATCCCTCGACCGTCGACAGCACCTTGTGAGCGACTCCTTCCACGTCGAAGGGGCCGAGGTCGTCTATCGATCACACGTGTTCACCATCGAGAAGCGAACGATCCGCCACGGCGAGGACGTCTTTCAGCGCGACGTTGCGGTGCACCCCGGAGCGGTCGCGGTGCTCGCCATCAATGGTCGAGGCGAAGTCGGCTTCATTCGTCAGTACCGCGCGACGTTCGATCGCGTGACCGTGGAGATTCCAGCAGGCACCCGCGACGTTCCAGACGAAGAACCCCTCGACGCCGCCAAACGCGAACTGCTCGAAGAGCTCGGCGTGGAAGCGACCGACTGGACGCTAATCGGGCGCTTCATGAACTCACCGGGCTGGACGAATCAGGTCATGGTCGTCTACAAGGCAACGGGGCTTATCGATCGGGAGCGTGACCCCGCCGGCCCCGAAGAGCGCAGCTCAACCGTGGTCTGGCTCTGTCCGGAAGAGATCCGCGAGACCTACCGAACGACGGACGCGCTCGACTCGACGATGACCATTGCCCTCCATCGGGTCCTCGGGAACTTCCTTGACGAGCTTTAGCGAGGCGCTCGAGGAGTACCTCCTGTGGATGACGATCGAAAAAGGTCGCAGCCGCGCGACGATCGAGGCGTATCGACGCGACTTGACGGCACTTCGTCGCTGGCTGGACGAGCGCGGACTTGTTCTCACCGCGGTACGCGAGGACGACCTCGAGCGCTACTTCAACGAGTTGCGCGATCAGCACCGCTCCCTCAACACCATCGCTCGGGCGATGGCCTCGGTGCGGGGATACTTCGCCTACGTCGTCGAAGACGGAGGGCTCAGCGTCGACCCGAGCGCGCGGCTCCGGGGAGGACGTCGCGGCCGAACGCTGCCAAAGCCCCTGAGCGAGGCGGAGGTGCTCACGTTGCTCGATTCGATCCCGGTAGCGACGCCCGTCGACCTGCGCGATCGGGCGCTCCTCGAGCTCTTGTACGGCACGGGCGCGCGCGTGAGCGAGGTCGTTGGCCTCTCGCTGTCGGATCTCGACTTCGATGAGGAGCTGATCCTGCTCATGGGAAAGGGCTCGAAGCAGCGGCTCGTGCCGATCGGCCGCGCGCTCAGAGGAGCGCTGCAGGAGTACCTCGGTCCTGGTGGCCGTTCGACGCTGCTCTCGAACAAGAAGAGCAACCGCGTCTTTCTGAACGCGAGGTCAGGACCCCTGAGTCGCCAGGGGATAGACCTCGTCGTCCACAAACGCGCACTGGCGGTCGGCATCGAGCGCACGAAGATCAGTGCCCACGTCTTTCGTCACAGCTGCGCCACGCACATGCTCGCCCATGGCGCGGACATTAGAGTGGTCCAGGAGTTGCTCGGACACGCGTCGATCGCGACGACCCAGCTCTACACGGCCGTGTCGGTGACGACACTGCAACGCGAATACCACGACGCTCACCCTCGAGCCCACGACTAGAAGGTAGAGCCACTTGTCCAACTTGTTCTACTGGTTCTATTTCATCAGCCTCGTTCCCTCCGTGGTCCTCCACGAAGTGAGCCACGGCTACGTCGCGAAGCTCTTCGG
>JBAUSF010000137.1:0-3143 GCA_049581565.1 Acidimicrobiales bacterium
CTCAGGTGAAGAGGTGGCGGGGCGTGATGAGAACCGGCTCGCAGAACAGCTCCGCGAACCGCGCGGGGGTGCCGAACATGGCTGCAATGCGCTCGGCGTACTTCGCCGCATACTCCGGCACGCAGTCGGCTGCGGGCAATTCCGGTGAATGCATCGCCGTCCCCTCGATTCGGATGATGTCCCGGCCAATATCGGTGGCATCAAGTCCCAACGCGACGCGAGGATTCTCGCGGATGTTCTCCAGTTTCGCCTTCGACCTCTGGCTGTAGATGAGGATGGTCTCGTCGTCGCGCAGCAAGAACCAGACCGGGACGCTCACCGGCTGACCGTTCGGTCGAACGGTCGTTAGCCACGCCATCTGGTTGGTGCGCAGCCGACCCTCGACGTGGGCTTGGCGGTCATCGGATAGTTGTGACGTCAGTCTCATGGCGAACATTGTTGCAAACAATCCGATTGACCTTCTACTTCGGGTCGGGGGACCCTTGATCGAGATTGATCGAACTAGTCGCCGTCGCGATCGATGATGGTTGTCGTCCGTAGCGGAAGTTAACCCGGGAACCCAGGTGCAATCGCCGAATCCGCAGAAATATCCTCCTTGAGGAACTATATTTAAGTTGACGCTTACGTAAGCATATGCTAACGTACGCGTCATGGATGCAGCGCTTAAGGCACTCGCCGAACCTCGTCGTCGAGAGATTCTCAGACTCGTCTGGTCTCGCGAGCTCGCGGCAACCGAGATTGCTTCACAGTTCAGCGACGTCACTCGCTCGGCGATATCCCAACACGTCAGCGTGTTGCGCGAAGCCGAGTTGATTATCGAACGTCGTGATGGCGTTCGTCGCTTGTATCGAGCGAACCATTCGCAGATGAACGAGCTCCGTCGATTCCTAGAGCAGTACTGGGACGACAACTTGGACCGTTTGCGTCAACTGGCCGAATCGGCCGAACAAGAGAAAGGAACCAGAGATGGCTGAACTAGTACGAGAGGTCGTGGTTGATGCCAGCCCCGAGACCATATTTCCGTTCCTGACGGACCCGAGTCAACACATCCTGTGGATGGGAACGGAAGTCGAGCTTGATCCGCGTCCGGGCGGTACGTATCGGGTCCTGGCGATGGGTGTTCATCCCGGTGTTGGTGAGTTCGTCGAAGTGGTGGCCAACAAGAAGGTGGTTTTCACATTTGGATGGGACGAGCCGAACCACCCGATACCGGCTGGCTCGACAGAGGTTGAGATCACGTTAATCCCCGAGGGAGAGAAGACCAGAGTGCGGCTCGCACATCGCGGACTGCCCGATGACGCGGTCGCCGACCACACGAAGGGTTGGGACTTCTATCTCGACCGCTTGGCGACCGTCGCCACTGGTGGCGACGCAGGTCCAGAAGTGACGGGAGCTTAAAAGCCACTTCGTAGATGCGCAGCGAGCATGCCATCTCGGTCCTTTTGAGAGACCGGGATGGCGTGCTCGAACGTTTCTACATCGATGTTTCGAGGGTCTTACGTTGCCGAACGACCGCCATCGACAGGCAGCACCGCACCGTGCACGAAGCTCGCCGCGGCGCTCGCCAGAAACACGATCGTCGATGCGATCTCCTCGGGCCGGGCCGGTCGACCGGCGGGGGCGAGGGAGGCGAGCTGATTAATCTCTCGCACCTGGACACGGGGGCCTGGCGAGCGTGGCGCGATCTCATCGTCGACTTCCAGCGGGAGCGAGACTTCGTGGGCGGATGCCCGATCGGATCAATCGCCTCGCAACTTGCTGATACCGACGAGCTCGCTCGTCTCGCACTCGTCGCCGGCTTCGATCAGTGGGAGGATGAGTTTCGATCCAGGTTGATCACTACGCGAGCGCGCGGACTGCTTGAACCGGACGCCGATCCTCACGCGCTTGCTCTTGCGACACTCGCCGCACTTCAGGGCGGTCTGCTCCTCTGTCAAATCCGCAAGAGCGTTGAGCCTCTCGAGGTTGCTCTCGACGCCGCGCTGGACAACATCCTTCGTCGCGCCTCGATATCAATGCATACGAAAACTGTTCCGATGGGCTGAGCGTTCGTCGGCTCGCGCTGCGCGACCGATCATCAGTGTGACCGACTTCGATCTACATCGCAACAAAGTTTCCAGTTATCGCAGACGGCCGGTTAACCGAGCGGATCGGATCTATGAACTCGCGAAGTAGTGGCCCTCGTCGAGGTCGTCGATGAGTCCGAGACGTGTCGGTTCCCAGCTCATCAGTTCGCGCGTGATCGCGCTTGACGCCGGACTGTCAATGCCGACGAAGCCAGCGAGCCAGGTGAAGTGTTCGGCCGCCTTCTCCCCAGAGACTGCCTCGACCGGCACGTCGAGGTGTCGGCCCATGACCGCGGCGATATCGCGAAACGCCACGCCTTCGTCAGCAACTGCGTGCAGCGTCGAACCTGCGGGCGCGCTCTCCACGGCGAGGCGAAACAGGTGCGCGGAATCGAGTCGGTGCACCGACGGCCAGCGGTTGGACCCGTCGCCGAGATAGCCCGCGACACCAGTAGTGCGAGCGATGTCGACGAGCCTTGCCATAAAGCCGTTATCCCCGTCGCCGTGATTGGTCGGAGGGAGTCGTACGACGGAGGAACGGATATTGCGCGACGCCAGCGCAAGCGTGAATTCTGCAGTCTCGTGGCGCTTCCGCGGACCTTCACCGCGACCGGTGAGTTGAGTCTGGGTCTCTACGCCGTGTCCATCGAGCTCGGTGGCGACGTGCCCGACGCTTAAACCAAGCGTGCCCGAGGCAATGGTAAGTGGCCGACCAGAGCCGGCCAACAGGTCAGCGAAGACTTCGATCGCACGACGATCCGCGTCGGCCGCGGCTTCGAAGTTTCCAGAGAACGCAATTTCGTGATCGAACGCAAGATGAATGACGCCGTCGCAGGAGGAAGCTCCGCGCTTCAAGCTCTCGAGGTCGTCGAGCGATCCGCGCTGCACCTGAGCGCCCGCCGCAGCGATCGCTGTGGCTGAGTCGTCCGAACGGGCGAGCCCCACCACTTCGTGGCCGGCGCCAATGAGCTCCGCAACGACGGCCGAGCCGATCCAGCCGGATGCACCGGTGACAAATACACGCATAAGACCTCCAGGAGGTTGTGTCGTCGTGGGCTTCGTGACGCTCCCTACGAC
>JBAUSF010000138.1:0-3226 GCA_049581565.1 Acidimicrobiales bacterium
CGTCGACGACGGGCCGTAAGCTCTTCGAGCGACTGCTTCGTGAGAGTGCGCTGCTCGTGGACACGCCCAACGAACGTGGGGTCTGCGCGCACGAACTGAGTGAGCAAGAGTTGAATGCGATCGCGCCATCGTTGAATCGCCTTTCGCTGAGGGCCTTCGGGAGTGGTGGACCGAAGTCGTCCATCGCGTCCGATGACCTCACGGTGCTGGCCTCGAGCGGACTCCTCTCACTCGGTGGCTACGCTGACAATGGTCCGGTCGAAGTCGCCGGTCTGCAGTCGTACCTCGGGCGCTCGATCTACGGCGTCGTTGGCGCGTTGATGGTTCTAATCCAAGGTCTAAAGGACGGACGTGGTCGCCACGTTGAGGTCGCGGCGCAAGAGGTCATGGCGGGCGCTCTCGAGGACACTGTCGCGGAGTACGACTTCAACGGCCACGTTCGCCCGCGCATGGGCGGCGTGCCTCGCGGAGCGGGTACGGGCACCTTCAAGTGTGCTGATGGATACGTCGCCATGGTCGCGGGCCGGCTCGGCACGGCGAAGTCGTGGGTCTCCCTGGTCGAGTGGCTCAACGAAGTCGGTGCAGTGGGAGCCGAGGAGATGGCCGAGCCCGCCTGGTCCGAGTACAGCTTTCGCGCGAGTCCCGGACCCACCCAGCGCTTCACCGAGATCTTTGAGGAGTTCGCGAGCACGCGGACGAAGGAGGACCTCTACGAGGAAGGCCAGCGACGTAAGATTCCCATCGCGCCCGTGAACTCCGCGCGCGACGTGCTCAACAGCAGACAGCTGCACGACCGCGGTTTCTTCCACGAGCTCTTTGACCCTGAACTGAACGTGACCGTGACCATCCCGGGTCGTCCCTATCGCGAGACCGCGCTCAACGGCCTTCCTTTTCGTCTCACAGCTGTGAGTCCCGAGGGAACTATTGAGATCCTGAGGGACTCGCTCGACATCACTGACGACGAGCTGGCGATGCTGCGAAACGAGGGGGCGATCAAGTGAGCGTGAACGACGACGTGACGAACGAACAGGTGCTCAAAGACATACGAATCCTCGACTTCGCTTGGGTTGGCGCGGGCGCGCTGGTCACCCAGACCTTCGCTATACACGGCGCCGAGGTCATCAAGATCGAAACGTCGACGCACCCGGACAACCTGCGCGTCACGGCGCCCTTTCGCCCCGGGCACGAGAACGTGAACGGATCGGGCTATTTCGCCAGTCGAAACGCAAATAAGTACTCCTTCGCGCTGAACATGGCGACGGAAAAGTCCCACGAGATCGCGCGGACGCTGCTCGAGAGGAGCGACGTCGTCATCAACAACTTCCGACCGGGCATCATGGAGCGTTGGGGTCTCGGCTACGAACAAGCGTCGGCGCTCAATCCCGGCATCGTCTACGTGTCTATGCCCATGCAGGGCTCGACCGGCCCGCACCGCGACTACATGGGCTTCGGTTCGACAATCTCGGCTGTCTCGGGAATCGTCGAGATGTCGGGGCTGCCCGACCGCCCACCGATCGGTACTAACACGCACTACCCCGACCACGTGCCCAACCCGGGACACGCGTTGGTCGTCCTGCTCGCCGCCCTCTACCGTCGTTCAATCACCGGTCAGGGCGCGAACATCGAGCTGGCGCAACTCGAATCGACCGTGAACGCCTCCGGCCCGGCGATCCTCGCGGCGTCGCTCGGCGTTGACGTGAAACGAATGGGCAACCGTGTCGCCGACGCGGCGCCTCACGGGGTTTTTGGTTGCGCTGGCGACGATAAATGGTGCGCGATCGCGGTGCGCAGCGACGAGCAGTGGCGAAGCCTGCGTCGCGTCATCGACGCCGAGGGCCGTCTAACTTCAACGAACTTCGACGCCTTCGAAGGACGAAAAGAACACGAGGACGAAATCGAACGAGTGCTTGGTGAGTACGTCGCGATCTGGGACCGCGAAAAGCTCGCGGCGGCGCTCCAGAACGCCGGCGTTCCCGCCTACGTCGTGCAGTCGATACCCGACCTGCTCGCCGATCCCCAGCTGATCGAGCGTGGTTTCTGGCGACACCTGCATCATAAGGAGGTGGGCTCTTACGTCACAGGCTCGCTCCCGTTCCGATGGGCGGGAGGCGCGTTTGCACCGACGAGGCCAGCGCCACTGCTGGGCGAGCATACGTGGGAACTCGCTGAGCGCGTCCTTGGCATGTCGCGAGAGCAGTTCGATACTCTCGTGGCAGAAGGAGTCTTGATATGAGCGACGAGCAGGCTCGCGCGGGGGATTCGCCCTTACTCGCGGAGGTGGTGGGTGGTGTGGGCTGGGTGACGTTCAACCGCCCAGAACAACGGAACGCCATGAACCTCGCGATGAAGCAACTTCTCACGACGAGCCTCGCCGAGCTGAACGCCGATCCTGAAGTGCGCGTCATTGTGCTCACGGGCAACGGCCCGAGCTTTTGCGCGGGCAACGACCTTCGTGAGGGTTCTACCGGCCTCGAGGGACACGCCCTGACCTCACCGCGCGAGCGGATCACGACCGCGCTCGACCGTGTCACGAAGCCCGTCATCGCTGCGGTCAATGGACCGGCCTACGCGGGAGGCTTCGAACTCGCACTCGCCTGTGACCTGCGCGTCGCGAGCACGTCAGCGATCTTCTGTCTATCCGAGGTCCGCATCGGCAGCATCCCAGGCGGGGGAGGAACGCAACGGCTCCCGCACACGGTATCCTCGGCCGTCGCGGCGAAACTGATTTTCACGGGACAGCCAATCGATGGCGATGAGGCGTACCGAACCGGTCTTGTCTCTGACCTCTTCAGCCCGGAGGAGTTCGTCGTCAAGGTCTCCGAGCTGGCTAACACCGTCGCGGCGAATGCCCCGCTCGCGCTCATCGCCGCCAAGCGCGCGTTGCGCGGTGGCCTCGAGAACGCCGCGGGCCTGGCTCTCGAGCGTACGCTGTGGGAGACCGTGGCGATGACTCAGGACTACCGCGAAGCCCGTGCGGCCTTTCGAGAAAGGCGTCCGCCGACGTTCACGGGTTCCTGACGCACCCCAGCCAGAGAGTCGGCTCGAACGCGACCCTGATATTGTCCGACCAAGACGATGCTGGATCGCCCGTAGCTCTCCCGGTCCGTCGCTCAAGTTGCTAGCCATCGTTGGACAACAGTGGGTGAGAGACCGAGCCGTAAACGTTGGCGAAAGGAATGGGCTCGCTGATATCATTGTCGGACAAGTCAAAGTTCCGTGCGCGGGA
>JBAUSF010000139.1:0-1519 GCA_049581565.1 Acidimicrobiales bacterium
GGCATTGAGTCCGGAACGCGTGGGCCGCGGCGGCGGCAGCGGGGGAAACCGGGGGCAGGTGCTGGCGATGCTCTTGTACCCTCTGTTGCTGCTGCCGGTGATCCTGGCGTATGTGGCGCGATGGGCAATTGGCAGCGAGACGGCGTTCGTAGCGATGTTGGCGGCAGCCGCGGCGATCGGCGGCATGCTGTACTGGCTGGGGATGGAATCGGCGGTCGGCACGGCCGCGGCGCAGCGGCAGAACATTTTGCAGGAGCTGTGCCGCGACGGCGGGCCGGTGGAATCGTAGGTGGCGCAGGCGGCACCGCCTGCGCTCCGCCGTTTGAAAACCGCTACACGCACGCACAAGACACCGGCGGCAGAGACCGCCGGCGCTACAAATCAAATCGCGGAAGCCCGCTACGCCCCTTTCGGATAGCACCCCAGCACACGCAGGAAATCGGCCAGTTCGCCCAGATGGCGCATGGCGTTCCGCACGGCGGGTTCGTCCTCGCGGCCCAGTAAATCGAGATAGAAAAGATACTCCCAGGGCTTGCCGCGCAAGGGGCGCGATTCAATCTTATTGAGATTGAGGTCGCGCAGCGCGAACGCACTCAAAGCGCGAAACAGGGCGCCCGGAGTATTGCGCGTGCTGAAAACCAGCGACGTCTTCCAGGGAGTGTGGGCCGGCGCGCGGACCGGGTGGCGCCGTGCATATTCCTGCGTCCGCAGCAGGAAAAACCGGGTGAAATTCTGGCGGTCGCTTTCAATCGACCGGCGCAGAATCCGCCCGCCATAAATCTCCGCGGCGACCGCTGAAGCGATTGCGGCAGCGTCGGCAAGCCCTTCCTGCATCACCATTTTTACGCTGCCGGCCGTATCGTAAAAAGGTACCTTTTCGAATTGCGGATTGCGCTCGAAAAAATCGAGACATTGATTGAGCGCCACGGGGTGGGAAAATACCCGCTTGATTTTTGAAAAGGACACGCCTGGCGGGGCGATCAGGTTGTGCACGATGCGTACGCTGGTTTCACCCTCAATGCGAAACTCGAAGCGCTGGAGATGGTCGTAATTCTCGTGAACCGAGCCTGCCAGCGTGTTTTCGATGGGAATGATGGCGCCCGCGGCATGGCCGTCCTTCAGGCTGCGAAACACGTCTTCGAATCGCGCGCAGGGGAGAACCGGCGTGCCGGTCCCCGCCAGCCGCCGCGCCGCCTCCTCACTGAAAGCGCCGCGCTCTCCCTGGAAGGCGACGGGAAGGCCCCGGCTCCCCGTTCTCCGTCCGCCGCGTTCCTGCTTCGGCTTGCTCATTTTCCCTCCCAACGCCGGACCTGCGGGTCGGGCAGGCCGAGCAGGTCCAGCACGCGGTCCACGCTGTGGTCCACAATGTCCATAACCGTTTGGGGCCGGTGATAAAAGCCGGGAATGGGCGGAGCAACGATCGCGCCCATTTCGCATAAAGCCGTCATACTCCTGAGATGCCCCAGATGAAATGGGCTTTCCCGGACCATTAATATCAATTTACGGCACTCCTTTAGGG
>JBAUSF010000140.1:0-4486 GCA_049581565.1 Acidimicrobiales bacterium
GCACAGGTCGGTCGAACCCCGTTTTACCAGGGATGATACGGAATCCTATCGTGATAATCGCCAGAACCAGCTTCCGGACTTCTTCGTCACGCGAGAGACATTGAGTGTTCCCGGAGAACCCCGTACCCGCTTCTCTTGACGATCGTGGCGAAGCAAAATCGTCCGTGGCAGTCTCATGAAAGTCCTTTAGCCGACGTCAAAGTTGCAATGTCGATCAAGCTTCTGGTCACGGTTCACATCGCGCCTAGGTCAATGTATGCGACTGATTTCTACGTCGGCGCCAGGCCCACTGCCATATGACTTTGTGCGGATCGGTACTAGGTTGCGCACATGAGAAAAAGGGCACTCTCGCACCGCACGCTCAGTTGGCTCTGCGCGGCGTTGATAGTGACGTCCACCTCGGTACTGATTGCACTACCCGCCTCCGCGCAGGGCACGATCTCGCAAACGTCGCCGACGACCGGCACAGTTGACGTCGCCGGCAGCGCGACCTTCACCGCGCCCCTTACTACGTCAGGTTCCGATGGCAATGGCGTGACGTTCATCGGGACGAGCGTTCCGACAGGTCTCGTCCTACAGACCGTCGGGAGTAACACTGTGGTCGCCACGAGCGGAACGCTCGCCGCCAACACCTACACGATCTCCGGCACTGACAGCGACGGGAGCGCAGACGCTGGCACGTGGACCTACACCTTGACGGTGGCGGCCGATACCATCACCCAGACGTCGTCAACGACCGGCACGGTTGACGTCGCGGACAGTACGAGTTTCACCGCCAACCTCAACCCGACCACAGAGAACGGCGTCGCCGTCGCGTACGCGCAAGGCGCGTCGGGTCAGTCGCCCGATCTCACCATCACGAGCGCTGGCACAGTCAGCGTCGTGGGTGGCCCCCTCGCCGTCGACAGCTACACGATTTCAGGGACGACGTCAGACTCGCTCAACGATGCGGGAACGTGGACCTACACCTTGACCGTCACCGGCGGCACGATCACTCAGACGTCGCCGACGACCGGTACGGTCGATGTCGCGAGTAGCACGGCGTTTTCGGGACAACTGAATCCAACGACCGCCAACGGCGAATCAGTGGCTTACACCCAAGGCGGCCCGCCCCAGTCATCCGATCTCACCATCACGAGCGGGGGCAGAGTCAGCGTCCTGGGTGGCCCACTCGCCGTCGGCGCGTACACGATCTCGGGGACCACGTCGAACACCGAGGGCGACACGGGGACGTGGACCTACACCTTGACCGTCACCGGCGGCACCATCACCCAGACGTCGCCGACGGGCGGCACGGTCGACGTCGTCGGTAGTACAGCGATTTCGGCGCAACTGAATCCGACGACCGCCAACGGCGAGTCGGTGGCCTACGCGCAAGGCGCATCGGGCCAGTCTCCCGATCTCGCCGTCACGAGCGCTGGCAAAGTCAGCGTCGTGGGCGGCCCACTCGCCGTCGGCGCGTACACGATCTCGGGGACCACGTCGAACACCGAGGGTGACTCGGGGACGTGGACCTACACGTTGACGGTGACGGCCGATACGATCACCCAGACATCGCCGACGAGCGGTTCGACTTCGAGCGTTGCGTCAGGCTCGTACGCGCCCGGTTCGATTACCGTCGCACACAGCGTTGGCGCGGTCACGTTCGTCACCACGACCACGAGCCCGGGGCTCAGCGTGAGCGGCGGCGGGCTCATCACAACGACGGGGAGCCTCGTGCCCGGGACGTATACCGTCTCGGGCACCGACAGTGACGCGAAAGGCGACACGGGTACGTGGACCTACACGTTGACGGTGACCGCCGTCGGTAAGAGCACGATCGTCCAGACGTCCACCACGAACGGCTCAACGACGACACCGAATTCGAGCTCATTCGTGCCGCCCAGCCTCACGGTGACCAACAACATCGGCGCGGTGACCTTCGCCACCACGACGCCGAGCACCGGGCTTAAGGTCACCGCCGCGGGGGTCATCAGCGTCACCGGCTCGCTTTCGGCAGGAACCTACACGGTCTCTGGCACCGACAGTGACACGGATGGCGACACCGGCTCCTGGACCTACACGCTCACCGTCACCAACATCTTTGAGACGGTCACGTTCGACGCAAACGGGGGCAATGGCTCCATGGCACCGCAAACCGAAGACCAGCCGAGCCAACTCACGATCAATACCTTCGCGAGGTCGCACTACACGTTCGTCGATTGGAATACCGCCGCCAACGGCACGGGTACGGGTTACGCAAATGGCGTCAAATACTCGTTCACGTCGCCACTCACACTCTACGCCCAATGGAAAGCGGGCAAAGTGCCCTTCCACCAGGTGACGTTCGTCGCGAATGGCGGTTCGGGGTCCATGGCCGCGGAAAGCCACAACACTGCAACGACCCTCACGCCGGTGCACTTCACGAGGGCGCGCTACACCTTCGTCGGTTGGAACACGAAGCCGAACGGCTCGGGCGCGAGCTACGCCGAAGGCGCGACGTACTCCTTTACGTCATCGATCACCTTGTTCGCACAGTGGAAGAAGATCCCACCCAAACCAAAGCCACCTACTTATACGGTGACGTTCGTCGCGAATGGAGGAACCGGCACGATGGCGGCCGAACGCGGGCGCGCGCCCGCCGCGCTCGATTCCCTCGCCTTCACGCGAAAGGGCTACGCCTTCACCCACTGGAACACGAAGCCGAACGGATCAGGCAACGACTACGCCAACCGAGCGAGCTACTCGTTCAGTGCGAGCATGACCCTCTACGCCCAGTGGCACCAAGTCAAAGTATTCGTGCCACCGGCCATCCACGCGTCCGGGACGATTGGCCCCTTTGCGCTCAAGTCATCGACGCTTTCATCGACTCTTGAAACTCAAATAGGCGGACTCGCCAGCGAAGTGAAGACCTATCACGACACCTCAGTCGCCCTCGTGGGCTTCGGCGACAAGCTCTCGAAGGCCGATGAGCTGAACGAAGCCCTGTGGTCGGCGAACTACACGCTGAGCGAGAACCGTGCGAGCGCGGTCGAATCGTACCTGCGCGGACGCCTCGCCGCCATCGGGCTCGCGAGCGTGTCGGTGACGGCGACGGGAAGCGGCTCGGCCATACCCGGTTCTTCGTCATCCACGAAGTACAGCCTCGTCGTCGCCTCGCTCACCTAAGGCGTAGCCATTCACCTCAACGCAGCGTGAGTGTCGCTGACGGCCACCCGGAGGACTGTCCGCCGGATGGCCGTCAGCGAGTTACTGCGTGACAGTCAGCGTGATGACCTGCGACGTCAACCCCAATGAGTTCGTCGCCACGACCGTGATGGAGTACGTCCCCCGTGTCCCGTTCGCCGGAGTTCCCGACAGCACGCCCGTTGAGGAGTTGAACGTCACGCCGTGCGGCAGCGCTCCGGTGTAGGAGAGCGTCGGCGTCGGCGATCCCGTTGCCACAACCTGGAAGCTGAAGGAGTGACCGACCCTCGCACTGACGGAGTTCGAACTCGCGATCACCGGCTTGGTGCCGACCACCTGCGAAACAGTGCCGCTGCTACCGGCGAAGTTGTTGTCGTTCGAGTAGGTGGCAACAATCGAGAAGGTCCCGGTCGACGTGAAGTGAACGGAGCACTTTGGCGAAACGAGAGCCAGGTTCTGGCAGCCTGCGATGGCGACACCATTTTGGGTGTAGCTCACCGACCCTGTAAGGGAGCCAGAACCTGACGTCTCGACTACAGAGGCGCTGTAGACGACAGTCGCGCCTGACAGCACCGGCGTCGACGGGGAGAGCGTCAAGGACGTCGATCCCTTGTTCACCTGCTGCGACAGTGATGCGGTTGATCCGTTGAAGTTCGAACTCCCCGAATACGTGGCCGCGATCGTAACGTTGCCGGCGCTCAGGAAGCTCACCGAGCACGATACCGTCCCGTTACCGACCGGAATTGAAGCGCAGCCAGTGATGTTGACGCCGTTGTCCGTGAAGGTGACCGTTCCCGTCAACGGACCCGAGCCGGAGGTCTCATCCACATCCGCGGTGTACTTGACCGTTCCACCCACGGTGATCGAAGACGAGCGCGAAAGACTCAGTGACGTGTTGCCCTTCGTCACGTCCTGCGTGCTTGAGTCGGTAGACGTCGCATTCTTGGGATCGTTCGCGTAGGTTGCCGTCACCGTGAAGGTTCCGGCGTTCGGGAAGTCGATGTCGCAGTTCGCCGACTCGCCGCCGAGAAGGTGCTGGTTCGTGCAGCCCGGAACCGCTACACCGTTCACGTAGAAGGTGACGTTGCCGGTAAGCGGCGAGTTCCCCGACGTGTTGTTTACGTACGCGGTGTAGACCACGCTCGAACCAACAACGACGGAGGATGGATTCTCGGGCAGCAGATCAAGAATGGACGTACCGATGTTCGAAGTCCACTGCGCGAACAGCGTTACCGACGCAGTCGGGGTGTAGGACGAGCCACCCGCTCCGACGTAGGCGCCGCCCGACGACGCAGTGAACCAGCCCTCGAAGGTGTAGCCC
>JBAUSF010000141.1:0-18902 GCA_049581565.1 Acidimicrobiales bacterium
GAACGAGGCTTCGAAGCTTCGAGTTGTCGAACACCGAACAGTTGATCTTGTCGCCCCACAGCGTCCCGAGGAGCTCGGGATCGGCCGCCACCATGCCGTCACTCGGAACGTGCAGCAGGTCGGGCTCGATACCGGCGGCGCTTCCCACGAGTGAGTAGATCTGGTTCCACGTGAGCGCTTCATCGGACGTGATGTGGAAGTCTTCGCCAATCGCATCTGGATGTCCGAAGAGCGGAACGAGACCCTTCGCAAGATCTGCGCTGTGCGTGATCGTCCAGATGCTCGTGCCGTCTCCTGGCACCAGGATCTTCGCCCCACGCCGCATCCGGTCAATGAGGGTGAAGGGCTTCGACCAGCTGCCGATGGCGACGGGGATTTGGGAATATCCGTACGTGAGTGAGGGCCGGATGATGGTCATGGGAAAGCCTGTCGTGCGATGTGCCTCCTGCAGCACCTCCTCGCAGGCGATCTTGTCGCGCGAATACTGCCAGAAGGCGTTACGGAGCGGGGTTGACTCTGTGATGAGCCAATGCGACGGTGGCTTCTCGTACGCCGACGCTGAGCTGATGAAGATGTACTGGCCCGCCTCGGCGTAGAGACGAAGGTCGAGCTCCACCTGGCTCGGCACGTAGGCCGTCCACTGGACGACCACGTCGAACGGTCGCCCCGCGAGGACCGATCGAACCTGTTCCTCGTTGTCGGCCTCAGCGATGAGGCTGTGCGCGTCATCGACCTGATGAGGCAGCCTCGAACGTCCCCGGTTGAGCGTTGACACCTCGTGTCCGGCCGCAATCGCCTCTGCGACACAGGCGGTGCTGATGATCCCGGTACCACCGACGAACAGAACCCTCATGCCATCTCCTCTTGTGATCTCGTCGCACTGACGCGTGGTTGCTCGCTGATGCAGCTACGGGCGAAGGGTCGGCGCCATGACGGGCGTCGCGTCGTGTAGCGCTTCGCGCGCGTGGTAGCTCGACCGAGTCAGCGGCGAGGACTGCACGTGGCGAAGGCCGAGACGGTGTCCACGAGCCGCGAGGTCGTCGAACTCCTCGGGATCCCAGAATCGAGCCACCGGCAGGTGACGCTCAGTCGGGCGAAGGTACTGTCCGATCGTCACGATCTGCACGCCGACCGCGGCGAGGTCGGCGAGCGTCTCTTCAACCTCGTCAGTCGTTTCGCCGAGGCCGACCATCATGCCCGACTTGGTGGTGAGTCCCGCACGAGCACCTCGGGCGAGCACCGTCAAGGAGCGCAGGTACCCGGCGCTCGGGCGAACGGCTCGCTGCAGGCGCGCGACCGTTTCGATGTTGTGGTTCAAGACATCGGGCCGGGCGTCGATGAGAAGTTGCAGCGACTCGGGGTCACCCTTCAGGTCGCTCGTCAAGACTTCGACGTTCGTGTGCGGCGAGCGCTCGCGAATGGCTCGCACGGTTGCCGCGAGCGCCCCGGCTCCCCCGTCATCCAGGTCGTCTCGCGCGACGCAGGTGATCACCGCGTGGGCGAGCTTCAAGCGCACGACGGCTTCGGCGACGCGTTCGGGTTCGCTTGGATCGAGCGGAAGCGGCTTACGCGTGTCGACGAGGCAGAAACCGCACGCCCTCGTGCAGCGCTCCCCGTTCACCATGAACGTGGCCGTTCCCGACGACCAGCACTCAAAGATGTTCGGACACCCCGCCTCTTCACAGACGGTGACGAGTCGAAGATCTTCGGTCAACTTGCGAAGCGACCGGTACTCGTCGCCCATGTGCGCCTCGATTCGCAGCCAGGAGGGCTTGCGCACGTTGATCGCCAGACCCGCGTCGGGATCGACACCCGCTTTTCGGAGCCGGCGAAGGAGCGGTCGCTCACTCGAGGTCGTCGCGATGCTCCGATCGACGCGTGCCACTCGGGACTCTCCGCCAAGGCGGACCTCCAGCTCCTCACCGAGCAGCTCTTCAACGTCGAGCGAGGAGACGGCAAGCCCTAAGGAGTTGAGCGAGGCGACCGGCTTGTCGGGTATGCCACAGGGGATGATCGCGGAGAAACCCGCCAGATCGATCTCGACGTTAAGGGCGACTCCGTGGAGCGTACGACGCTGGCCCCGGTCATTGCGCTCGGTGCGCACGCCAACAGCCGCGATCTTCGCGGGCGCGGACTCGAGGTGGGCCCACACTCCGGGATATCCCTCCAAGCGACCGACCTCGCCGAGGGCGCCATCGCCGTCCGCGCGGCGCACGGCTGCGATCACCGAGTCCTCGAGACGACCGACGTGAGCCTTTCCCGCGGCGGGATCGTCGTCGACGTTCACGATCGCCCACGCCACCACTTGACCCGGCGCGTGGTAGGTGACGTCCCCGCCTCGGTCGGCGTCGATGACCACGGCGTTCAGCTGGTCGGGTGGGATGAGGAAGTGCTCGTCGAGCGTACGGACGCCGCGGGTGTAGGTCGGCGGATGCTCGAAGAGCAACACGTAGTCGTCGTTCGCCTGCAGGAGCGCGCGCTGGAGGTCGTTGGCTTCGGCGAAGGAGACCCTTCCGAGGTGACGGCGGCGCAGCACCCTAGCGCTCGCTCTCGAGGTCCATCCCCGCGAGCAGCTCGGCCACCCGCTCGAGATAGCTCGCGGCGCTCGTCGGCTCACAGACCCTGTGGTCGAACGAGAGGCCCAGCACCAACCGGCGGCCGACTTCGATCGTCGTACCATCCTTCGCCACGACGGGCACGAGACGAACCGCGCCCATGGAGAGGATCGCCACTTCGGGTTGAATGATGATGGGCTTCGCAACGAGCGTGTGCGAGGTCGGCGCGCCAGCGATCGTGAACGTGCCACCCATGAGGTCGTCGGTCGTCAACTGGCGTGTCGCGAGGCGAGCGTCGAGTTCGTTGATCCGTCGAGCGAGGGCGCGCAGCGTGAGCCCGGCCGCCGCGTGCACGACCGGCACCAGCATGCCGTCGTCGGCAATCGAGCGGACGACCCCGAGATTGACTGTGCGATGGAGCACGAGCTCGTCGCCCGAGTAGGTGGCATTGAGATACTCAAACTCACCGAGGGCCCGCACGGCAGCGAGACTGACGACCATTTCGTCGCTGATCGGCTCGCCATCTCGGGTCGCGCGGCCGCGAGCCTCGAGCTCGCCGAAGATGGCGCCGTCAGCTTCGACCGCAACGAATCCGTGCGGCGTGCCCTGGCTCGAAACCGACATGTGCTGGCCCATGCGACGACGTCCATTGCTGAGCGGCATGACGACTTCTTCGGTCGGCCCCTTCGCGACGGCGCGTTCCGCGTCTCGGCGAGTGATCGAACCGCCGGGGCCACTGCCCTGGACGCTCGAGGGCTCGACCCCGCCGTCGTTGAGGATGCGCCGCACGACGGGCGAGACGACGACGCCCGCGACCACGTCGTCCGATGCGCGGACCGCGGGCCCGGACGGAACCGGCGCCGGCGCCACGGCGGGAGCAGTCGACGGTGCGCTCGTTGGCGAGCTGACGGCCGGAGTCACCGTCCCTGAGATCGGCGGCGCGGACGTGCTCGGGGCGGGTGCGCTCGAGGCGGGTGCTGCCGCGCTCACCGACTCGTCGATGACGGCGACGCGCGCACCGGTCTCTACGGTGTCGCCCTCGCCGGCGAGGATCTCCACGAGAACCCCGGCCGCGGGCGAGGGCATCTCGGAGTCGACCTTGTCGGTTGACACTTCGAAGAGTGGTTCGTCGCGCGCGACCACGTCGCCCACCTTCTTGAACCACTGGGTGATGATTCCTTCGGTGACCGATTCACCAAGCGACGGGAGTGTGACGTCAGCCAATGTGCAACCCACGTCCCGAGAGCGCGAGCAGCGTCTCACCAAAGGTCTCGGACAACGACGGGTGTGGCTGGATCAGCACCGCCGCCTCTTCGGCCGTCGCCTCCCAGTTGACGGCGAAGTAGCCCGCCCCCAACTGCTCGGTCACCCAGGGGCCGGCCATGTGCACCCCAAGAATCTGTCCGCCCGAACCGTCGGCACGCTTCTCGGCGATGATCTTGACGACTCCTTCGGTATCGCCAATGATCTGGGCGCGTGAGTTGCCGCCGAAGGGATCCTTCTTCACGACAACGTCGTAGCCCTTCTCCTTGGCGGCCGCTTCGGTGAGGCCGACGAAGGCGACCTCGGGGTTCGAGTAGATGGCCCAGGGCACGCGGTCGTAATCGACGGGCACGACGGGCTCGCCAAGAATCATCTTGATCGCGACAATGGCTTCAGCGAAACCGACGTGTGCGAGCTGCGGAGTCCCCGCCACGACGTCACCAACGGCAAAGACGTTCGGCGCGGCCGTGCGCATGTAGCTGTCGGCCACGACGAATCCCCGCTCGTCGACGACGACACCGGTCCCTTCAGCGAGGAGGCCCTCGGTGCGCGGGCGCCGACCAACCGACATGACGACCATGTCGGCCTCGACACTGTCGCCACCTTCGATCTCGATCGTCGTTGATCCCTTCTTCGGGTGATGCCCGGTGATCGTGACCCCGGTGCGGATGTCGATGCCGCGCTTCTTGAACGAGCGGCCCACGACGCCCGCGACCTCGGTGTCGCACCCGACGAGGATCGAGGGCAGCGCTTCGAGGATCGTCACGTTCGAACCCATGTCCGAGAGCAGGGACGCGAACTCACAGCCAATCGCCCCACCGCCAATGACGGTGGCGCGCTGAGGCAGCGTCGTCAGGTCGAGGAACTCGTCGGAGGTGACAACGATCTTGCCGTCGATGTCGAAGCCCGGGATGGTCCGCGGCACGGAGCCCGCGGCCAGGACGACGTTTTTTCCCCGAGCGACCACTCCGGCGTCGGCTCCATCGAGCACGTTGACCGCAAGGCCCGTTCCGAGCTGGCCGGTGCCCTCGAAGATGGTGACCTTTCGCCCCTTCAGCAGGCCGGAAAGTCCCTTGAAGAGTCGGTCGACGACGTCGTTCTTGCGAGTCTGGCTCACCGAGAAGTCAACGGTGACGTCCTTCGTGTCGATGCCGAAGAGCGAGGAGTGCTCAACGGTGCGACGAACGTGTGCCGTTTCGAGGAACTCCTTCGCCGGTACGCATCCTCGGTGCAGGCACGTGCCGCCAACCTTGTCGCGTTCGATCAGGGCGATGTGAAGACCGGCCGCCGCGCCGTAGAGGGCAGCCGCGTAGCCTCCGGGTCCTCCACCGATTATGACGACATCGAACTCTTGGACCTCGTTTGCCACGGACATTCCCTTCAGTAGTACAGCGACATCCCCCGCCGGGAAATCCTAATGTTTTATGGCATATCTCCGGTCACCGCGGAGACGAGTGGCGGCCCCGTTGGGTATCGGCCGCGCTCGTTGCGAGCCCGTCGACGAAGTCGTTCATGAGATCGCCGGAGTGACCCTTCACCCAGGAGAACGTCACCGCTCTCTCGCTGTTGACGACGAGGGGCACGAGCGTCTCCCAGAGATCGCGGTTGGCGACCGGTTGGCCCTTCGAGTTCTTCCAGTTGCGCCGCTGCCAGCCCTCGTACCAGCGATCGTGAAAGCACTTCACCACGTAGTTCGAGTCCGAGACGATCTCGATCGGACCTTCGGGGTGGGCGCGCAGCGCGTCGATCACGGCCATCACTTCCATGCGCTGGTTGGTGGTGTGGGCTTCGGCGCCGCTCGCGTAGTCGTTCGGGCCGCTCGCCCACGCCCAGCCGCCCGGACCCGGGTTACCGCGGCAGGCGCCGTCGGTATAGACGCGGATCATATGACGCGAGTTATCCAGGCGTCAGGATCGTCGGTGAATCTCGTCACGGCCGGCGGGAGATCACCTCGCAAGACCTGACCCAAGGTGACGTGCTCGAGGACCTCACGAAGGGTTCCCCGCACCGCCACCCACACGTCGCGCAGATGCTTCGCCTCGCCTTCGTAGATGAGTGTCTCGGGCCGCATGCCTCGCACGCCGGCCATCGGGCCGCTCACGACGCGCAAGATATCGGCGATCGTGATCTGGTCGGGATCGCGGGCGAGCTTGAAGCCCCCCTCGGGGCCGCGCTGGCTCGTGACGAGTCCCCCACGGCGCAGGTCGCTCAGGATCGCGCCAAGGAACTTCGCTGGAAGGTCCTGCTCGTGGGCCAGGTGATCCGCGCTCACCGACACATCACTCGCCGCCAACGTCAAGAGCGCACGAATGGCGTACTCGGCTTTGGCGGGAATCTGCATGCGTACATTCTGCCGCACCAGGTGCCGCCGTGAGGCGCCTGAAGCCCGAACCCTAGGATAAATCACGTGTTCGACCTCGCCGCGCGTCGGCTCTACCTCTGCGTGGGCGCACGAGAGGACATGCCCGCGTTTCTCGCGGCCGTGCTGCGCGGGGGCGTCGACGTTGTCCAGCTGCGAGAAAAAGAGCTCGGCCCCGAGGAACAGCTGGCGATGGCGCGGATAATGGCGCCCCTCTGTCGCGACTTCTCGGTCCCGTTTGTCATGAACGACTCGCCCGAACTCGCGCTTGCGGCGCACGCGGACGGTGTGCACGTGGGCCAGGACGACGCGAGCGTCGCCCAGTGCCGCGAGGTCCTCGGCGAGGAGGCAATCGTCGGGCTCTCGACTCACTCGCGCGAGGAGTTCGACGCCGCACTCACCCAGGCGGCGACCTACTACAGCGCCGGTCCCCTCGAGCCGACTCCGACGAAACCCGGCCGTCCCGGCACCGGACTCGCCTACGCCGTCGAGTGCGCAACGAGGAGCCCAAAACCCGTCTTTATCACCGGCGGGATCAGCGAGCACAACGTGGCCAGCCTCGTGACGGCAGGCCTGCGCCACTTCGTCGTCGTGCGGGCACTGACCGAGGCGCCCGATCCCGAAGCCGCCGCGCGCCGCTTGCGCGCGGCGCTCGACGAGGCCCTAGCGGTGGCGGTCGAGCCAACCTAAGAGCGTCGCCACCATGCGCGGGTCGGCTCGCAGCTGATGGCCCGCGCCCTGGATGAGGCGCAGCTCGGCGCGCCCGTCGGCGGCCGCCACCAGATCGCGGGCGTCAGAGGCCGGCACTTCGATGTCGTCGGTCCCGTGGCCGATGAGCAGGCGGCGAGGCGGGATCTCGGCGATCGCACCCATCGGGTCGATCTCGAGCAGATCGTCGTAGAGCGCCTGGGGATACAACAGCTCCGAAGGGTCTCCCACCACGCCCGCCACCTGAACCGCGCGGTGGATCTCCTGGGGTGACCCACTCCAGGCTTGGAGGTGTGCGGGTGCGGCGAAGGTGGCAACGCCGCGCACGCGTTCGTCGTGCGCGGCCGCGCGCAGCGCGAGCGCGCCGCCGAACCCAAAGCCGGCGAGCGACACCCGTCGGTCGCCTTCGCTGACCCTATCGAGTATCGCGCCGAGATCCTCGCGCCATTTGGCCGCCGAAAACGTGCCCGTGCTGCCTCCGACCCCCGACAGCGTGCCCGTCGCGACGGTCCATCCCGACTCGGTTGCGACGTGCTCGGCAAGCTCGGGAAGCAGTCCCGCGGCCTGGCGACCCATGCCAACAAGCCGAGGCAGTCCGTGGACGAGCACGAGCACGTGACCAACAATGGGACGGCCATTGGACGTGGTGATTCGTAGGTCGAGTGTCGAGCCGCCGCTCTCGAGTTGCTCGTGGGCGAGCACCGCTTAGATGCCCAGGCGTTGGGCCAGTAGCTCGCGGTGGTAGGCCGGGTCCCCCAAAAACAGCTCCGAGCTCTTCGCACGCTTGAAGTAGAGGTGCGCGGGGTGCTCCCAGGTAAAGCCAATACCGCCGTGAATCTGGATGTTCTCCGCCGCGCAGTGAAAGTAGGCCTCTGAGCAGAAGGACTTCGCGAGGCTCGCCGCGATCGCCAGCTCGTCGTTTCGTTCCTGGGCGGCCCACGCCGCGTAGTACGCGGCCGACTTCGCGGACTCGACGTCGAGCAGCATGTCGGCGCACTTGTGCTTGATGGCTTGGAACGACCCGATCGGTCGGCCGAACTGGACTCTGTTCTTCGCGTACTCGACCGACGAGTCCAAGACGCGCTGGGCCCCGCCAACCTGTTCGGCGGCGAGTGCCGCCACCGCGATCTGCATCGTGGTCTCGAGTCCGGCCAACGCGCCCCCCTCTTGACCGATGAGTGCGGCGGGGGCGCTTTCCAAGACGATGCGGCTCTGCTTGCGGGTCTGGTCCATCGTCGAGAGCGCCTCGCGCGTGACGCCCGCCGCGTCGCCCTGGATCGCAAATAGCGAGAGCCCGCGATCGGTCATGGCGGGCACGAGCAGGAGCGACGCCGTCGAACCGTCGGTCACGTAGTTGCGCACGCCCGAGAGCACGAATCCGTCGCCGTCCCTCGTCGCGGTCGTCGAGGTGGTGCGCAGGTCCCACTGTCCGGCGTCGTCGGTGAGCGCCACCGTCGCGATGGTCTCGCCCGAGGCGATACCGGGGAGGTAGGCGGCCTTCGCCTCCTCGTCGCCGACGAGGAGCAGCGCGTTTGCGGCGAGGGCCACCGTCGAAAAGTATGGTGCGCAGAAGAGCGCCGAGCCCATCTCCTCGAAGACGACGTAGAGCTCGACGGGACCGTAGCCTTGGCCCCCGTACTCTTCGGGAATGCCGAGCGCCTGGAGGGCCAGCTCGTTCGCCATCTGGGCCCACACCGCCGGGTCGTATCCCTCGCTCGTCGCCATGAGGCGGCGGACCTCGGTTTCGGGCGACTTCTCCTCGAGAAACCGGCGCACCATCTTGCGGAGTTCTTCCTGCTCTTCGCTAAATCCAAAGTTCATCGTGCGCCCTCTCTCCGCCCAGAATGACATTACTCACTCGTCTCCAACCGCGTAGTCGTGGCAAAGTAAGGAAATGGATGACGTCGAAATGATCTGGTCGGACGCACAGAGCGAGGTCCACCGCTTTGTCGTCGGCCCCATAGACAACAACGTCTACGTCGTGCGGTGCCGGCGAACGGGCGTCGCGGCACTGATCGACGCGGCGAACGAGCACGACCGACTTCTGCGCGTCGCGACACGGCTCGGGGTGGCCTCGGTGCTCGAGACGCACGGCCACTGGGACCACATCGGAGCGGTGGAGGCGGTTCGCGAAGCGGGCATCGACGTCTGGGTTCGCACCGAAGACGCCCACCTCCTGCCGAGCTACGACCACGTGCTCGATGACGACGTCGTCCACCACGTGGGCAACCTTCGACTGCGCACGCTGCACACTCCCGGTCACACTCCGGGCAGCATCTGCTTTGCGCTCGAGAACACCCCGCTGCTCTTCACCGGCGACACCTTGTTTCCCGGAGGTCCGGGCAACACCACGTTTGAGGGTGGCAACTTCGCCACGATCATCACCTCGATCGAAGAGCGTGTCTTTCGGGTCTATGGCGATACGACCACGATCTGGCCCGGCCACGGGGCGCCCTCGTCCGTGGGCGTCGAGCGACCCCACCTCGACGAGTGGGTGGATCGCGGCTGGTAGATCGGTCAGTCATTCGAGGTGGGCCAGTAGGCTTTCTTCATGCCAAAACCGCTCCTCGAACTGCGAAACGTTCACGCCCAGGCGGAGGGTTCGTCCATCCTTCGCGGCGTCGACCTCGTGGTCAACGAGGGCGAGGTCCACGCGCTCATGGGGCCCAACGGAGCCGGCAAATCAACGCTCGCGAGCGTCGTGATGGGACACCCCGGCTACCGCGTGACGAGTGGCGAGATTCTCCTGCGCGGAGAGAACATCTCGGCCTGGGCACCCGACCAGCGCGCCCGCGCCGGGATCTTCCTCGCCTTCCAGTACCCCGAAGCGATCAGTGGTGTCTCGGTCGTCCAGTTCCTGCGCCAGGCGATCGCCGCCCGCAAGGGTTTGGACGAGCTGAGCATCCTCGAGGTGCGACTCGATCTCGCCGAGTGGATGGAGCGCCTCGGCATCGATAACGCGTTCGCCGAGCGGCACCTGAATGACGGTTTCTCCGGCGGCGAGCGAAAGCGCAACGAAGTCCTCCAGATGGCGCTCCTCGAACCGGTCGTGGCCCTGCTCGACGAGACCGACTCGGGCCTTGACATCGACGCCTTGAAGATCGTGGCGAAGGGCGTGCGCACCGTGCGCGAAGAGCACCCGACGATGGGGACCGTCGTCGTCACGCACTACGTCAAGCTCCTCGACGAGATTCGCCCCGACTACGTGCACATCCTCGTCGACGGTCGCATCGTCCACACGGGCGGGGCCGAACTCGCCGAAGCGATCGACCGCGACGGGTACGACGCCTGGCGTCCGGTGAACGCGTGACGAGCTTCGACGCTCGCCGTGTCCGTGCGGACATTCCCCAGCTCACGCGCGTCGTCAACGGTCGAACGATCACCTTCCTCGATTCCGGCGCGAGCTCGCTGCAGCCTCGCGCGGTGCTGACGGCGATGAGCCGCTACTACGAGCTGCGCCACTCGAACGTGCATCGCGGCGTCTACCAGACCGCCAACGAAGCGACCGAGGCCTACGAGGGTTCCCGCGAAGCCGTGGGGCGCTTTCTTAGCGCACCCGGCGGCGCCAGCGAGATCGTCTTCACGAAGAACACGACCGAATCGATGAACCTCATCGCGCGCACCTGGGGCGCCGCCAATCTCGGGGCGGACGACGTGGTCCTCGTGACCGAGATGGAGCACCACGCCAACATCGTCCCGTGGTTCCAGCTGCGCGATGCGACCGGCGTAGAGGTGCGATTCATCCCCGTGGCCGACGACTACCGGCTCGACCTCACGAACCTCGACGAGCTCTTGGACGGCGTGAAGCTGCTGTCGGTGACCGGAATGTCAAACGTGCTCGGCACGAAGAACCCGGTGCGCGTTCTCGCCGACGCCGCCCACCGCGTGGGCGCCCTGATCGCCGTCGATGGCGCTCAGATGGTCCCCCACGGTCCCGTCGACGTCGGTTCCCTGGACATTGACTTCCTCGCCTTCTCCGGCCACAAGATGCTCGGGCCGACGGGCATTGGCGTCCTGTGGACCCGCGAGAGCGTCCTTGAGACCATGACACCCTTCCTCGGCGGCGGCGGCATGATCTCTGACGTGCGCCTTGACGGTTGGACGCCCGCGAAGGGTGTCGCGCGCTTTGAAGCCGGAACCCCGCCGATCGCCGAGGCGGTCGGGCTCCACGCCGCTGTTCGCTACCTGGAGGGACTGGGCATGGACAACGTGGCAGCGCACGAGCACGCCCTCACCGAAGACGCCCTGCGACGCCTGGATCTCACCTTCGACGGACGCGTGCGCGTGATCGGACCCCTCGACACGGTGAACCGCGGCGGGGTCATCAGCCTCGACGTCGAAGGCGTCCACCCCCATGACGTCGCCCAGGTCCTCGATCAGTTCGGGGT
This sequence comes from Acidimicrobiales bacterium, assembly GCA_049581565.1. Lineage (GTDB taxonomy): Bacteria > Actinomycetota > Acidimicrobiia > Acidimicrobiales > RAAP-2 > RAAP-2. Next base: position 11,274 of record JBAUSF010000141.1, read on the forward strand.
CTGCGTGCGGCCGGGGCACCACTGCGCAAAGCCCCTGATGCGTCGCTTCGGACTCGCCGCGACGGCGCGCGCGTCATTTGGCCCCTATTCAAATACTGGCGACACGAGTGTGCTCTTAGAGGGACTCGAACACGCCCTTAAGATGTTTGGCTAGATCGTGTCCAACCTTGAAGACCTCTACCGCGAGATAATCCTCGACCACTACCGGTCCCCGCGTAACCGCGGTGAGCTGGCCTCACCGCCGGCTCACCGGGTCGAAGGCTTCAACCCGCTCTGCGGCGATGAGATTGTTGTCTATCTCGACGTGCGCGACGGCGTGCTCGCCGACATCAAGCTGACCGGCCATGGCTGCTCGATCTCCCAGTCGTCGTCCTCGCTCATGAGTGCCGCCGTGAAGGGTAAGCCGCTCGCCGACGTCCGCGCGACCATCGCCACCTTCAAGCAGCTCATGACGGCAGAGACCGCACGCGACGAAGAAGCGAGCGAGAAGGACTTGAGGACGCTCGGCGAACTCGCGGCTCTCGCCGGGGTCGCAAAGTTTCCCGTCCGCATCAAGTGCGCGACGCTCGCCTGGAACACCTTGGCCCAGGGCCTACAGGAGATCGCCTAACCCGCGGGCGTGCAGGGAACCGGGTCGTAGGACGACGCGGTGATCGTCGGATTGGTCGTCGTGGTAGCCGAGCTCTTCTTCGGGGTCGTGACCAACGAAGCGGCGGGACGTGTGGTCGTCGTCACGGTGGGTGGCGGGGATTCCACGTTCGCGGTGTTGGGCGGCGGGTCCGCCGGACTCTTCAGCTCACTGCCAAAGATGTTGACCAGCAGCTGTTGAGTCGCGGGCTGGTCGACGTAGAGCACGTCGCCGAGCGGCGTGTTATTGACCGCGAGCGTCGGCAGCGTCCAGGTCTGGATGGCGTTCGCGTTGATGCTGTGAAATCGCACGGCGAGGCCAATGAGCTCGTTGAGCGAGAAGTTCTGGTCGAGGGTGATGCCCTGGGGCAGCTTCGAGAGGAACGCGTTGATGGTGAGCGGGTTGTAGAGCTTCTTGGCCTGGTCGACCATCGCGCGAAGGAACGCGTTCTGTCGTGCGATACGCCCAAAGTCGCTCGTGGGGTCGTACATCCAGCCCGCGTCGTAGAGCGCCTGGGGCGAGGAGCTGACCACGGGAAAGACCTTCGCGTGATCGACGTTGTAGTAGAAGTGACGGCTGCGGGTGAGGGCGAGCGCCTGGAACCCCGTCACGAGCTGACAGCCCGGGTGCAAGATGCGCAGTCCGGATTCCGGGTCCCACGAGGGGTAGGGAAAGTCGAGGTAGACGCCGCCGAGCGCGTCGGCCGCGTTGATGAGTCCCGCGAAGCTCACCACGATCGTCTGATTGATCGGGATGCCGAAGTTCGCGGTGATCGTCTGGGCGAGCAGCGACGGCCCGTTGCCAAAATTGACGTTGATCCGGTTGAACTTGCCGTAGAGGGACTGGTTGGCGAGGAGCGTTACCATCGTGTCGCGCGGGATCGAGATCATCGAGATGGTGCCCGCATTGGGGTCAACGTGGATGATCTTCACGACGTCGCTGCGCTGGCCCGACACGGATCCCGACGTCGCACCCGTCTGCTTGGCGGCCAGGCCGCTCAGTCCGACGCGAGAGTCCGAACCGATCATGAGGATGTTGAAGGGCTGGCCCGAGATCGGCTGCACCTCCCCGGTTACGTGGACCTTTGGGATGCGGTCAAAGCGCCATCGGGCGTAGGCGTAGCTGCCCCCGATGACGCCCGCAATAACGAGGACGATCACGAGCCCCGCGATGGCAAACTTCCTCCCGGTGCCGCGACGACGCCGGACCTTGACGCCGGTCTGTTCGTTGACGGCGTCGCCGAGTGCGGCTAAACGTTGCTCGTTGGGAACCGAATGCTTTGAATGTCGACGATGAGCGCCTGACGCGTCGTCACGCCCGTAAGTCATCAACTGATTTTAGCCGTGGCCTCGCTCGATTATTCCATCAGCGCGGCCCGACGGAAACCCTCGTAGCCGTCTCGTTCGAGCGTTTCGGCGAGTTCCGCGCCGCCCGTCGCCACGACGCGGCCATCACTCATGACGTGAATGACGTCCGGCGCCAGCTCGACGAGCAGCCGTCGAAAGTGCGTGATGACGAGCACGCCGCAGCTCCATTCGCCCGTCGCCGCCGCGAGCCGCTTCGCGACGGAGTCGAGGGCGTCGACGTCAAGTCCGGAGTCGATCTCGTCGAGCAGCGCAAACTTGGGCTGGAGGACACCGAGTTGAACCATCTCGGCGCGCTTTCGTTCGCCGCCCGAGAGGTCGACGTTCACGAAGCGTTCGAGCAATTCGGGGCGAAGGCCCACGCGGTGTGCCTCGTCGAGGAGTCGGGCGCGCAGCGTCGACGGGTCGGCGCCGGCCGCTTCGAGAAGATCGAAAGCGCGAACCCCGGGAAGCTCGAAGGGCTGCTGCATGGCGAGCATCAGCCCAGCCCGTGCGCGCTCAGTCGGCGACAACGTCAACAGATCGACGTCATCAATTTTCGCAGACCCGCCGAGCACCGTGTAGCCGGGGTGGCCGGTCAGCGCGTGCGCGAGGGTCGACTTGCCTGATCCGTTCGGTCCCATGATGGCGTGGACCTCGCCCGAGCGCATCGTGAGGTCAAAGCCCTTGACGACTTCCTTGCCCGCAACTTCAACGCGCAGTCCCTCAATCGTGAGCGTCGACGTCACGGTACCTCCACCTCGAGGCGACCAGCGTTCGAACGAACGTCGTAGTGGGCAACCGGACGCGTCGCCGGCAACGTCAGGGCCGCGCCGTCGCTCAGTCGAAACATCGCGCCGTGGCGAGCGCACTCGATCTCACCGGTCTCGACGTCCACTTCGCCGTCAGAGAGACTGAACTCTTCGTGGCTGCATCGGTCGTCGAGCACGTAGACGCGCTCTTCGATGCGCACCGCGACGAGCACGCGACCGTCAACGTGGAACTGGCGCGGTATGCCCTGTTCGAAGTCGTCGAGCTCACCAATGTCAATCAGCGTCACGCGACTGCGACCTCCGCCACGCTCGAGAGGACCGCGGTCACGTTGCGCTCGACGAGCTCGGCGAGCTCGCCCGGCAGGGCCGAGAGCATCTCGTAGAAGAAGCCCTGAATGAGGAGACGCTGGGCGTCATCGCGCGTCACTCCGCGCGACTCGAGATACCAGAGCTGCAGCTCGTCGAGCGGCCCGACGCTCGACGCGTGCGCGCACATCACGTCGTTCTCGCGTATGTCGAGGTTCGGCACGCTGTCGGCGTGCGCATGCGCCGAGAGCAGGAGGTTGTGATTGGTCTGGCGCGCGTCGGTGCGCTTCGCCCCTTTTTCGATCTCGATCAGTCCCGTGTAGACGCAACGAGACGAGTCGGCAACCGCACCCTTGGAAAGCAGCGTCGACGTGGTGCGAGGCGCCAGGTGCAACTGGCGCGTCCTAAAGTCGTGCACTTGATCGCCAGATCCGAGAAAGGTCGTGCGCAGCTCGTTCGACGAACCCGAGCCGCTCAGCTCCGCGTCGTTGCGCGAACGGTCGTAGTGCGCGCCAAATCCGACGACCGCCTGATGGAGCCGGGCGTCACGGGCGAGGTGCCCCGTTGTTCGCGCCACGTGCCACGCACTCTGGTCGAGGCGCTGATAGGTAACCAGCTGCAGCGACGCGTTGTCCTCGACGCGATACTCGCTCACCGGAACGACGAGGGCGTGCTCGCCACCCTCGAAGTACTCGACGATGGTGACGCTCGCGCCACGTCCGACGTGCAGCTGCGTGCGCGAGAATGAGGCACTCGTCGAGGACTGGTTGAGCACGACAATTGGTTCGCTCACGTTGACGCCTGCGGCGACACGAATCACCGTTGTCGACGGCGCGAGTGCCGCGTTGAGCAGGGCAAAGCTGTCGCCTTCGTAGCGCTCGACGAGCGACTCGCCCGTCAGCGAGGTCGCGGACTGTTCGAAGTCAACGCTCACGCCTTCGAGCTCGTCCGTGGGGACGGCGCCGAATCCGTCGGTGACGCGAACAACGAGGCCCGCTCGTTCGATGAGCTGGGTCGCGAAGGGCGAATCGGAGACCCGGTGCGGCTCGCTCGCCACCGCGAATCGTTCGAGGTCCAGATCGGCGAGAGGGGCGTAGCGCCATACTTCGTCGCTCGTGGTCGGAAGGCCCTGAGCGCCAAAGAGCGTCCAGGCGAGGCGCCGTTCCGTCGCGTCGGGACGGGTATCAATGAACGAGGAGGCTGACTCAGCGAAAGAACTCATAAGAAATGAACTCAGGCAGTGTACCGGGCCGTCAGCGCTCTCCCGCGCCGCTCGGCGTAGGCTCTGCGTTCGAAAGGATCCCGTGGCGTACACCTCATCGGTCATCACTCTTGAAGTCTCAGGTCACGTGGCGACCCTCTGGCTCGATCGCGCCGAGGCACGCAACGCGCTCGGCAGTGCCTTTTGGGCTGACCTGCCCGACGCCGCCGCCACCGTCAGTCGCACCGTCGCTGACGACGACGTGCGCGTACTCGTTATTGCCGCAAAGGGACCTCACTTCACTGTCGGACTCGACCTCAAGGAGTTCGGTGGTCACCTCGTGAGCCAGGAGCAGTCGAGCTCGAAGGCCGTGGCGAACGCGCGGGTCTACGAGAACGTTCGCGCCATGCAGGCGTCGGTGACCGCACTCGCCAACCTCGAGATCCCCGTCATCGCCGCCGTTCACGGTTACTGCATCGGAGCAGGCATCGACCTCATCAGCGCGTGCGACGTCCGGCTCGCCTCGGCTGACGCACTCTTTTCGGTGCGCGAGACCAAGGTCGCCATCGTGGCCGATCTCGGTACGCTCCAACGCCTGCCGCGCATCTTGAGTGCGGGCCACGTGGCAGAGCTCGCCTTTACCGGTAAGGACATCAGCGCGGACCGAGCCGCACAGATCGGGCTCGTGAACTCGGTCCACGGAGAGAGCGCGGCGAGCGTCCTCGCGGCCGCCTACGAGCTCGCCGGGGAGATCGCCGCCAACTCCCCCCTCGCCGTTCGGGGCACGAAGGCGGTCCTCGCCGCGAACGAGGGGCGAAGCGTCGAGGAGGGACTGGAATTCGTCGCGCGTTGGAACACGATGTACTTGGCGAGCAACGACCTCGTCGAAGCCATGACGGCCTTCGTCGAGCGCCGTCCGCCTACCTTTACCGGAACCTAACGGCGCCGAAACCGCCGACGCTTCTTCTTTCCGTCCTTCGCCAGCTGCTGCTGTCGCTCCTCGAACAGTGCCGGAGCGACCGCGTTGATGATCTCCTCAGCGGAGTCGAGCAACTCACGACGCTCCTCGACGGGGATGTTGTCTGACGGCGGACGCTCGACCGGACGATCGACCAGCGTCCCGTGGGACCAACCCACGTCGACGAACCGCCGCTCGTAGGTCAGACAGTTCTCGGGACAGGCCCAGGGCTGATCGGGCGCGTTGCCGAGCACGCAGAACCGCACCACGTCCCCGGACTTGTACGTCCGGCTCTGGAAGTGCTTGCACTCCTCGCGCATCCCCATGACTTCATTGTTCCACGTAGTGCGCCGTCGTAGGCTTTCGGCCCATGACCGCGCCGCTGCACCTGGACGATCGGCCCTTGTCGCGCCGCGATCGCCGCGAAGCCGCCCACGTGGCGAGCCGCGCGTTCCTCCACGACGCATATTTCGACTATCTCCTGCCGGGCGAGCACTTCCGAGCTCGGGCCCTGCCGATCCTCTTTGCCGGCCAGATCGGCCACCTCGGGCGATTCGCCCGGGTGGTCGTGGCGCGCGATGACGACGAACGCATCGTTGGCGTCTCGGTTTGGCTCACCACGGGCGGATTTCCGCTCTCCATCGGCGCGCAAGTCGCCCAGGCGCCGAGCGCCCTGCGCGCCCTCTATCAGCGTCCGCGCTCGTTGAAGGTGGGCGGGGTCTACCTTCGCGAGCTCTTGCGCGTGCACCCGAAGGAACCTCACTGGTACCTCATGCTGCTGGCCGTTGATCCGACGATGCAGCGACGCGGCGTCGGCACCTTGCTCATGAACGACGCAGTCGCTCGCGTTGACGCCGAGCACGTCGGCGCGCACCTCGACACCCAGAAGGAGGACAACCACGCGTACTACCGGCGCTTTGGTTTCGAACTGCGAGAGACGCTACGTCCCATGCCCGGTGGCCCGCCCTACTACACGATGTGGCGAGCGCCCCGCTAGCCGATCGAGCCTTCCATCTGCAGCTCGATCAGACGAGACCACTCGACGGCGTACTCCATCGGAAGCGTCCGGGTCACGGGCTCGATGAAGCCGTTCACGATCATGCCCATGGCCTGGCTCTCGGTGAGCCCGCGGCTCATCAGATAGAAGAGCTGGTCGTCGCCGATCTTCGACACCGTCGCCTCGTGGCCGATAGAGGCGTCTTGTTCGCCGACCTCCATGTAGGGACGCGTCTCTGAAGTCGAGAACTCGTCGAGGATGAGCGCGTCACAGCGCACGAAGCTCTTCGCGCCCTTCGCGCCCTCTTCGACTTTCACGAGTCCGCGGTACGCGGTGAGCCCGCCGTCTTTGGAGATCGACTTCGAGATGATCGTCGAGGTGGTCTCGGGCGCGTGGTGGACCATCTTCGCCCCGGCGTCTTGGACCTGGCCGGGGCCTGCGTAGGCAACCGAGAGCACTTCGCCCGACGCCTTCGGGCCCATCAGGTAGACCGAGGGGTACTTCATGGTGAGGCGTGAGCCAATGTTGCCGTCGATCCACTCGACGTGGGCCTCGGCTTCGGCGCGGGCGCGCTTCGTGACCAAGTTGTAGACGTTGTTCGACCAGTTCTGAATCGTCGTGTAGGTGATGCGCGATCCCTCGAGGGCGACGAGCTCAACAACCGCCGAGTGCAGGGAGTCGGTCGAATAGACCGGCGCCGAGCAGCCCTCGACGTAGTGAACCTGGGAGCCGACGTCGGCGATGATGAGCGTTCGCTCGAACTGGCCCATGTTCTCGGTGTTGATGCGAAAGTACGCCTGGAGGGGCTGGTCGACCTTGACGCCCGGCGGGACGTAGATGAACGATCCCCCGCTCCAGACGGCCGAGTTGAGAGCGGCGAACTTGTTGTCGTTGGGCGGGATGATCGTACCGAAGTACTTGCGAACGATGTCGGGATACTCGCGCACCGCCGTGTCCATGTCGCAAAAGAGCACGCCCAGGCGCTCTAAGTCTTCGCGATTGCGGTGAAAGACGACCTCGGACTCGTACTGAGCCGTGACACCCGCGAGGTACTTGCGCTCGGCTTCGGGAATACCGAGCTTCTCGTAGGTGTTCTTGATCTCGTCAGGCAGATCGTCCCAGCTGTTCACCTGATGATCGGTAGGCTTGATGTAGTAGTAGATGTCGTTGAAGTCGAGGTCCGGCATCCGAGTGGCGAACCAGGGCAGCATCGGCTTCTTCTCGAAACGCTTGAGCGCGTCGAGGCGGAACTTCAACATCCAGGGCTCTTCGCCCTTCATGGCGGACATCTCGCGAACGATGGCTTCGTTCAAACCCTTCTTCGGCTTGAAGACCGGCAGCTGGTCGTCCGACCAACCCAACTGGTATCGGCTGAAGTCCAGGTTGTCAATCGCCATCGCGCTCCTTTGGGATAATCCCTATC
>JBAUSF010000142.1:0-5571 GCA_049581565.1 Acidimicrobiales bacterium
CCCTAAGGCAGTCAACGGATTGACAAATGATGAGGCACCGGCTCTCGCAGGGGTGCCTTCGGGCAGCACGAGACAGGTCGCGGCGTCCACGACCCGATACTGCGAATACATCGAACCACCAGCAACCGACACTGTTCTGCCGATCAGAGATTGCGCCAAGGGAGATTGTCCGCCCGCTACCACGGTGCCAGCTCCCTCGTTTCCCACCGTCATGGGCTTGCCCACACGTGCGGTCAAGTGCCGAAGTGCTCCGTCAGGAAGTGCGATCGTGACTATCGGACGATCGGCTGTTCCGGTGAACGAAGCGGACGAGGTGTCGGCTCCCGCCAGCAAGAGCCCGACGTCGGAAGGATTGATCGGCGACGCCTCCACGCGTATCAACACCTGATCACCGTGAGGTGTCGGAACGGGAACGTCAAATAGTGAAAGCTCGAGGGTGCCGCCCTCGGTCACGAGTGAGCGAAGTTCAAGTCCCTGTTTCGGGAGAGCCGACGCCATGTTTCGTACTCCGTTTCTAAATTTCGTGGACGTCAGTCGAACTGAGATTCACCTCGAGGTTGTTATTCGTCGCCGGCACTCAACTGGCGCCACCCTCGCCTCTCGTTCCGAACAGCATCGTCGTCACCGCATCGGCATGGGTCTCGATGGCGTCGGGGGCTTGCGGGTCGAACCCACCCAACCGGCGACATTCGGGCGCGAGCACGAAGATGGTCGCGCCGGCACCGGTGATGATGTAGTAGAGGTGCGTAGCCGGGATCGGCACCATCTCACCGCGTTCGACGAGTCGTGAGAAGAGCGAGACCGTCCTCTCGTAAATCGGGCGAATATGGTGGTCGACGAGCCAGTCCATGCGCGCGTCGTCAACCTTGCACTGCTGGGTGATGATTCGGTGCAGTTGCGGGTGGGCGGCGGAGAAGTAGATGAAGTCGCGAACCAACAGTTTGGCGACCAGCAATTCATCGACGCCCCGCAAACCCTCCAGGCGACTCGTGAGCATTTGGTTGAGTTCGACGAAGAGTCCGTCCACCGCCGCGGTCCAAAGCTCGTCCTTCGTGCGGAAGTGATAGTTCAGGAGCGGTTGGGTTACTCCAGCCCGCGCAGCAATTTCACGAGTGGTCGCCCCTTCGAAGGATCGATCGGAGAAAAGGTCGAGGGCTGCGGCGAGGATCCGCTCGCGGGTGCCGTCGGCGGAAGGACGGGTCGTCCTCGCAGGCGCAGGAGAGGGCGAGAGCGTCACGGCTTCCAGCGTAATCACATGATTAGGTATTGACAAGGTTATTGATCATATGATCAAATAGCGCGATCGCCTGAGTGGCGCCAGGGGGTTCGGGGGGACTGTGACCTGCAGTGAGTTGTGGCTTCGCGATCGTCGAGATGCGGCCAGTGGGGCGCCGGCGCGCCTGGAGCGATGCTCCGAATGACTGGCGTGAGCCACCTCATGCTCGAAGGCAACGAGCTCAGCGGCGTCGGCAATACTCACACGGCCTTGCGGCACGGGTGTTGTGCACCCCCCAACGCAGTGAAGTCAGTTGACGTGATCAAGTTGCGAACGCGGCTTGAAAATCTAAGGGAGGTTAAGTAATGGAATCAAGATTTCGGTTGAAAAAGGGAGGGTTCGCTGTCGCATCAACGACGCTGGCGCTCGTGACCTTGGGCGGGATGATGGTCGGCGTCACCGCCTCCAGCGCGTCCCCTATGACGACGAAGACGGGATTGGCGTACGCGCGGGCGCAGATCGCGAAGTACTCGGGCCGGGCGGCGCTGCCGATGGTCTCGCCCGTGAAGCACATCGCCAACTTGAAGGGAAAGACGATCTGGTACGTACCGCTCACGAACGCCGCCGACTCGCTGGCCGGCATGGGTACCACCATGGCGGTAGCGCTGCAGAAGGTCGGTGCGAGTGTTCATATTTGTGATGGCGGCGGGTTGCCCACCACTGTCGCCAGCTGCCTGACCAGTGCTGCCCAGCAGGGCGCTGCTGCCGTGGTGACGTCGTACATCGACTACAACATGGCGCCAACCGGTTTCCAAGCTCTCGCCACAGCGGGCATCCCGGTGATAGTTGGCAGTGAGCCACCGGACTCAGGCGTCACGGCCACGAAGAACCTCCAGTTCACGTACGGCACCGCCGTGAATGACCTTGCCGGTCAGACGATGGCGTGGGAGACGATCGTGCAGAGTGGCGGCAAAGCCAACGTCCTGGTCCTTCGTCTCACAGACTCGACGTCCACGACGGCTACGGGCAATATTGAGATTTCTGAAATTAAGAAATACTGCCCAGGTTGCACGGTGTCATCAATCGACATCCAGACGCCGGCACTCAGCCAGGTGCCGTCGAATGTCGCAGCAGCTCTCACGGCGAATCCCAATATTGACTACATCACGGTCCCCGTCGACAACTACTTGCCACCGGTCACCGGTGCACTCGCGACGGCCGGCTTGACGAGCAAAGTTCGCGTCATCTCCGCTGACGGCGGTTTAGCGGGGCTCCAGGACGTTGCAGCGGGATCGCTTCTCGCAGATACAGGTGGCTCGATTGAGTTCATAGGCTGGCAGTACGCCGACGCCGTGATTCGAATTCTGTCGGGTGACCCTGTTGCGGCGGCACCGGTCGGGCCGATTCGGATCTTTACGAAAGCCAACATCGGTCGGATCACCCTGAACGAGAATCAGTACCTCACAATGAACTGGTACGGCATTGGTGAGGCCGCTTTTGAGGCTCCGTTCCTCAAGGCCTGGGGAATCAAGTAGTCATGACCGTTGAGGCCACTCCACGCCTGGCGGTGTCGAACGTCTCCAAGACGTTCAACACCAACCGCGTGCTCAGTGGCCTCAACATGGTCATCCAGCCAGGAGAGATCCACGGACTAGTGGGTGAGAACGGCTCGGGAAAGTCGACCCTCGTCAAGATCCTCACCGGCTACCACGACTGTGACAACGGCGCATCCATTGAAGTCGATGGTCGCGCCCTATCAGTTCCGGTCAAGTGGGACGAGATCCATCGGGCCGGTGTCTCCGTTGTCCACCAGGACTTCGGCCTCATCGACCACCTGTCGGTGGCGGAGAACATCAGCGTGGGTGGCTTCGAGCGATCGCGGCTGGCCCGCAAGATTAGCTGGCGGCGCCAATACGCGATCGCCGAGGAGTCGCTCGCACGCATCAACTCGAACGTGGCACCGTCGGCACTGGTCGGATCGCTGCCGGAATCCCAACGAGCCGCCGTCGCCATGGCTCGAGCCATCCGTGACCTTCCTCACGGTTCGGGCCTCATCATCCTTGACGAATCAACGCGCTCGCTCAACCGCGAGGAACTCATCGAGTTCTACGAGGCCCTGGGCCTGGAAGTCGCCAAGGGCATGTCCGTCCTGCTGGTGAGCCACAGTCTGGTGGAAGTGAAGCTCGTCACGAACCGCGTGACAGTACTTCGTGACGGGGTGGTCACCGGTGAATCACTGCGAACTGACGACCTGAGCGAACAACAGATAGCGCGACTGATGCTAGGCCGCAATGTGAGCCACATACAGCGCAGTCCATCGCAGGCTGCCGCCTCGGCGCCTGCGGTCGAGGTCCGTCACCTGAGCGGTGACGCTGTCCATTCGTTGGACTTCAGTATCGGCCAGGGCGAGTTGGTCGGGATTACCGGGCTCAGCGGCATCGGCTTCGAGTCCATCCCCTATTTGTTGTCGGGTGCGCGCCCCGCGAGCGGCGGAACAATCACGATCGATGGGAAGACCCTCGAACTCGTCGGTTCCTCGGTGCGGGCGTGCGCGAAGGCAGGAATCGCGCTCTTACCCGAGCGCCGCGATCGCGAAGGGCTCGCCTTCGAGGCGACGGTCCGTGACAACATCGCGCTGCCGACCGTGGGGCGCCGAGGTCGCTCGTGGTTCCTCGGGCACAAGTGGCAGGCCGAAATGGCTCACGAGTCCATCAAGCGATTCAGTATTCGCCCACCGGACCCCTCACTTCTCGTCCGCCAGTTGAGCGGGGGAAACCAGCAGAAGGTACTGCTCGCGAAGTGGCTCACCGTGGGACCACGATTCATCATCTTGCACGAGCCGACCCAGGCCGTTGACGTCGGCGCGCGTCAGGACATCCTTCGACAGATTCAATTGGTGGCGAGCGCGGGGGTGTCGGTGCTTATCGTCACCGTCGAGATTCTTGATCTGACCGAGGTCTGCGACCGCATCCTGGTGTATGAGCCGAGCGGATCGCTTGCCGAGACGTCAAGTCGGAAATCCGAGGACATTTTGGACCTGGTGTACGGACACAGCCGGGTGTGACCAGAAAGTGAAAATGGAAAACGACTACCGACAGCAATTTGAAGACGTGACGGTGAAGCCCGGTGAGGTCACCGACCCCGGCGAGACGGAGTTCGATCTCGCAGAGATCTTGCACCTGGCCCGAGTACCAGCGACGCCATCGGCACTCGGGCGACGAACCCGATGGTTCCTCAGCCGTTACGCGCTGTTGCTCGTTTGGGGCGCCATGGCCCTCTTCTTCTACGCCGTCCGTCCTGACACCTTCGGTCGGCTATCGGCGTTCCAGGCCATCTTCGGATCTCAGTCGACCCTGGTGTTCCTTGGCGTTGCCGCCTTGATAACGCTCTCCGTCGGGGAGTTCGACCTGTCCATCGCCTCAATCATGGGACTCTCGGCGACAACGGTCCCCGTGCTCGTCTCGCTGCACAACTGGAACGTGGCGTGGGCCTGCGCCTTCGCGCTGGCACTCTGTTTGCTCGCGGGCGCCATCAACGCCTTCTTCGTCATCAAGGTCGGCGTCGCCTCGATGGTGGTGACGCTGGGAACGGGGACCTTGCTCGTGGGTATCGCGGAGTGGACATCCTCATCGAGCGAAGTGGCGATGAACGTCCCCGCCTTCTCCAAGGTCGCGAACCTTCCGCTCCTCGACCTGCCTATCACCTTCTACTACGGACTGGCGCTGGTGACACTGCTGGCTTACATTCGGTCGTGGACGCCGCTTGGCCGTCACATGCACTTCGTGGGAGCGAATCGCGAGGTGGCACGCCTCGCCGGGGTGCGAGTCAATCGGATCCGCGCTGGCGCGTATCTTTACGCCTCGCTCGTCGCAGGCATCGGGGGAATCCTGCTCGTCGCGTCGACTGGCGGCTTTGACGCAAGCGGTTCAAGCGCCTACCTGTTGCCGGCCCTGGCCGCGGTGTTCCTCGGAACGGCCGCCGTACAACCGGGTCAATTCAATCCAGTCGGGACCTTGATCGGAATCTTCTTTCTGGAGACGGGGATCTTCGGACTCGAGTTGATGGGCTACAGCGGTTGGGTACAGGACGTCTTCTACGGGTCAGGCTTGGTCGTCGCGGTTGCGATAGCGACCGTAGTCCGTGTTCGTGCTTCACGAGGGTGACGCGCGACCTACGTTCCTCGTAAGGACAGACCGCCGTCGACGAGCACAACCTGACCCGTGAGGTAGCTCGACCTGCTGACGTCGACGATTACCGAGGCGATCTCCGCGGGGAGGCCCGACCTGCCAAGTGCCGCCAGGGTGTCCATGGAATCGTGGATCGGACCCCAACCGTCGGTCCACGGGGTCCTCACT
>JBAUSF010000143.1:0-1832 GCA_049581565.1 Acidimicrobiales bacterium
CCGTACGGAAGTACGGTAGGTTTTCCGGTTATTGTCCAACCGGGAATGCTCACCGGATTCGCGATTCCCGTTCCAGCCGAGCCCGATTCCGCATTGCCATTCACAATGAGGTTCGTTCCCAGAATGCTCTGACTATGAACCACCCCCGCCCCGAACAACAGGCCCGCACACAACACCCAGCGGCGCGCCGCACCGATTGCCATTGAAATTCCCTCCACCGGTTTCTATCTGCGCAAACCGGCGGCGCTTGCGCCAAACAAAACTTGGCCGCGGAGCTGTGCTACCCTACCTGAAGCCTCCATGGAAGCAGCAGTCTCGCTCACGGAACAGCTCCGGGCCTTTTCGGCGGGCGATCGGCAGGCTGCCGAGGCCGTCCTGCGCCAGATACTCCCGAAACTGCACCAACTGGCGGTGCGCCATCTGCGCCGGGAACGCTACCAGGCGCCGGTTTCCCCCACCGAGCTCATTAATGAAGTCTGGCTCAGGCACATCCATAAAGGCGGCTGGCAGATCCGCAGCCGCGAGCATTTCTACGCGATTGCCGGCTGCGCCATGCGCCGGGTCCTGGTGGATTTCGCCCGCAGCCGGCTGGCACTGAAGCGCGGAGCCCTTGACGGCGCGGTATTTCTGGACGACTCCGGAGCCGGCGAGCCGGTAGATACCCGGAGCGCCGAGCAGATAATTGAAATCGGACTCCTCATGGAAAAGCTCGGCCAGGCTCAGCCGAAAACCCTGCGGATCGTCGATCTACACTATTTCGCGGGCTTCTCCTTCGAGGAGATCGCCGAAATCACGGCGCTGAGCCCGCGCCAGGTCCGTCATCTCTGGAATAAGGGCAGGGACTGGCTGAAGGATCGCATGCAGCCGCGGCCAGATCGTGCACGATCGGCAGCGCAAACTGCGTAGCGGCCTGGGGACGGCGCCCGGGATCGAACTCCAGCGCCGCGCCCAGCAGTTCCACCGATTCCGCGGAGAGCCGGAGAGGCATTCCGCGCACCAGTTCGCGCACGCGGTCGGGCAGGTCCATGCTGGCATGGGGAAGCAGCGTGGAGAGCCGCTGGCCGGTGAGCATTTCCAGCACGATCTTCGCCAGGCTGTAGACATCGCTGGCGGGCGTGGCGAACCCCACCGCCTGCTCGGGGGCCAGGTCGTAAATGGTTCCGGCGGCGCGCGAGAGCCCGTGAATGGTCTGGTCCGGTTCCTTGACGATGGCGATCGAAAAATCGATTAGCACCAGCTCCTGGCCCGCCGGCACCCCGCGGCGCAGCATCAGGTTTTCGGGCTTGAGGTCGCGGTGGTAGATGCCGTGCGAATGGATCTGCTCCAGTGCACCGGTGGCCTGCCGCAGCAGGCTGGCCGCGCGCGCCGGGCCTAGCGGGCCGAGATCCAGCAGGTCCCGCAGCGTGCCGCCCTCAATGAACTCCATTACCAGGTAGGGAGCCCCGCCGGGTGTGATGCCATGGCCATAAATCGAGACCACCGAAGGGTGCCGGATCTGTTCCAGCGCCGAGACCTCCTGCCGGAAGCGGTGGGTCAGCCACTGCTCGTCCACCACTTCACGGCGGAAGATCTTGATGGCGCATGGCCGGCCGCCATGGCGCAAGTCCCGTCCCTTGAGGACGGTGGCAAAGCCGCCGCGCGCTACCAGCCCGAATACTTTAAACCGCCGGTCGAGCGTGGTGCCCACCAGTTGCGATTCGGGGGAAAGAACCGCCGTGCGCCAGCCGGCCAGGTCGGGCAGCGCGGTTCTTGCCCGGGCACGCCGCTTTCTGCGCCAGTTGACGCCGCCCGCTGCTCCGCCGAAGCCGATTCCGGCAAACGCCAGCATGGCC
>JBAUSF010000144.1:0-11866 GCA_049581565.1 Acidimicrobiales bacterium
GCCGTCGTCGATCTGGTCGCGGGCGCCGGTTACGCGCTCGAGGGCGTTGAAGTGGTGGTGCCCGGCGCGCCCAATGAACTCGCGGATCACGTACGATCGATGTCCATGCCGCGCACCGTCATCATCACCGGTACGGGCGGTTCCCCCTTGCTGAGGGGCCGTGAGACGGGACTCGCCTACGTGTGTCGCGGAGGGATCTGTGCAATGCCGGTCTCATCGCCTGCGGCACTCGACCAGGATCTTGAGAGGCTGACGTGCCACTCCTAACGCGAGACCCCGCCGTTCGCGCCACAAAACGCCTGATCACCAGGACGCCCCAGCGCGAATCGGTCGATCTTCGCGCGGGCGCGCCGGTCTACGGACTCGTACTCGGCTCTACTCATGAATCCACAACCGTGATCGACCTCGCGAGCCAGGCGATCGTACGCTGGCGCATACCGTGGCCCCTCGATCTCGAGACGGACCTCGCGGCCTTTGACGTCGTCGAAGGTCAGCTCGCCGACGACATCGAACGCGACGATCTCGCTCAACCAGAGGCCGTGACGCTGCTCGACCTCCCTCGCCGGCTCGGCACGTATCGCGGGCGACGCGTGCGCGGGTGGCTCGAGCAGCTGGCGAGCCCCGCCGACGGCCCGCTCTTTGGTTTTCGAGGACCGAGCGCGCCCTACTGGGAGTTTCGCGGAGAGCGACCGAGCGTCGCGTTGATCGCCGCCGACCGAGGGCCCCAACTGCTTCGCCGTCCTGACGACGGTTCGACCTGGGTGCGCTTTGGCTGGTTCGGCGACGACGTATGGCTGCTCTGTGAGGACCAGCACGCCATTCGCACAATCGAAGCCACGAGGCGCACCACCCTCGCGGGAAAGGACCTCGCGACGGCGCTCGGATTTCGCCCCATGTACGTGCTCACGACGCTCTCCCAGCCCCTCGACGGGCACTGCTACAAGAGCTGTACCGGGCTCTTGCCGCGCGGCTGACCCCGAACTGGGCCTACTTTGGGAGCTTTCCCGTGGCGAGCGCCTCGGCCATTGCCCAGCCAAAAACCACCAACCGCTCGCCCTTTTCGGGCTGGAGATCGACAAAGAACGTCTCGACGCCCTCGGGAATCACTCCCTTGGAAGTGGTGTAGTCAAGTCCGCCTACCGGACCGGGCGAAACCGTCATGACGAAGGTCTTGTCGTCAATCGACTTCTCCGAACCGAAGCGCTTGGCGAGACGACGCCCCCACGCGCGGTCTTCTCCCGTTGGGCGATATCCGAGACGCGGGACGACGTCGTCGAGGCCCGCGAACGCTCGGTATCCGTCGGGTGAGGTGAGTCGGGCGCCGAGCAGCACGTCTTCGTCGGGAAACGCGAGCAGCGCACGACGGAACTGGTCGTGCAGGATGGTCTTTAGGGTTTGGTCCGACTTCGCGTTGCGGTCGACGAGCATGAGTCCAACCAGCAGTGATGGGGTGCCGCCGATTCGTTCCAGGGTGCAGAACGAGTAGCCGCGAAGCTTGTTGCCTTCGCGCACGTGCGTTACGAGTACCCACTCCTCTCGCTGCTTCGAAAGAAAACCGATGTCAAAGTTTGGCTCCCGGTCGACACAGAGGTCCGCCATTTCTGCGAGCTCTGCGTCACTGAGGGCAGTCGTGTCTTTTGTGGTGACCGTCATTGCCATAGATCACCATTCTACGGGAGTTCGGCATGGTGTTCGCCAGTGTCACGCCTTGATGACGTTTCGGCCGAATTCTGAGCGCAGATCGGCCACCACGCTGGGAATGTTGACGTTGTAGGCGGGTCCCAGTCGAAAGATCTTGCCGTGATCGCCCGTGTCGACAACCACCGGTGAAGGTCCTGGATAGCGTGTCAAAATCTCGCGCAGCGTCGCGATGGCGTGCTGGGTGAGGTCCTCGGGGCGAAGCGACAGGCGCAGCTCATTGGAACCGCGTTGTGCGTGGAAGCGCTCGACGTCAACGGCGCTGAAACGAAGCTCCTCATCGTTCTCACTGACGCGGACCTTCATGGTGACGATGGCGTCCTTGGCGAGAAACCCGCTAAAGCGCTCGAAAGCCCCGACCGAGAAATTGACCTCAAGCGAACCGCCGAGGTCCTCGAGCACCACCCGGGCGTAGGGCTTGTTGGCCTTGGTTTGGCGCAGCTGGACCTCGGCGAGGATGCCGCCGACGGTGACGGCCTTGTTGGCGCGTGCCAGTTCCTCCGCCCGTTCGCGGATCGAGACGATCGGACCGTCGGTCTTCGTGCTCAACGCTTCGATCACGTCGTACAAGGGGTGGTCAGAAATGTAGGTGCCGAGCATCTCGCGCTCAAACTCGAGTTTCACGGACTGTTCAAATTCGATGTCCGAGAGCGCCACCTCGGTCCCCTCCCAGTCGCCCTCGGCGTCGTCGCCGCCGAGGGCGGCGAACAGCGTCGTAATGCCGAGCGAGAGGTCCTTTCGGCGACTCAGGGTCACCTCGATGATCTCGTCAACCTTCAACAGAAACCCCTGGCGCGTCACGCCGAGCGAGTCGAAGGCACCCGCCTTGATAAGCGACTCCATCGAGCGGCGGTTCAGAACCACCGGATCGACACGTCGGACGAAGTCGTAGATGCTCTCGAAGGGGCCATTCGCCTCGCGCTCGACGACAATCTTGTCGACGAGCGCTTCACCGACGTTGCGCACGGCTGCGAGGCCGAAGAGAATTGTGTTCTCCGCCGCGAGTGACGGCGCGTATTCGGCAATGGAGAGGTTCACGTCGGGCACGCCGATCGTGATGCCCATCTGGCGCGCTTCGTTCAAGTACACGGCGGCCTTGTCCTTATCATCTCGGAACGAGGTCAACAGGGCCGCCATGTACTCGACCGGGTAGTTCGCCTTCAGCCAGGCGTTCTGGTAGCCAACGAGCGCGTAGCCGAACGCGTGGCTTTTCGCGAAGGCGTAGTCGGCGAACGGCTCGATCTTGTCGAAGATCGCCTCGCCCAGTGCTCGTCCGTATCCCTGACGCTCGGCTCCCTCGACGAACTTGACGCGCTGGGCTTGAATCATGTCGCGGATCTTCTTCGAGCAGGCCTTTCGCAGGTCGTCGGCCTCGGTCATAGAAAAGCCGGCAATGGTCGTTGCGACCCGCATGATGTCCTCTTGATAGATCATCAGCCCGTAGGTCTCGCCCAATATGTTCTCGAGGACTGGATGGTCATAGCTGACGATCTGACGCCCGTTCTTGCGGTCGGCGTAGTCGTTGTGGACGTTCTCGCTGAGTGGACCAGGACGATACAGCGCGTTGAGAGCCGCGATATCGCTGAAGCTCGTCGGGGCGAGGCGGCGCATGAGCTGGCGCATCTTGTCGCCCTCGAGCTGGAAGATGCCGATCGAGTTGCCCTGGCGCAGCATCTCAAAGACCTTGGGATCGTCGAGGGGAACGTGATCGATGTCGACCCTCAAGCCGTGTCGGCGCTCGATGTGATCGAGGGCGCGCTCGATGATCGCGAGGTTGCGCAATCCGAGAAAGTCCATCTTCAAGAGACCGAGCTTCTCGATCGCCGTAGCCTCGTACTGGGTGACGATAGGCGCGTTGTCGAGCGAACCGTTGGGGCCGGCCTTGCGCTGGATCGGCACGTACTCGAGTACGGGTCCTTTCGTGATCACGACGGCTGCTGCGTGGATGCCGTCCTGGCGGCGCTTGTCGACGAAGCCCTTCGCGACGTCGATGACGTGCTGGACGTCGCTGTCAGATCCGTAGAGTGCGCGCAGCTCGCTCGCCTCGCTGTAGCGGTTCTCGTAGCCAAGCGTTGGCGTGAAGCATGCGGCGAGGGGCAGGTCTTGACCCATGACGAGCGGCGGCATGGCCTTGGCGATCTTGTCGCCGAGTTGGGGCGGGTAGCCGAGCACGCGCGCCGCGTCACGCACCGCCGCGCGCGCCTTGATTGTAGAGAACGTCACGATCTGGGCGACGTGATCGGACCCGTATCGTTCCGCCGCGTAACGGATCATGTCGCCGCGGTAGCGCTCGTCGAAGTCCATGTCGATGTCGGGCATGGAGCGTCGCCCGGGATTGAGGAATCGTTCGAAGAACAGGCCGTATCGAAGCGGGTCGGTATCGACGATGCGAAGACAGTAGGCAACGCAGCAGCCCGCCGACGACCCGCGCCCCGGTCCCACTCGTATTCCCTCGTCGCGGGCGTGACGAATGAGATCCCAGACGACGAGAAAGTAGTCAGGAAATCCCATATCGGTGATGACGCGCAGCTCGTAGTCGAGACGCTCACGCACTTCGTCGCTCAAGGATTCGCCGTAGCGTTCGCGCGCCCCGCGATAGGTCAGCTCGCGCAGGTAGTTGGTCGCACCCTCTTTGTGCGTGCTCGCAGCGAACTCGTCGGGCAGCGGAAACTCCGGCAGGGCGTCGTTGTCGAACTCGATGGTGACGTCCGCTCGTTCGGCGATGAGAAGCGTGTTATCACACGCCTCTGGAACTTCGCGGAACAGATAGCGCATCTCGGCGGCGGACTTCAGGTAGAACTGATCGCTCTCGAAGCGAAAACGTTCGGGGTCAGACATGCGCGAGCCGGTACCGATGCAGAGCAGCGCATCGTGCATCTCGGCGTCGCTGTGGCGCACGTAGTGCAAGTCGTTTGTCGCGAGCAGCGGCGCCGAGAGGTCGTGGGCGATGCGCATCAGCTGAGGGTTCGTGCGCTGCTGGGCCGGAAGACCGTGGTCTTGCAGCTCTATGAAGAAGTTCTCGGGCCCAAAGATCGTCTGCAGGCGTCCCGCCAGTTCGAGCGCCTTCTTCTCATCGCCCTGCAGCAGTGCCTGGAGGACCACGCCACCGAGGCATCCCGACGTCGCGACGAGTCCGGCGTTGAAGCGCTCGAGGAGATCCCAGTCGAGGCGCGGCTTGTAGTAATAGCCCTCGAGAAAGGCGAGCGACGCGAGCTCGCGCAGATTGCGGTATCCATCGTTCGTCACGGCGAGCAGCGTGAGGTGGTGATAGAGCTTCTGGCCGCCCTCGGTGTCCCCCCCAGTGTCGTCGATCTTGCCGCGGCGCGTTGGCCGATCGAAGCGCGAGTTCGCAGCCATGTAGGCCTCGAGGCCAATGACGGGGGTCACGCCGTGACGTCGACACGCCTCGTAGAACTCGATCGTGCCGTAGAGGTTCCCGTGGTCCGTGATCCCGATTGCGCGCTGTCCGTCGGCCTTCGCCGCGAGCACCATATCTTCCACGCGTGCCGCCCCGTCGAGCATCGAGTACTCGGTGTGGTTGTGCAGGTGGACGAAGCCCTCAGCCATGGGCCTAACTCTTTCTCTTACTCGTGCCCAAACTACACGGATGGGATTCGCAGGCTAGTACGACCCGACGAGCGCGGCCATCGTGCGCGGTCAGAGGTACGTTCCCGCGCGGGGCTCGCTCGAGCCAGGCGGAAGGGAGCGGTCGCGCATCTTTTCGAGCTGGGCGGCGGCGGCCGCTTGTTGGGCGAACAGCGACGCTTGGATGCCGTGAAAGAGCCCCTCAAGCCAACCAACGAGCTGCGCCTGGGCGATGCGCAATTCGGACTCCGTGGGCACCTCTGGTCCGAACGGCATCGCCATGCGACCGAGTTCACTGCCGAGGTCGGGAGAGAGGGCTCCCGAGAGTTCGTGGACTGAGGTGTCGTAGATCTCTCGAAGACGGGTGCGCCCCGCCTCGTCGAGGGGGGCGCTTCTCGCTTCGTCGAGCAGTTGCTTTACCATCGAGCCAATTCGCATCACCTTGGCGGGCTGGCTGATGTAATCGGAGTTCGAGTCCTCGTCCTTCTCTCCGCTCTCGCCCGGAGCGAGCACCTGGTCGGGGTTGATGTTCAAATCGTCGGTCGAGGAATCGGTCACAGCGCCAGTGTAGGAGTCACCGCCCGGCCTAGACGACCTAAGAAATCGCACCGGAGCGTCGATAGGATGGCCCCGTGAGAGTATCAACTCGGGGGGACTACGCCAGTCGCGCGTTGTTAAGTTTGGCCCTTCGCGACAACTACCAGTCACCCACCTCGGTGCGCGACCTGGCCGAGCGCACCGGACTCCCCCAGCCCTACCTCGAGCAGATCCTGCTCAGCTTGAAGGGGGTTGGCCTCGTTCGATCGAAGAGAGGCGTCGGTGGGGGCTACGTGCTCGCCCGACCCGCCGAAGCCATCACCCTCGCCGAAATCGTCGCCGCCGTCGACGGTCCGATCGCCGCCGGCGATTTTGGCGAACCCCATCAGGACGGGGCCTGTGATCACGAGGGCCAGTGCGTGCTGCTCGGCGTCTGGGCTGACGTGGGAAATCACATGAGAGAGCATCTGGCGAGCTTCACGCTGGCCGATATGGTCGTCCAGGCCCGTGGGGGTAAGCCCGTGGCCAAGACCCACAGCGGCTAAACTTGGCCCAGGTAGACATTTGTGGGGGCTTGAAAACAGTTTTACCTCGTGGTAAATTAGTAAGGCGCCCATAGGAGAAATACCCCATCTGAGGACGCATCGACTTTGTACCCCCCAAAGACAAGGAGATGCCAGTGAATTCGACCCCCCGCCGGTCCGCCGTGAATACCAACGACATGTTGGGTCTTCTCATGCGCGACCTCGATCGTTACCCCATGCCCAACTACGACGAGCAGGTCGAGCTGGCCAAGCGCGTTACCGCTGGTGACGAAGAAGCAAAGAAGCAGATGGTGGCGGCGAACCTGCGCCTCGTCCTGCACTGGGCCCGGCGGTACCAGGACCGCGGCGTCGAGATGGTCGACCTCGTCCAAGAGGGAACCTTCGGTCTGCTGCGCGCGGTTGAGAAGTTCGACTGGGAGCGCGGATTCAAGTTCTCCACTTACGCGACGTGGTGGATCCGCCAGGCGCTCCAGCGAGCCGTCCAGCAGCACGGTCGCACGATTCGCATCCCGCTCGAAGTCGGCGAGCAGCTCCAGCGCCTCGAAGCGACGACCGCCGAGCTCACCTCGGTGCTCGCGCGCAAGCCGACCGATGAAGAGCTCACCGAAGCGACCGGCATGTCAAAGGCCGAGCGCGAGAACCTGCGCGGCCTCGCCGGGGTCACGGCAAGCCTCGACCAACCGGCCAGCTCGGATTCGGCGACGACCCTCGGCGACCTCGTCGCACCCAGCCAGCACGACTGGGTGAGCGACATCGAACAGACCATGATGAACGACGACCTTCACGAGGCGTTGGCGAAGTTGACCGACCTCCAGCGCGAAGTGCTGACGTTGCGCTTCGGGCTCAACGGCGCGACGCCGCTCTCGCTGCAGGCAACCGCCACCAAGCTCGACATCGGCGTTCGCCGTGTGCGCCGAGCCGAAGACGAAGCCCTCACGTTGCTGCGTGACGACACGAGCGTGCTCGCCGCGCACGAAGTCGCCTAGAGCCCAAGCCCCTCGGGGATCATCGCCGCCAGGTCGTCGGGCGGTGCGGCGTGCGTCGACACCCATTCGTCGCTTCTCGGGTGACGAAACGAGAGCGTCGTTGAGTGCAGGAAGAACCGCTCCTCGGGCAAGCGCGGATCGCGTCGCTGCCCGTAGCGAAGGTCGTTCACCACCGGATGTCCGATGGTTGCGAGGTGAACCCTGATCTGATGGGTGCGGCCGGTTTCGAGCCGCAAGCGCAGCAGCGTAGCCACCACGGGCCGATCGAGGTGCGCGATGACCTCGTAGCCCGTGCGCGCGGGACGCCCGTCGGCTCGAACGGCCATGAGCGTCGGCGTGCGCGTCGAGCGTCCAATCGGTGCGTCAACGACTCCGCGCTCTTCGGCGATGTGACCTTGCACCAGTCCGATGTACGTGCGCTCCACGACCCGCTCGGCGAGTTGGTTGCTCAAGCTCACGAAGCCCTCGGGCGTCTTTGCCACGACCAGTAGTCCCGACGTTCCCTTGTCGAGGCGGTGCACGATGCCGGGCCGGGACGGGTCGCACAGGCCCTCTTCGCTCAGGAGGGCCATCTCGGGGTATCGCGCGAGCAGGCCCGCCACCAGCGTTCCCTCACGCTGGCCGGCCCCCGGATGGACGACCTGGCCGGGCGCTTTATTGATGACCGCGAAGTCCACGTCGTCGAGCACGACCTGAACGCCGACCGCGGGGTCGGCAACGACGGCGTCGCTCACGGGCGCCGGTAGCACGGCGAGGAGATGCTGGCCGGTGTCGAGGGTCGTGGAGGGCTTCACCACGATCTTTTCGTTCACGCGTACGGCGCCACTCGTGAGCACGTCGTGAGCCTCGGAACGAGAGAGTCCCGTCAGCATCGACAGCACGCGATCGACACGAATGCCCCCGAGGGTGCTCGGCACCACGAGGTCGAGCACCTCGCCGTCAAAGGCGTCACGCTCGTCGTCGGTCATCGCGCGATCAATCGGTCGCCTCGCACCGCTGCCACCATCAAGATGACGAAGCCGAGCGTGATCGCGACGTCGGCGAGATTGAACACGGGAAACGACGACACCGCGATAAAGTCGGTGACTTCGTGCGGCGTCGCGGCGAGGCGGTCAATGACGTTCGCCACTCCCCCGCCGATCAGCAGTCCAAATCCGATCGTCGCCAGACCCCGATTCGCGTTAAGGCCGACACCCACGACGATGATCGCGATGACGAGCGTGGCGATCGTCGTCACGAGTGGTCCCGAACTGTTGATGGAAAACGAGACTCCCGAGTTGTAGCGCAGTCGAAGCCACAGGGCCCCGAACACGTGCACGTCGTGGTGAGCGAGGCCGTGACGGGCCCACGCTTTGGTCGCCGCGTCGATGGCCGTCGCCACGAGCGCCACCACGATGACGGCGAGATTGAGTCGAAGCCTTAGACGCTGGCGCGGCACGACACGCAGGTAAAGACTGGTAGCTGCGCGCGAAGTCTCGGTTGCGAGATGGGCTCAAAGCACTCGTCGCAGCGCCCGTAGCTGCCGTCGTCGATTCGCGCGAGCGCGACGTCGATCTCGTCGACCTTCTGGCGCAGGGCGGTCGCGTACTCCTTCAGCTGGTCGCGCTGGATGTCTGACGCGACGCTCGAGCCGTCTTCATCGTCGTATTCGAGCCGCTCGCGGTCGACCAGCATCTCGTTGGCCTCGGACTCGCTGACGGCGATCTGGGCGTTCGTGGCGGCGCGTGCCTCAAGCAGGAGGGCGCGAAGTTCGCCGAGGAATTCGAGATCTTCGGCGTAGGGCTTCGAGTGCATCTTGCGCTCGAGCGCCTCTTGACGCTTGCGCTCTTCGGCCTCGCGACGCTCTTGACGCTTGCGCTCTTCGGCCTCGCGACGCTCGATCTCGCGTAGCTTGCGCAGCTTCTCCGCTTCGATGGCCTTGCGCTTGGCTTCGATCTCGCGCTGTTTCTTCGCCTCGATCGCCGCCTTCTCGCGAGCCTTGCGCGCCAGTTCGCGCTCCTTGGCTGCGATCTTCGCGTGCGCGTCGCGCTCCTTCTTGGCTTTGGCAGCCGCGAGGGCACGCGCCTTCTGCTGGGCCGCCTTTTCCTTGGCGAGCGCGCGAGCCTTCGCCTCCCGCTCTTTCTTCAGCTTCGCGGCCTCCAGGGCCTTTTGGCGAGCAATCGCCTTCTGCTGGGCCTCTTTGGCCCTCGCCTCGCGCTCCTTGCGGGCCTTCTCCGCCGCCGCCGCCTTCAGCTTCTTCGCGACGGCCGCTCTTTGAGCGGCCGTCGGGGTCGCGGCCTTCTTCGCCACAGCCTTCTTTACGGCGGGCTTCACCGCAGCCTTCTTCTTTGCTACGACCTTCTTCGTCGGCACGTTCTTCACTACTTTCTTCGTGGGGGCCTTCGTAGCGGACTTTTTCGCGACCGTCTTCTTGGCAGGGACTCTCTTTGCGGGCTTCGCGCTCGACGACATGCTTTACTCCTCGCGTTCCTGGGAACAGTGCTCGCCGAGGCTAGCAGTTTGCGAAGCGTTTTCTAGCGATCGTCTCTTGAGGTTTGATCGAAGTTGAGCACTTGGGCAACGGTAGGCACGGCCGTCGTTGGATCCTCGTCGTTCGGCCCCGGCGCCGGGGGCGGCACCTCGGTCGGTCGGGCCGACACGGCGGGTCGCGGAGGGGCGCTCCGTGTGGGCGGAGAAGGTGGCGCCTCGGGCGTCCGCGGGGCGCCCGCGTCGGCCTGGAGCGAGTGCTCGACCCACTGGGTGAACTCGGCGAGCACCTGGGCAATCCGCGCACGCTCGGCCTTCAGCTGACGAGCCAGGGTGTCGACGTCCTCGCTCAGGCGTTGCTTGAGTCCGTTCAGTCGATTCACCTCGTCCTCGGCACGACTCCGCGCTTCGTTGACGATCTCTCGAGCGCGCTCTTGTGCCAAGGCGGTGAACTCGCGAGCCTTCGCTTCAGCCTCGGCCTGAGCGTCCTCGATGAACTTCTGTGCGAGCGCGATCATCGACGTCACCTGCTCAGCGCCGCCGCCCCCGGCGCGAATGACCGGGGCCGGAGCCGCGGGGGCCGCGGCGACGGGGACGGGACCGGTCGCCGTCGACGGGCCCCTTGTTTCGAGCTGATTGATGCGTTCCGCGGCTTGACGAAGCTGCTGGCGCTGCTGCTGGGCGAGATCTTTCAGTTGGCGAACTTCGACCGAGAGCCGCTCGAGAAACTCGTCGACCTCGTCGACGTTGTAGCCCTTCAGGCCGACCTTGAATGCCACCGTGTCGATGCTGTCGAGGGCCGACGTTGCGTTATCCGTGCTGTCCATCCAGCCACCCTACCGCTCGATCCTCGAACGGTCGACCAGAATTGTCACGTCAAATTATGACGTTGATCACCTCGAGCAGGATCACCGCGACGAGCACCGACAGGTCGATGCCCACACCACCGAAACTCGGACGTGGCATGATCGCGCGCAGCGGACGCAGCACCGGTTCGGTGACGCGCGCCAGCACGCGCTTTGTCGCCGCGAGTCCCCCTTGCGAGTTACGGGCGGGGAACCAGCTGAGCAGCGCAGTGACAATAAGAATCCAGATGTAGAGCGTGATGAGGTCGTGAATGAGGATCATGCTTGGTCATACGCGTGATAGTTCGCCGCACGAAGTCGCTCTTTCATCTCGGGGCCTACATGCATGCCCGGGGGGCTCACCAGATACACCCCACGAATCAGCATCTCGATCTTCGCGTTCATCGCGTAGGCCGTGCCAGCCGTAAAGTCGACGAGCCGTCGAGCGAGGCCTTGATCGACGTCGAGCGTCGACAGGACGACGGCGCGATTCGCTCGTAAGAGATCGGTGATGCGCCGTGAGTCGTCGTAACTCTCGGGCGACACGACTGCGACGTCACGCTCGGGCGATGACGCGGACGAGCGACGAGGCGCATTAGGGTTCGCGATCGGTCGCACTCGGCTGACACCGCTTGAACCTTCCAGTACAGAGATAGGTCCACCGTTTCGCGGCGCGTTCGTGGGTGCGGGGTGACGGAGCGGCGACGGACTCACAGGCTGGGTCGGAAAGGTTCGAGGAGCCGGCGTCGGCGTCGACGCCCATTCGGGCTCGAACTCCTCGGCCTGCTCCGAAAACGGTCGCGGAGCGTTGCTCGGGCCGTAGTCGCCGTAGTCGTCCTCGACCAGCCCAAGGAACCCGAGAAAACCGCGCAGCTTTTCTTTCATTCACCTCTCCTTGGCAACCGGCCCGGAACCATGTTAGGCCAGGGCGCCCGGAGATCGTCGGGGGCCGAAGAGCGCGCGCCCGAGACGCACTTCGGTCGTGCCCAGTTCAAGGGCGATTTCGAGGTCCTCGCTCATGCCCATGGAACGTTCCCTGAGCCCGAGTCGGTCCGCCAAGGCAACGGTTGCGACGAAGGCCGCGCGCGTCGGCTCTTCTCCCTTCGGCGCCACCACCATGAGGCCGCGAACATTCAACTTCAACTCTCGAGCACGGTCAACCAAACCCTCAACCTCACCGGGCGACGCGCCGTTTCGCGAGGCC
>JBAUSF010000145.1:0-1985 GCA_049581565.1 Acidimicrobiales bacterium
AAGCAAAAGACCATGTTTTAAGCAGCATTCTGTATGCGTTTGCCCTCGCACGCGACCTCTTCTAGCGTAGGTGTGCGGGAATTGCCGACATTCCCGCGGTCCTGGCGGAGGACGGATACTGAGGACATTAGGACGAGGGGCACTTCGGTGTCCCCGGTTACGTCGTACCGTGATGGCCATCGCGGCCGCGTCATTGGTACTGCTCACACCCGCGTCGTCGGGCGCGGCAGGACACGCGCCGTTGCACATGCCGAATCTGGTCGGTCGCTCGCGACTCGCGGTCTATCGAACGATGCGTCACGACGGTCTCTACTTCGTGACGCGAGGCCCCGGCAGCGCGAACGACCACTGGGCGGTCGTCACGGCGCAGTTGCCAAAGCCCGGCGCGACGATTGACTGGCACGGCCAGGCGAGCCTCGTCGTGACGAACGTCGCCCCCCACGTCGCGCGGGCGGTCCCACGCCTGATCGGACTCACGAAGGCGCGCGTCTACGCCGTCATGCGCCACGACGCGCTGTACTTCCGTACCGTCGGACCAGGAAGTACGACGGGCACCTGGACGGTCGCGCTCAGCCAGTCGCCGCGGCCCGGCACCCGGGTTCCCTGGCACGGCGAGATCACAATCCACGTCTCGACGAGGCGTCCGGTCGCGAAGAATCCGGTGACAACGGCCGCGACTCCACCGGTCGTCGCCGGTTCCGTCATCGACGGCGCGAACTTCAAGGTCGGGATTGCGACCTGGTACGACTACGTTCCCGGACGCTGCGCGACGTGGTATCTGCCAAAGGGGACGGTGATCACGGTCCGCGATCTCACCACGGGACGCTCGATCACGTGCGTCATCACTGATCGCGAGGCGCATACCTCTGATCACGTGGTTGATCTCTCCGAGACGCAATTCAGCGAATTAGAACCGCTCTGGCGAGGCGTGATTAGTGTCAAAGTTTCTTGGTGACCCATACTCGGACTGAACTGGTTGCGCTGCTCAACAATCACGGGCTGAAGCCGTCGCGAGCCCTGGGTCAGAACTTCGTGGTCGACCCGAACACCGTGCGCCGGATCGCGCGGCTCGCGGGCGTTGGACCGGGTGACCAGGTAGTAGAGATTGGGGCGGGGCTGGGGTCGTTGACGCTCGCGCTCGTTGAAACGGGCGCGAGCGTGATTGCCCTCGAGATCGACCGCTACCTGATCGAACCGCTGCGCGACGTCGTAGAGCCCCACGGGGTGAGCGTCTATCACGCTGACGCACTCGTGGCGGACTACGACGAGATCCTCGACGGCAAGCCCGCGGTCGTCGTGGCGAACTTGCCCTACAACGTCGCCACGCCCGTGGTGCTGCATCTGCTCGAGAGCCAGCCCCTCGTCACCAGGATGCTCGTCATGGTGCAAAAAGAGGTCGGCGATCGCCTCGCCGCCTACGCGGGCGACGACGCCTACGGCGCCGTGTCCTTGCGCGTCCAGTACTTCGCTGACGCGAAGGTGGTCGGGAAGGTCTCGCCATCGGTGTTCGTGCCCCGTCCGAACGTCGACTCGGCGCTCGTGGCCCTGACGAGACGCCCATCGGTGCGAGTTGACCCCGCCCTGGTCAGCGAGGCGGAACTCTTCAGCGTCATTCGTACGGCCTTCGGGCATCGGCGAAAGATGCTTCGCCGTTCGCTCGCCGAGTGGCGCACCGAAGGGGTCTTCGAACGCGCCGGGGTCGCCGAGACCCGCCGGCCCGAAGAGCTGACCATCGAGGAGTTTGCGGCGTTGGCGGCGGCGCGATGAACGATCTGCTCGCGCCGGCGAAGCTCACCTGGTACCTGGAAGTCACGGGACGTCGCGAGAACGGGATGCACGACCTGCGCGCAGAGATGGTGACCCTCGACTTCGCCGATCGACTGTCCATCGATCCCGACGCCGACTACCTCACCTTGGAGGGGCCCTACTCCGCGGTCCTCGCCGACGAGGAGAATCTCGTGACCCGTGCGCTTCGACTGGTTGAC
>JBAUSF010000146.1:0-1589 GCA_049581565.1 Acidimicrobiales bacterium
ACCTGAGCCTGTCCGATGCGATTGCACTGGCGATTGAAAACAACTACGACATTGCGATCGCGCGGTACGACCTGGACATCGCAGACACGGACATTTTGCGCACCAAGACGGGCGCGGCGCCGCTGGGCGCGCCATCCGGCCTTGTGATGGGCACGCTGGGCGGCTCGAATTCGACGCTCTCAACCGGCGGTGGGCCGGGTGGGACGGCAGTTGGCTCGGGCGGCGCAGGTTCCGGCGTTTCAGGATTGACGCTGACCACGGCCGGCGCAGGGCCGACGCCAGAGAATCTGGATCCGACTGCGACGGGAACGGTTCAGTTTGAGCGGGCGCTGGCACCCCAGGTAAATACGCTCTTTTCCGGCGGCCTGAAGGCATTGAGCACCAACACGAACCAATACAACTTCACCTTTAACCAAGGCATTGTTACCGGCGCGAACCTGGCCGTATCGTTCAACAACCAGAGAGTCTCGACGGACAACCCATTCACGGATTACAGTCCTGACCTGTCGTCGGTGTTCAAAGCGACCGTGACGCAACATCTGCTGCAGGGCGCGGGGATCTGGGTCAACAAGCGGTTCATCTACCAGGCACTGAATGACCGCCGCATTACCGACTCCTCATTCCGCCAGCAGATTCTTTACACGGTGAACCAGGTGGAGAGCATTTACTGGGGACTGGTGCAGGCCTACGAGGATGTGCAGGCGAAAGAGCACGCATTGGATCAGAGCAGCCAGTTGCTGGCGGACAACCGCAAGCAACTGCAGATCGGCACGATGGCGCCGCTGGATGTGGTGAATGCCGAATCGACGGTAGCGACTGACCAGCAGGCGTTAATCAGCGCGCAGAGCGCCCTGAACTACCAGGAGCAGATCATCAAGCAGGCGATTACGCGCAACCTGAACGATGCGACACTGTCGGCTGCGCCGGTGATTCCCACCGACCGGGTGAGCCTGGATCCGATTCCCGAGGAGAGCCAGCCGGTGGAGGCGCTGGTGCAGGAGGCCTTCCAGCGCAGACCGGAGCTGGAGCAGGCGGTGTTGACGCTGCGCAACGACGAGATCACGCTAAAGGGCGCGCGCAATGCGATGCTGCCGACGCTGGATGTGTATGGGTTCTACGGATCGAGCGCACTGGGCGGCTCCCAGAGCCCGCACGCATACAACTTTTTCAGCGGCACGAATTATCCTCCGGGGACTTTTCCGACCGTGGGTTACGGGTCAGTGGTGCAGAACCTTTTCAACAGCTCTGCGCCGGACAAGGGAGTGGGATTCAACCTGACGATTCCGCTCCGCAATCGCGAGGCGCAGAGTGTGCAGGAACGCTCCTTAAGGGAGTACCGGCAGGCTGAGCTGCGGCTGGAACAACTGCACACGGAGATCCGCATGCAGGTAGTGAACGCGATGTACGCGCTGAGAAACGATCGCGCACAGGTTCATGCGGCTCAGGCGGCGCAGGATTATGCACAGCAGAGCCTGGATGCCGAAGAGAAGAAGCTGCATCTGGGCGCCTCAACAAGTGCCAACGTGCTGCAGCAGGAGCGCAATCTTGCCGGGGCCGAGGATAATTTGATTGCGGCTCATGCGACCTAC
>JBAUSF010000147.1:0-12500 GCA_049581565.1 Acidimicrobiales bacterium
GAATGGGTAAGAAGAAGCAACCCACCTATCGCGTCGTGGCCGCTGAGAGTCGTCGCGCCCGTTCCGGTGCCTTTCTCGAGATCGTCGGGACCTATCAGCCGCGCGGGCTGTCCGTCGCCGAACCGGACATGGTCTTAAAGATCGACAACGAGAAGGTTCTGCACTGGCTGCAACACGGTGCCCAGCCGACCGAGCGCGTCGCGAAGCTGCTCAAGGCGTGCGGCGCCCTCGAGGAGTTCGAAGCGGCAAAGGCGGCTCAGTGAGCGACGCGCACGACGAGTACGTCGCCGGGGATATCAATACGATCGACGCCGAGGGCGACGACGACCACGACGTGAATGTTGACGTCAACGTGCACGAGGCGAGCACGGCGGTCTCGGCGACCGCGGCGCTCGAATTCATCGCGAAGTCTCTCGCTGACGACCCGAGCGCCGTCTCGGTCGAAGTCAGCGAGCGCCAGGGCAAGGTGGTGCTCTCGCTGAGCGTCGGACCGAGTGACATGGGACGAATCATCGGACGCCGCGGACGCACCGCTCAGGCGATTCGGGCGCTCGTGGGCGCCGCCGGGGCGCGTGACGGCGTCACCACCTCGGTCGACATCGTCGACTAACCGTGTCCGACGAGCGTCCCACGCTCGAAGTCGGGCGAATCATCCGGGCTCACGGCTTAAAGGGCCAGGTGCTCGTCGACCTCTGGAGTGATCGGGTCGAGCGCCTCGCCGTTGGCGAAACGCTGTTCAGCGAACGCGGACCACTGGTCGTAGCCTCAGCCGCCGCCCATCAGGCGCGCTTCATCGTCTCCTTTGAAGGAGTGTCGACGCGCGAGGCCGCAGAGCGCCTTCACGGGGTGGTCCTTTCTGCGCCGCGCATCGACGACGACTCGGTCATCTGGGTCGACCAGCTCTTTGGCAGCGAGGTCGTCGAGCTCGGCGGGACCGCTCGAGGAGTCGTCGTAGACGTGGAGGCGAATCCCGCCAGTGACCTGATGGTGCTCGACTCGGGGGCGCTCGTGCCCCTCACCTTCGTCGTCTCGATAGAAGCCAACCGGCGCGTCGTGATCGACCCGCCCGAGGGGCTCTTCGAGTGACGCTGCGGATCGACGTGCTCACGCTGTTCCCCGAGGCCGTCACGGGCTACGCCTCGACCTCGGTGCTCGGGCGGGCAATGGAGCGCGGCGTCGTCGAGGTGTTCGTGCACGACTTTCGCGACGCGACGACCGACGTTCACCGAAGCGTCGACGACACGCCCTACGGCGGGGGCGCGGGGATGGTGCTTCGAGCCGAACCGATCATGGCGACCGTGGACGCAACACCCGAGCTGGCTCGCCCCATCATTGCGCTCACCCCGTCGGGACGCGTCTTTACCCACGAGGTCGCGCGAGAGCTCGCCGTCCTCGACGGCTTCACGCTGCTCTGTGGTCGATACGAAGGTTTCGACCAGCGCGTCCTCGACCTCGTCGTCGATGACGAGATCTCGATCGGCGACTTCGTTCTCGCTGGAGGCGAGCTCGCGGCGCTGTGCGTGATCGAGTCGGTCGTGAGGCTCCTTCCCGGCGGGCTCGGTAACGACGAGTCGAGCCTCGAAGAGTCCTTCAGCGAGGGACTGCTCGAATACCCGCAGTACACGAAGCCGAAAGAGGTGCGCGGGGTGAGCGTTCCCGAGGTCCTGCTCTCGGGCGATCACGCACGCATCGCTCGCTGGCGCCGGGCCCAAGCGTTGCGAAAGACGCTGGCGCGACGGGGCGACCTGATCGACCGGCGCGGAGGACTGAGCGCCCAGGACGAGGCGATTCTCGCCGAATTTCCAGAAATGGATGCTCCCGAGGGAAACGGCTAAACTTCTAAAGCCTGTGATCCGAAAGGGACCGCTCTCATGAACCCCACCGACCTCGTTGACCGCGACTCGCTTCGCGACGATATTCCTGCTTTTCGCCCCGGCGACACCGTGAAGGTTCACGTTCGCGTCGTCGAGGGTACCCGTCAGCGCGTACAGGTCTTCCAGGGCGTCGTGATTCGCCGCCAGGGCTCGGGCCTGCAGGAGACCTTCACCGTGCGAAAGATCAGCTTTGGCGTAGGCGTGGAGCGGACGTTTCCGGTGCACACCCCGACGATTGCGAAGATTGAAGTCGATTCCTACGGCGACGTGCGTCGCGCGAAGCTCTACTACCTGCGCGATCTGCGCGGCAAGGCTGCCAAGATTAAGGAACTTCGCGTCAACGAGCGCGCGTAGTCGCTGGTGGGCGAAGAAGAGCTCGACGACTACGAGTCGACCCTCGAACTCGCGTTAGTCCAGGAGTACAAAGCCGTCGTCGGCATGTTCGACTTCGCAGTCGAAACCGACCGCCGCTTCTATCTCGCCAACGACGTGGCCGTCGAGGTCCGTTCGAACTCGACCCCGACGCTCCTCGAAGTCACGCTGCACGACGCCTGGGTCTGGGACATGTACCGCGCGGCCCGTTTCGTGCCGTCGGTACGGATCCTCACCTTCCGCGACGTCAACATCGAGCGCTTGCCCAAAGAGGATCTCCAGCCCTGACATGGAGCTTGTTCGGCTCGTCGCGCCGCTCGCTCGTCGCGACGCGCTCGTAGCGCTCGCCACGCCCGAGACGCTCTTTCACTGCAGCGACGCCGACACCGTCATCGTGACCGCGTCGCTGCGGGACCAGCTTCGCGGCGCGCTCGGGGTCTGGCTCCGGGTGAGTGACGACTACTCCGCCCAGCTCTGTGCCCGCGACGTGAAGACACTCTCGCACCTCGTCAACCTCCGCCACGTCGCCATCGAGGCTGAGGAGAAGTCGCCGCTCTACGCCGAGATCGTACGAGCCCTCCTCACGGACGACGCGGTCAACTTCTCGAACGAGGTCGCGACGATTCGCGGTGCCTACAACCGACCGGCTCCGCCTGCGCCGATCTCCGTGTGGAGCGTCGACGGCGAAGTCCTCACAAACGGAGGCGCGTCACTGCGCGCTCGTCGAACGAACTCTTCCCGGGGCGCGGACTTGACGTACTTCAGCTGAATTACTCGGGTTGACGAGAGATCCGGTCGGGGCGGATCTTTACCGTCACCCGGATCTCACCGGGATCGCTCTTTTCGAAGTGATCGGCGCCGGTGTATTTCTTCGCGAAGCCGTCGATGACCTCGTCGGCGCCGTCGGTCGTGAACGTGACGACGGTGCCGCGCACGGTGATGGAGACTTCAGGGTCGTTGGGGTCGGTCAGCGAGACGGCCACGCGCGAGTCGTTCGCGAGGTTTCGAGCTTTCGCGCGTCCGAGTGCGGTGTTGATCACAATGTCGTCACCATCCAGTCCCACCCACACCGGCGAGACGTTCGGAGCGCCGTCGGGATCGAGGCTCGCGACGTGCGCGAAGACCTTCTTCTCGAAGAGGGCACGTGAGGCGGGGGTAAATGTATCGGGCACGGTTCTCCTGTGATGTCGACGTCGTCGGCCTACTAGTTTTACTGTAATGAACATTGGTGCACACGTACGCGGTGGCGGCAAGCTCATTCCCTCGCTCGAACTAGGCGTGGAGATGGGCGCAACGTCAATTCAAGTCTTCACCCAAAGTCCTCGAATGTGGAAACCCTCGCAGTATGCGCCAGAGGTGTTGGCTGCTTATCGAGAGGCCCAGGCGGCGAATCCGATTATCACCGACACCTTCTGTCACGCGACGTATCTGATCAACTTGGCATCCGCAGACCTCGAGCTCTACAACAAATCCGTCGCGTGTCTCATTCACAATCTCTCGGTGGCTCGCGGCATGGGGTCCTCGGGACTCATCTTGCATGTGGGCTCGCACCTCGGTGCGGGTTTCGATGATGTCGTTCGCCAGATCGCAGACGCGTTCGAACGTGCGCTCGCTGAGGCCGACCCAGCGCCTGAAGGTGTCGCGGACTGCCCGATTCTCATTGAGAACGCGGCGGGCTCCGGCGGTACGGTCGGACGGTCGCTCGAGGAGATCCGCTTTCTCATTGATGCGTGCAACGGCGACGACCGCATCGGACTGTGCATCGACACGCAGCATCTGTGGGCGAGTGGAGTCGACTTCTCGACGGCTGCCGGAACTGAACACCTGATCGAAGAGATTGAACTCACGGTTGGCATGAGCCGTCTGCGCGCGTTTCACTTGAACGACTCGAAGATCGAACTCGGTGGGAACCGTGACCGACACGCCAACATCGGAGAAGGCACCATCGGCGCAAAGGGCCTGGCGCCACTTATCGGGCACCCGCGCATCCGCGAGCTTCCCCTCATTCTTGAAGTGCCCGGAACCGGCGATGGTCCGCGTTCCGAGGACGTCGCCGTCGCGAAGCAAGTGGTGCTAGCGGGCATCGCGCTCTACAACGGTGACGCATCATGGGAATCGTTGCTGCCTGAAATCATCCCCGCGCCAGTTGTCGCGAAGACGGCCGCGAAGAAGACGGCTGCAAAGGCTCCGGCAAAGAAGGCGACGGCTAAGAAGACCGCGAAGAAGGCCACGAAGAAGTCGGCTAAGAAGACGGCGAAGAAGGCCGCCAAGAAATCGGCTAAGAAGGTTCCCGCGAAGAAGGCGACGGCTAAGAAGACGACGAAGAAGGCCGCGAGGAAGACGGCCGCGAAGAAGACGGCCGCGAGGAAGACGGCTGCAAAGGCTCCGGCAAAGAAGGCGACGGCTAAGAAGACGGCGAAGAAGGCCGCCAAGAAGTGGGCCAAGAAGGTAACCGCGAAGAAGGCCACGAAGAAGTCGGCTAAGAAGGTAATCGCAAAGAAGACATCGAAGAAGGCGACCGCGAAGAAGGCCGCCAAGAAGAGTACGAAGAGATCAGCGAAGAGGTAAGACATGTCAAACGTGCGCGTCGAGTCGGACACGATGGGTTCGGTTGAAGTTCCTGCCGATCACTATTGGGGTGCGCAAACCGAGCGCAGTCTGCATCATTTTGCGATCAGCCACGAGACCATGCCACCTGCAGTGATCACGGCCTTCGGTGTCTTGAAATTGGCGTCGGCTCAGGCGAATCACGCCCTTGGCAAGTTAGATGCGGAAAAGGCAGAGTTGATCGAGCGCGCCGCGTCCGAAGTGATCGATGGTTCGCTCGCTGACGAGTTTCCATTGAGGATCTGGCAGACGGGCTCGGGCACGCAAACCAACATGAACGTGAACGAAGTCATTTCCAATCGTGCAATCGAACTGGCCGGTGGTGTCATGGGAACGAAGACTCCGATCCACCCGAATGACGACGTCAATATGTCCCAGTCGTCGAACGACACCTTTCCAACCGCGATGCATATCGCGGCGGTCATGGAGATCACGGGCCGTCTCGCCCCATCGGTAATGCGACTACGCGACGCGCTCGACGAGAAGGCGCAAGCGTTCAGCGAGATCACCAAGATTGGGCGCACGCACCTCATGGACGCGGTGCCGCTCACTTTCGGACAGGAGTTCTCCGGCTACGTGGCCCAGCTCGACGCCGACCTCGCTCGGCTCGACGCGGTGCTGCCCGGGCTATACGAGCTTGCTGCCGGAGGCACCGCGGTGGGCACAGGACTCAACACGCACCCCGAGTTCGGCGAGCGCGTGGCTGCCGCAATCGCGACGTTGACGGGTCAACCCTTCGTGACAGCGCCCAACAAATTCGCCGCGCTCGCCGCACACGACGCGCTCATCTTCGCTCACGGAGCAATCAAGACTCTCGCGGCGAGCCTCACCAAGATCGCAGAGGATCTTCGCTGGCTCGGATCCGGTCCAAGGTCGGGCCTCGGGGAGCTGCAACTACCCGAGAATGAGCCGGGAAGTTCCATCATGCCGGGAAAGGTGAATCCCACCCAGAGCGAGGCGATGATCATGGTGGGTGTTCAGGTCTTTGGGAACGATACGGCGGTCGGCATCGCGGGTTCGCGTGGCAATTTCGAGTTGAACGTTTGCAAGCCAGTGATCATCTACAACTTTTGCAATTCGATAGATCTACTCACCGACGCCTGTGACCGGTTCCGCGAATTCTGCGTCGAGGGCCTCGAGCCGAACTACGAGCAGATCCAGAACCACCTCAACAATTCGCTGATGCTCGTGACCGCGCTCAATCCCATCATCGGTTACGACAAGGCGGCGATGGTGGCGAAGAAGGCGCACAAAGAACGCAGCACGCTGCGTGAGGCGTCAATCGCACTCGGCTTTCTCACGGGCGAGGAGTTCGACGCGGCCGTGGTGCCCGAGGAAATGACGCACCCGTAGTCGAAGGCTTAGGCGAACTGCAAGAAGCCTGAGGTGATGCAGAGTCCGAAGGCGCCGATCACGAGGAAGCCCACGACGAGTGACGCGACGACGACGCGAGTAGCCCGACCACGTCCGCGCGCCATTGGGCGTGGCATGTACCACTCGGGCAGCAACACGGCACCGAAGCCAAAGTTCCACGGCACCGCGTCGGGTTCGAGTGGAGCGTTCGGATCAGCCGCCAGGGCGAGTGACGTCAGCTCCTCGTCGCTCATGGCACACGGAGGGTCGTTCCGGCGCGTCACATCATCCATAACGCTCCTTTCGCGGAGATGACAACCTCTCCAGGCGACACTACTGCGAGCGGGCCTCAAAGGTTGTTCAGTTGACCGGCACGTTCCACAGAGCCATCCAGCGCGACAGGTCCTTTTCTATTGGCAAATCAGAACCGAGGAAAGACTTCACCCTCAGTTCGAGCTCATTATCGCGCTGGGAAGGTCCCGTCGGTGCGAAAGGGTAGAACGTGCCCTGTTTCATGAGGTAGACGAGACGAACCGCGCCTTCGCCCGGCGGCGTCTGTGGCACGAACCCGAACACGGCACAGAGCAGCCTCGGTCCGAGGCCGTGCTCGACCATTGAAGTGTCCGCCGAGTGGATGCGCGTGACGAGCGCCTCAAGGTCGGGATCGTTGATCACGAGCCATTGGAAGCCGAGATCGTCCTTGCTCAACACGACCTTGTTGGTGTCCATCTCGTCAAAGTTGAGCAGTTGCTTGATGTCGTCGTCGGTCACGAGCGAGCTCTCGCCGCTGCCGGCCTTAAAGCAGAGCCCCGCTTGGCCAGAGCTCACGAGGTCGAGCTCGCTCTGGAGGGTGAGCGCCGCCGTCGAGAGGGCGAAGAGGTTATCGAGATTAGGGGCGGCCTGTTTGGTTCGCCCGAGTATCGCGTCGCGAAAACCCACTAGCCGTTCAGTTCCTTTTCGAGCTTGTTGAGCTGGTCGAGGCGCTTCTCGAGTGACGGGTGCGAGGAGAAGAGCGATGCCGCCGAACCGCCAGAGAGCGCGGGAGCAAAGAAGAAGGCGTTCATGCCCTCAGCCTTTCGCAGATCGGTGCGCGGAATGCGACCAATGTCGCCAGTGACGTGTACGAGAGCACTCGCGAGGACGCTCGGCTTGCCGATCAGGATTGCGCCAGACCGGTCAGCCGCCAGCTCGCGATAACGAGAGAGCGCCATCGTCAACAAGAAGGCAACCACGTAGATGAGGACCGACAGGACCATCGTGGCGAGTTCCAAGAGGACGATGTTCTGGCTGCCGCGACCTCGGCCACCTCCACCGAACATCGATCCGAAGAGCGCGATGCGTCCGACGAGCCCCGCCAGCATGCCAACGCCCGACGCAATGGTCATGATGGCGACGTCGCGGTGGGCCACGTGGCTCAACTCGTGCGCGAGGACCGCTTCGAGCTCCTCATCACTGAGTCGCCGCATGAGACCGCGCGTCGCGCAGATGACGGCGTGACTCGGGTTACGGCCCGTCGCGAAGGCGTTGGGCAGGTCCAACTCCGACACGCCAACGAGGGGCTTTTCCATGTTTGCGAGCAGGCAGAGTCGATCGACGATCTCGTGCAGCTTGGGCTCTTGCTCGGGCGTCACCGCGTGCGCCTGCATTGCGAACATCGCGACCTTGTCCGAGAAGTAGTACTGGGAGAAGATGAGCGCACCGGCGATGATGATCACGAGCACGACCGAAACGCCGAGGCTCAACATGACCGAGATGATGATGGCGTAGAGCGCCACGAGCGCGAGGCCCGTGATGAACATGCGCACGTTTAACTTGTGGTCGGTTTCAATCTTCGTCTTCGCCACGGCTAATTTCCTTCGGTCGTTGGCGCTTCCGTGGCCGCGCTCGTGCCCGTCGGCAACTCGGTCGTCGTGCCAGTCGCCTTGAGGGCCGCCAGCTGTGCGTCGATGTCTGACGTGGCCGACGCCTTGTCGAGCTGAGCTTGGATGTCGTCATTTGAACTCGTGAGGTCGGTGAGCGCCCCCGAGCTCAGCAGCTCGTCGAGTGCACCGCTGCGTGCCTGCATCTCGGCCACCTTGTCCTGGGCGCGCTGCATCGCCGCACCCGCGTCACCCATCGATGACGAGATGCCGCTCACGGCTTCGTTGACGTGAGCCGAGGCCTCGGCGGCGGTGTAGGTCGCCTTGATGGTCTCTTTCTTCGTGCGGAACGCTTCGATCTGAGACTGCAGCTTCGTGGCGGTCTCTTCGAGCTTTTGGAGTTGCTCGTCGATCTGGGCGTGCTGGACCTCGAGATCCTTCAACTGACCCGCGATCGCTTCGCGGCGGGTGAGGGCCTCGCGAGCGAGCGGCTCGTTCCCCTGTCCGATGGCGGCCTTCGCCTGTTCGGCGAGCTTGTCGCCCTGGCTCTTCAGCTGCTCGGCTTGAATCTCGACGCGCTTCTTCGCGGTGGCGACGTCGGCAACCGCACGCTTTACCTTGGTGAGGTTCTCGAGTTGCTGTTCGTACGAGAGATCGAGTGTTTGGCGGGGGTCCTCCGCCTTATTCAGAGCGTCGTTCGCCTTCGCTTGGAATATCGTCGAAACGCGCTTCATAATGCCCACGTGGGCCTCCTTTTGCTACTTGTCCAGAATAGGGCGAAGTCGCGCGAAGTTTTCAATGATCGTCGGTTCCCTAACGCCCGCTTCCTAATTTCTGGGTAAATCTGTGTCCTGGGCGAGAGCTTCGGCCGCAAGTTCCTGGCGGTAGAGCTCCAGCCGGTCGACGAGTTCGTCGCTGTCGGTCGCGAGTATGCGCACGGCCAGGAGGGCGGCGTTCGCGGCGCCGTTGACGGCAACCGTGGCGACCGGTACGCCGCGGGGCATCTGGACGATCGAGAGGAGGGAATCAAGCCCGTCAAGGCGCGCCAGTGCGACCGGCACACCGATTACGGGAAGCGTGGTTGCGGCGGCGAGCATGCCGGGCAGATGTGCCGCACCGCCCGCACCCGCGATGATGACCCTGAGCCCCCGGTGTCGGGCGCCCGAGCCGTACTCGAGCATGGCGTCGGGCGTGCGGTGGGCCGAGATCACACGAATCTCATACTCGACGCTGAAGCGCTCAAGCACACTCGCGGCCTGGTTCATGACGTCGAAGTCCGACGAGGAACCCATCACGATTCCCACCACTGGTCGCACTAGGCCTCCTGGGTCACGGTGCCGTACGCGCGGGCACTGCTCCATGCTCTCACGTGCGCACTCATCGGTTCGTCATCGAGCGCCGTCACGTGACCGAGTTTTCTGCCCGGGCGCCATGCTTTTCCGTAGTCGTGGACGAAGGTGCCCGGGACCGCACGCGCCGCCTCCAGGGAGCCTGGTTGCTCCGCGCCAACGACGTTCACCATGACCGCAGCAGGGCTGAGCACGTCAACGTCCCCGAGCTCGAGCCCGCTCACCGCTCGAAGGTGCTGGGTGAACTGGCTCGTCGAGGTCCCTTCGATGGTCCAGTGGCCGCTGTTGTGGGGGCGAAGCGCAATCTCGTTGATCACGAGGCCCGCATCGGTGACAAAGTATTCGACCGCCATGATCCCTACGCCTTTGACGAGGCGAGCGATCTCGACGCTCAGGCGCGCCGCGTCGGCGAGCGTCGTCTCGTCGAGTTCGCTCGGGTAGTGCACCTCGGCGCACATGCCCTCGCGCTGGACGGTCGTGACGACTGGATAGGCGCGCAGCTCCCCGCTGGTGGCGCGCGCGACGAGCTGGGCGACTTCACCGCGAAGGATCATCTGCTCTTCGACGACGACCTCGCCGCGCACGGCCATCTCGTCAATCGCAGCGAGCGCCTCTTCTCGGCTGCTCGCTATCACCACGCCACGGCCGTCGTAGCCGCCCCGACTCGCCTTGATGACCGGCGCCGTGACGAGCGAATCGAGAAAGGAGCTGAGGCGTTCGTCGCGACTCGACTCGACGGCGAGAAATCTCGGCACGGGCAGCCCGTGTTCGCGAAAGGCTCGCCGCTGAAACGCCTTGTCGACGGAGTACCGCAGCGCCGACGGACTCGGTCGAAGGACGGCACCGCTGCGCTCGAGGGCTCCGAGAACCTCCAGGTCGACCAGCTCGTGGTCGAACGTGATGACCTCAACCTCTTCTGCGAGAGATCGGAGCGCCTCCTCATCGGTCGCAGAGCCCACCAGCACGTGATCACAGGTCGAGACTGCGGAGTCCTCGAACGAGGTTGCGAGCACCGTTAACTCGAGGTCCAGTGCCCCCGCGGCCTCGCCCATCATGCGGGCGAGCTGCCCCGCACCCGCCACACCGACGCGACGCCGCGCAGTAGTTTGGTGAGCGTTCGGCACGGACAAAACGCTAGCGGTCCGGCGGAGGGTTCACTATGCGCATTGCGGTCAATCTCGATACCAACGGACACGTGGAGGCGACGATCGAGCGCGCGTCACTCCTCGCTTCGCGCGGCTTCACCAATTTCTGGTCGTCGCAGATCTTCGGACCAGACACCCTGACGGTACTCGCGCTCGTCGGCCACGAGCTTCGTGAGCTCAACCTCGGTACTGCCGTGGTGCCGATCCAAACGCGCCATCCAACGATGCTCGCCGCCCAAGCGCGCACCGTCCAAGACGCGATCGGGGCGCGCCTGTCGCTGGGGGTGGGCCTCTCCCACCAGCTGGTCGTCGAGGGGATGTGGGGGCTTTCCTTTGAGCGACCCGCGAGCTACATGCACGAATACCTGAACGCTCTCGCACCACTGCTACGCGGCGAGGCGGTCAGGGCCGAGGGGGAACGCGTAACGGCTATCACGGTTGGCCCGCTCGGCCCGAAGGACGTCGACACCCCAAGTCTGCTGGTCGCCGCCCTCGGCGCGAGGATGCTCGAACTTGCGGGCACTCTCGCCGACGGGACGCTGCTCTGGATGACCGGCGTGCACACCATTGAGTCCCACGTCGCCCCGACGATCCGCAATGCTGCAGCGAAGGCGAACCGGGGCGAACCGCGCATCGTCTGCGGGTTGCCCATTGCCGTGACCGATGACGTCGCGGGAGCGAGAGAGCGGATCAACAACGACTACGCCATGTACGCAACGCTGCCAAGCTACGCGGCCATGCTGGAGAAGGAAGGCGAGCGCGAACCAGCGGGGGTGAGCCTGATTGGTTCAAAGGCCCAAGTGCTCGACCACTTGCATCGCCTCTCCGAAGCCGGCGTCACCGAGTTCTCGGGGGCGGCATCGGGCAACAAGGAAGAACGCGAGGCAGCCCTCGACGTGCTGGTCGACTTTCAGCGAGGTTCGTAGTCGCCCTTCGAGGCTTCCCGTATCCGGGGGATTGCAGCGGGACTGAGTAGACTCTTTCCCCTACCGAGGTGTGAACCATGTCCGTCTTTGCCGTCCTGTTGTCCATCGTGCTCTTCTTCACGTTTGCCGCGTCGGGGATCCAAAAGATGGTCTTCAACCCCGTGATGTCAAAGTCCGCCGAGCATCTCGGCTTTACGAAGCGTGGCTACCAGAGGATTGGCGTCGTAGAGCTCGTTGGCGCCGTCGGACTGATCCTCGGTGTGGCGGCACACCCCTCATCGTTCCTCGGGATCGTGAACGTACTCGCGGCCGCTGGGCTCGCGCTCGCGATGGCGCTCGCGGTGCGCGTTCACCTTCGCCGCGGCGACAGCGCAAGGATGCTCTCACCCGCGCTCGTACTCGGCGTCCTCGCACTGCTCGAGCTGAGCAGTCGACTGAGTTAGGCCTACATCGACACCTTGGTGTGCTTGAACTCGTTGAGGGCACTCTCGTCGCTCATGAGTGTGACAAGCGATTCGATGAGGCTGATCGACGCCGCCGGGTCACGGGGCGGATTCATGTAGCGAACGAAGGTCGCGTCCTCGTTGACCACGAAGGTCGGCACCCCGAAGGCTTCGTATCGCTCGAACTCTCGAAAGCACTCTCCGATGACCTTATGGGGTCGTCGTGAAGCGAGGTCGTCAAAGATACGCCCGAACTCCACTGTCGTTGTCGCGAGCGCGTCGCGGATCTCGGCGCCGGTGACCAGGCGAATCGCGCGTTCGTGGCGGGCGCGAAAGAGCGCTTCGTGAACGCTCAGAAAGTGCTCGGGTTGGAGGTCGCGCACCGAGGTGCTGACGGCAAGGGCGAGGAGTTCGTCGTCACGCGAGGGATCCTCCCACACGTCGGGTGCGCCGCTTGCGCGATAGCCCTGGCTCATCGTCCAGGGGACGAACGTGACATCGAAGTCGGCGCCGGCGCGCAGTGCCTCGATGACGTGGAGGTGGAGGTTCTTGGCGAACGGGCAACGGTAATC
>JBAUSF010000148.1:0-13730 GCA_049581565.1 Acidimicrobiales bacterium
CCCAGGACGCGTTCCTCGTGCGCATCCACACCGACGAGGGTCTCGTCGGTGTGGGCGAAGGGGACACCTCGCCGTACGTTGCTCGCCAGATCGTAACCACACCGTCCTCGCACGCGATCGCTCGCGGGCTGCGAGACGTGTTGCTCGGGCACGATCCGTTGCGCGTGCGGCCGCTCTGGGACGAGATGTTCCTCGCCAGCTACCACTACGGACGCGACGGTGCGGCGCTGCACGCGATGAGCGCTCTCGACATGGCGCTCTGGGACCTCTTCGGCAAGGTGTCCGGTCTCTCGGTGACCCAGCTACTCGGCGGAGAGGAGTCGCGCGACATTGAGATCTACGCGAGCGAGGTCATGCCCGACACGCCCGACGAGGTCACCGCAATCGCCAAGCGCGTCGTGGACGAGGGGTTCACTGCCCTCAAGCTCGGCTGGGGTCCACTCGGGGGCGACGTCGGACTGGACATCGAGCTCGCGAATGCCGCGCGCGCGGCACTTGGGCCACAGCGCAAGCTCATGATCGACGGCGGCATGGCGTACTCGCTGCGCAGCGCCCGCGAGTTCTGCCGGCGCGCCGAGTCGCTCAATCTGTTCTGGTTCGAAGAGCCCTTCGAAGGCGACGACTTTCGCTCGTACGAGCTCCTGACGCGCTCGGTCGATCAGCGCATTGCCTGCGGCGAAGCGCACTCCAACACGCCTCCCTTTCGCCAGCTCGTTGAGAACGGGGTGAGCATCCTCCAGCCCGACCTCGGTCGCTGCGGAGGATTCACGATCGGTCGCGACATCGCGGCGATGGCGCGCGAGTACGCCTCGAGCGTCGTCGTGATCCCTCACTGCTTCTCGACCGACGTCCTCTTGGCGGCCACGTTGCAGTTCGTCGCGTCGCTGCCCGGTGAGCGGCTGATCGAGTACCCGGTGACGTCGTCCAAGCGAGCGGGTTCCCTGCTCACGACTCCGTTCGTCCCCGACGGGGGAGTGTTGCGCCTGCCCGTCGGACCGGGGCTCGGCATCAGTCTCGACGACGACGAGGTCGCTCGTCGCACGGTGACGGACTAAGGGCTTTCGAGCAGAGTTGAGGTAGAAGAGAACATGGCGTCAATTTCGATAGAAAAGGTGTCCAAGGTCTATCCAAACGGCTTTCAAGCCGTCGACGAGCTGGACATCCGCGTCGCCGAAGGCGAGTTCATGGTCATGGTCGGACCGTCGGGCTGCGGCAAGACCACGGCCCTGCGCATGGTCGCGGGACTCGAGGAGATCTCCTCGGGGACGCTGCGCATTGGCGACCGGGTGGCGAACAACCTCACGTCAAAAGAGCGAGACGTCGCCATGGTCTTTCAGAACTACGCGCTCTATCCGCACATGTCGGT
This sequence comes from Acidimicrobiales bacterium, assembly GCA_049581565.1. Lineage (GTDB taxonomy): Bacteria > Actinomycetota > Acidimicrobiia > Acidimicrobiales > RAAP-2 > RAAP-2. The sequence goes on from JBAUSF010000148.1 coordinate 1,367, forward strand.
CGCGCAGAACATCGCCTTCGGGCTCAGCTTGCGCAAGACCCCGAAGAACGAGATCGCCAAGAAGGTCGCCGACGCCGCGGCCATTCTCGGGCTCAGCGACCTGCTCGACCGCAAGCCCGGGCTCCTCTCTGGGGGGCAGCGCCAACGGGTGGCCATGGGTCGAGCGATCGTGCGCGATCCAAAGATCTTCCTCATGGACGAGCCGCTCTCCAACCTTGACGCGAAGCTGCGGGTGCAGATGCGCACCGAGGTGCGTCGCATCCAACGCCGCATCGGGGTTGCCACGTTGTACGTCACCCACGACCAGACCGAAGCGATGACGATGGGCGACCGAGTCGCGGTCATGCGCCTTGGCGTCTTGCAGCAGTGCGACCATCCTCAGGTGCTCTACAACAGTCCGGCCAACCTCTTCGTGGCGGCGTTCATCGGCTCCCCGTCGATGAATCTCTTCGAGGCGGCGCTCAGCGAAGACGGCACCGCGCTGCGCCTCGGCTCGCAGACAATCGCGATTGAAGCAGCCATCTACGAGCGCCACCCCGGTCTCGCGGCATTCCGCGGGCGAGCGCTGGTGGTGGGCTTTCGCGCGGAGGACCTGCCGGTCGCCTCGGGCGAGACGGCGCCGGGTCCAACGATGAAGGCGCGCGTGGAGGAGGTCGAAGCGCTCGGGTCCGAGCTGCTGGTTCATTTTTCGATCGACGCAACTCGCGTCGGGGTTGACGCGCAAGCCCAATCGACCGGCGAGGACCTCGACCTTGCGGCGATCGACATCGTGGGTGAAGGCGTCGCTCGCGTTGAGCCGCGCGCGAGCCTCAACGTGGGCGGTGACGTGCTCTTCAGGGTCTTCCCAGAGCGCATGCACTTCTTTGATCCCGAGAGCCAGAACGCCATCTCGTAGTGGTGTCGCAGAGCGAGTCCTCACTGATCGTCCTCGAGACCGACGACGTCCGGGTCGAGCTGCTCGCTCGTCGCGGCGGCAAGATCACGAGCCTCTTCGACACGAGTCGTGGGCGCGAATGGCTGGTCCAAGCCGAGCGCGAGCTCGCGGGCGCTCCTGACACCACTGTTCCCTACGACGAGGGCGATCTCTGCGGTTGGGACGAGATGATGCCGACCATCGAAGCCTGCCGTTTGCCCGGGACGGACCGAGTGCTGCCCGACCACGGCGAGCTCTGGCGCACGCCTTGGGAGGTGAGCGGTCGAACGGCGTCCTCCGTGACGACCGTCGTGCGAAGCGATCTCGGCTACCGGTTTGAGCGAACGCTCACGCTCGACGCGAACGTGCTCACGGTTGACTACTGCGTCGTTGGAACGGGCGCCGGTCCGGTCGAGTATCTCTGGGCCGCCCACCCCTTTGTGGTGCTGGCCCCCGACACCCGGCTCTATCTCGACGGCGCCCACGACGTCACCGAAGCAGGCGACGACGGCACACAACGTATCGAATGGCCCGTCGACGGGTTCCGCGTCGCGAAGAACGTCGAAGAGGGGTCTGGTCGCAAGCTCTTCGCCCGCGCCACCGAAGACTCGGTGGGGGTGTCCCTCGTCGACGAGGACGGCGCACGTCTCACGTGGCGCTGGTCCGCGAGTGACGCCCCGTGGCTCGGTCTCTGGCTCGATCACGCGTCGCTCTCGCGCCACCTGGTCGCGGCGATCGAACCAACCACCAGCGGTGAGGACTCGCTCGAGGTCTCGTCGTTGCGCGGTCAATCGATGACGATCGCACCGGAGGAAGTACGGCAGTGGCGTATCAGCGTGGAAGTGGGCGAGGGTCGCCCGGACAAGGAGGAAGTCTCGTGGGCCAGTTAGAGGGAAAGCGGGCACTCGTCACGGGTGCGTCGAGCGGCATCGGCAGAGAGATAGCCGTCACGTTTGCGAAGGAGGGTGCGGCGGTCGCGGTCGGCGGGCGCGACGAGGGGCGCGTTCGCGAGACGTGCGAAGAGATCGAGTCCGCGGGGGGACGGTGCGTGCCCGTGCTCGGCGACGTCTCGGTCACCGAAGACGCGGAGCGCATCGTCGACGAGACAGTGAGTGTCCTTGGCGGTCTCGACATCGTCGTCAACAACGCCGGAATCGACGCCAACGAATGGCACGACGTCGCCGACTGGCCCATTGACAAGTTCGACCAGATCATGGCGATCAACACGCGCGGACCATTCTTGATCTCGAAGTTCTCGATCCCGCATCTGCTGGCGGCGGGTGGGGGCTCGATGCTGCACATCAGCTCAGTCTGTGCGATCACCGTCTGGGCCGGAGACTGCGCCTACGACGTCTCGAAGGCGGCGCTCAACATGCTCTCGGACCACATCGCCGTCGAATACGGCGCGCGCGGGATTATCTCCAACACGCTCATGCCCGGCGTCGTGCGCACCGCGCTGCACGAGAACGTGATGGCCGGCATGAACGACGGCGGCGCCTTCGAGAAAGTGCTGCTCTCGCGTCACCCGATCGGCCGGTTCGGCACCGTCGAAGAGGTCGCCAACAGCGCAGTCTTCCTGTGCAGCGGTCGGACGCCCTTTCTCACGGGCGCCAACATCCCGATCGACGGCTCCTACAGCCGGGTGTAGGGTGACGCCCCCTCAGGCCCCCACGTAGTACTTCGCTGCGACACCGAGCGCTCGGTCGAGACGGGCGAGTCCCTCGCGGGCCTCGTCGTCGGTGACCGTGCACGGTGGCACCACGTGGAGTCGGTGGAAGTTGTTGAAGATCAAGAGTGCTTCCGCTTTGCAGGCGGCCATGATCTCGCCGATCGCGGGCGAGGTGCCGCCGTAGGGGGCGAGGGGCTCTTTGGTCGCGCGATCGCTCACGAGCTCCAGCGCGAAGAAGACGCCCGTGCCTCGCACCTCGCCGATGATCTTGTGCCTGCGGGCTAGCTCTTCGAGGCCCGGGCGCAACACCTCGTCGCCGATGCGCTTCGCGTTCTCGACAATCTTCTCGTTCTCCATCGCCTCAATGCAGGCGACCGCCGCCGCGCAGGCGAGCGGGTGGCCCGAGTAGGTAAGGCCGCCGGGGTAGACGCGGTCGTTGAAGGAGGCCGAGATGGCCTCGTTGAGGACGACTCCGCCGAGGGGCACGTAGCCCGAGTTCACGCCCTTGGCGAACGCGACGAGGTCGGGCTTGACGCCCTGGTCCTGGTAGGCGAACCACGAACCGGTGCGCCCGAATCCGCACATTACCTCGTCGGCGATGTAGACGATGCCGTAGCGGTCACAGATCTCGCGCACGCCCGCGAGGTATCCCTTGGGCGGCATCATGATGCCCGCCGTGCCGGGGATCGTCTCCAAGATGATCGCGGCGAAGGCCGCTGGTCCCTCGAAGCGGATGATGTTCTCCAGGTTCTCGAGCGCCCGGTCGCGCTCTTCTTCTTCGGTCGTGGCGTTATAGGCCGAGCGGTAGAGGAACGGGCCGAAGAAGTGCACGGCGCCGGAGGTGCTGTGGTCGTTCGGCCAGCGGCGCGGGTCGCCCGTCAGGTTGATCGAGGTCGAGGTGCCGCCGTGGTAGCTCCGGTACGTCGAAAGGACCTTGTAGCGCCCGGTGTGCAGACGCGCCATACGAACCGCGTGCTCGACCGACTCGGTGCCGCCGTTCGTGAAGAAGACCTTCGCCGCCCCGTCAAAGGAGTGGTCGAGGATGAGCTCGGCTGCGCGGTAGCGAGCCTGGTATCCGTGCTGGGGAGCGATGGTGCAGAGCACCGCCGCCTGCTCCTGGATGGCGCGCACGACCGACGGGTGCTGGTGTCCGACGTTCGTGTTGACGAGCTGGGAGGAGAAGTCGAGGTACGTCGTACCCGCCTCATCGGTCACGTAGACGCCTTCGGCGCTCTTGACCATCATTGGATTGATGGTGGCCTGCGCCGACCACGAATGGAAGACGGACGCCTTCTCGCGTTCCTGCGGGCTCAGGGTGGATCGATCGGTTGACATAGGAAATCCTTTCTAGTGCACTGCAAGCGTTGAGTTCGACGCGCGCTCTTCGCGCGGGAAGATCACGTTGATCGGTGATTCCCCGCGGAGCATCCGCGCGATCTGCTCGTCCACCAAGCGCGTGACGCGTGGGGCCATCGCCGACGAGGCGCCGCCAACGTGGGGGGAGATGAGCACATTCTCCATCGTAAAGAGCGGGTGGCCGTCGGGAAGGGGTTCGGGATCAACAACGTCCAGCGCGAGGCGCAGGCGACCGTGGCGAGCGTGCTCGACGAGGGCGTTCGTGTCGGCCACCTTCCCGCGCGCCACGTTGACGAGCAGTGAGCCGTCGGCGAGCAGCGAGAGGAAGGCGTCGTTGACGAGGTGCGTGGTGGCTGGCGTCAGGGGCACGGCCACGATGACGACCTCGGCCGCGGGGAGCAGCTGCGCGAGCGACTCGATGCCATAGATCACGCCTCGCTCGTCAATGCGCTCGTGGCTCGCGACGCGAGTGACCAGCGCCTCGAAGGGAAGCAGGCGCGACTCGATGGCCCGCCCGACTCCGCCGTATCCGATGAGCAGCACGCGCCGGTCGGCGAGGCTGGGGTGCCAGTTGGGAGCCCAGTGGCCGCGCTCGGCGGCGCGCACGAAGTCGGGAATCCCTCGCTGGGCGGCGAGCAGGAGGGCGAGCGTCAGCTCGGCGGTCGAGGTTTCGTGCACGGACGCGGCGTTCGCGTAGGTGACGCCAGCGGGGAGCACCTCTTCGACTCCGTCGTAGCCGACCATGAGGCTCTGTACGAGCTTCACGTTCAGGCCCTTCAGTCGCTCGAGCACCGATATGGGGCGCAGGTAGGGCGGCACCACGATGTCGATGTCCGTGGCGGGCGCGGGACCCGACATGTCCCAGATGACGAACTCGACGCGATCAGAAACGTGACTCAGGGTGCTCTTCACGAGTTCGTCCGGCACGCTCACGAGGAGGTGGGAGGAGCTCACGCGCATCCTTTCAGTCGACGTTGACGTGTTGAAGCCAGTCTGTCACGTGGTGCAAGGTGAGGGAGTGTGACGTGGGCTCGTCTGGTCACGGACGTCTGTTCACGAGAAGTTCGAACACGCCGGGCACGTGCCATTCCAACGAGTACAGGACCGGCACGCCCGAACGGGTGTAGTCGACCTCGGTGATCTTTTGGAGTGGGCCGCCAACCTCGATGCCGAACACCCGTGCGAGGGTTTCGTCGGCGACGACGGGCAACAAGACCGCGTTGCCGCTCACTACTTGGCAGCCGGCTCTCTTCAGCACGTCGTAGAGGGAGCGCTCGAACTTCTTTTCGACGATGTCGCTGACCAGACGCTCGGGCATGACGTCAAAGGAGTAGATCACGGGGCGGTCGTCGGCGCTGCGCAGCCGTTCGAGCACGCGCACGGACTCGCCGGGCTCGAGCCCGAGCTCGCTCGCCTCTTCGCCAGTCGCGCCACGTGTTTCAAGGCTCATCACCTTGATTGTGGGCGTCATGCCCGCGTCGGTGATCATCTTGGAGTAGCTGAGGGTGATGTCGAGCGAGTGTCGGGCGCGTGGTCGGCCCACGACGTACGTCCCGCTTCCGTGACGGCGCTCGAGATATCCCGCCGCAACCAGCGACGCCACGGCCTCGCGTACCGTCAGGCGGCTGACGTCGAAGCGCGTAGCGAGCTCTTGCTCGTTGACGAGCTTGGTCCCGACCCGAAGCTTCCCCTTCTCCAGATCGCGACGCAGGCCCTCGCGAACCCGTTCGACGCGACTGCCCTTCGCGGACGTGACGCTCACTGCTCACCCGCTACCGACAACACGTAGCGAACCTGCGCGGCGACATCGGGCGCGCCCGGAAACAGCCCGTCAAAGATCGCCGAGCCAATGGTGAACCCCCACGCGCCCGCCGAGGACAGCATCGCGATCTGCTCGTCTCGCACCACCGAGCCCGCGGCGATCACCGGACCCGCGGACGCGTTCACGACGGCACGAGTGAGCGCTTCAATGTCGGCGCTCTGGTGGCGATAGGCGAGAAGGTCCAGACCGAAGACGCCCGGGCGCGCCGTGAGGCTCCGGGCGGACTCGGCGATCTCCTCGATCGTGCCTTCGAGGATGCTCGGGTGGCCAACGACGCGCCCGGGGAAGGGGCAGTACTTGATGCTGCGCCCGTCGAGCAACGGCAAGACCGCGTCAGGCTGGGTCCCGCCCATGATCCAATCGACGCCGGCGTCGAGGGCGGCGCGCACGGAGTTGACTTCTGCCTCCCTCGTCGTCGAGACCACCTCGAGGAAGGTTTCGAATCCTGCTTCGCGCGCCGCGCTCGCGATCGCTGCTTGCCGCTCGGGCGTTGCCCCGACGTCCTTGAACCCGATGTAGCGCAGACCCGTCGAGGCGAGCTGGTCCACGTAGTCGAGGGCGCTCTCAACCGTGCTGTCGGAGTGAGTGAGCATGAAGATGAACTTGATCACGAACTACCCTCCCGCAGCGACAGCGTCCAGCCTACGGTTGAGGCGCGCACTCACTGGGCGAGATCCTGATGATCGCGGAGCACGAGGGCGACATCGCGCTCGCCCCAGAGCCCGAGCAGTTCGGCGAGGTCAAAGACGGTAAAGCGGTCGCGCATCCGGTGACAGTTCGCCACCGCCCAGGCCACGACCTCAGGCTTGGGCACCGGTTCCAGCTGGCTGAACGCAATCGGCGCGCGCGCGCGGCGCAGTGCCGAGGCGAGGACGTCGGCGGGTTTGAGGAGCTCGTCGACAGCCCGGTCGTGCTCGGGCCACGCCGCGATCGCGTCCTCGATGTCCGCCACGTGATCGCGAATCCACGCTGCCTTTGGCTCGTAGGCGTGCCAGCACTCCTGCGCGGCGGCCCCCGAGGAGTCGAGGTGGCCGAAGGCGCGAAGCACGCGATCTCGATCGGCGAGTTGTGCGAGATTGATCGTGGCCGCGCCGGCCATCAGATGGTCTCTCACCCGTTGCCAGACGATCGAGGCCAGAATGCACGCGGCGCCAACCTGTGAACCGTGTGACGCGCCGTCAGTGTGGAACGCGTCAGCGTCCATCTCGAGCAGATGGCTCACCAGGTGTTCGCTGCCCGACGAGGGGGTCGTTCGCGCGGCGACGCCCATCGCGATTCCGCTGACGGTGAGACACGACGCGAGCATCCCGACGGCGCGTTGGTCGCCACGGCCGAGATCGCTCGATCGTGCGAGCAGGCCGTCGACCCCTCGTCGCATGAACGACGTGACCGTAGGTGAGTAGCCCGGGTCGTAGCCAATCGCGTTCGACAGGTACCAGTCGGCGCCCGCCGTGAACATCGAGATCTCATCCCCGAGACCGGAGCGGGTCATCGCCTCGGGCGCCTCGGCGACGACCCACGGGTCGATGATGAGGGCGTCCGGCCACTGGCTCGGCGTCGTGCGCTTGACGCCGTCGATGAGGAGCACCGATTGATTGTCGGCAAAGCCGTTCACGCTCGCGGCGGTCTGGACGACGACGTGGGGGAGGGAGAGCTCGTGTGCGACTACCTTCGCGATGTCGACGATCGTGCCAGATCCGACGCTCACGAGCACCCGTGGCCGGCGCGCGCGCGTCTCGGCGAGTGCCATGGCGATCGTCGTTTCGTTGGCGAGGACGCGAGCCGTGGCGCCGTCGGGCGCGATTCGCACGACTTCGACCGAGCGGGCGGAGAGCGTTTCGAGGGTCACCTCAAGGACCTCGCGGTTCGCGTAGCGCTTCGGCGTCGTGTCCGAGAGCACGGAAACCGTTGAGCCGATTGCCGGGTCGTAGCGGTCGAGCACGGATGGAAGCATGCGCAGGGCGTCGCGTCCCCGTACGACCTCGTGCAGTCCGATGGGCAAAAGCGCTTCGGGTGCGTCGCGAATGAGCCGTCGAAGGCTCTCGAGGTTGTCGATCACGACGTCCTCGTTCACGCGAGCGCTCCTTCGACGCCGTCAAAGAGCGCACGGTATCGGGCGTACGCCTCGTCGTAGAGCGCAGCTCGCCGCGGGCTGGCGACGAAGGGTTCGTCGTCGAGCGTCACCGTCCTTGCGACGGCGTCGTTCAAGTCCTTGAACGTACCGGCGCTGACGCCGGCGAGCAGTGCGGCTCCGTGCGCGGCCGCCTGAGCGACGTGAACCCGGTGCACGGGCCGCCCCGTGACGTCGGCCTTGATCTGCATCCAGGTCTCACTCGCGGCCCCGCCGCCGACGACGCGAATCTCTTCATCACCGAGCCCGAGCGCGCGGAAGCGTTCGGTGATGTCGCGCAGTGCGAACGCACATCCCTCGAGCACGGCTCGGGCGAGGTTGGCTGACGTGTGGGGCATGGCGAGGCCGGCGAAGGCGCCCCGCATCTGGCCATTCCACCTCGGAGCCGTCGCGCCCGAGAGGGCGGGCAGGAACAGGACTCCATCGGCGCCCGGCGGCGCGGATTCCGCGAGATCGAAGATTGCCGAATGACTGACGTGGAGGACGTTGTCCGCGAGCCAGCGGGTGCTGCCGCCCGATACGAAGCCCGGATTCTCCACCAGATAGCAGTTGTCGATCGCGTGTCCGTGCGTTTCGAGGAGGCCCTCATGGTCAAGCACGAGCGCCTTCGAGGCGACGGTGACGGGTTCGGCGGTGCCCGTGACGTCGGTCACGATGCCCGGTGTGATGGCGCCCGCGCCGAGTGACGCCGCGTGCTCGTCGCCCGTCCCCACGAGTACCGAGCACGACGTGGACAGTCCGGTGACCGCGGCGGCGTAGTCGCTCAAGGTGCCGGCCCGAGCGCTGGCGTTCATGATGCAGCCCAGCTGCTCAGCGCGTAGCCCGCTCGCCTCCAGCAGCTCCTCGGACCACTGACGAAGCGTGAGGTCGTAGAGCAAGCTCGACGACGCGTTGGCGTGATCGATCACGAGCTTTCCGGTGAGGAATCGCACCAGGAAGCCGGCGCACGGAGGAAACGCGGCGGCGCTCGCGAAGGCGTCAGGGTCGTGGTCTCGAAGCCACATGATCTTTGGTCCCGAGTGCGAGCCGTCGGGCACGAGCCCCGTGATCTCGAAGAGCCGCTCCCGTCCGACATTCGTCGCGAGGGCGTCCGCTTCGACGTCGGCGCGGCGATCGAGCCACAGAATGGCCGGTCCGACCGGCTCGCCGATGGCAGAGATCGGCACGACGCCGTCGACTTGGCACGCGAGAGCAAGGACCCCAATCTCCTCGCCGCGCACGCGGGCCGTAGCCAGGAGCTGGGCGATGACCGCGGTCAGGGCCTTGATCCAGTCGTGGGGATCCTGTTCGGCCCAGCCCGCGCGCGGGTGCGACATGGCGAGCGCGTACGACGCCGACGCGCGGTCGTTACCGTCGGGATCGAGCAGCACGCCCTTCACGCTCTGTGAACCAACGTCGAGTCCGATGACGTAGGTCACGATGCAAGCTCCCGGCGCGGCGAACTGACGGAGTCGGTCGTCATAATCCGCGTGGACACTCGAGTGGATCGATCCCTCACGCTCACTCCCAACCGTCGCGTGGCTCGCGACGCGCGACAGCGTCGTGAGGCCACAGTAAGTCATCTGATGACTTTGGTCAATGGCTCAAGGCTACGGATATGCAAAAGAAGGAACAAAAATGTTTGACACAAGTCATCTGATGACTTACTCTGTTCCAAAATTGCACCAACAGCAAGGGGGCTTCTGTGGCGGCAATCGACGAAACCAATCAGGCTCAGTCAACTGAGGTTGGCCTGAAAGAAGATTCGGTCAGTCTCTGGGGCGACTTCGTCGTCTCAATCGCGAACGTGGCGCCGTCGAGCAGTGTGGCGTACACGCTCGCGATTCTCGTGGGGTTCGCGGGGCACATCGCACCGCTCGCCGTGCTGATCGTCGGCTTCGGGATGGTCTGTTGCTCGATGGGCTATGCGAGCTTGAACCGCTGGCGGGCGCACGCCGGAGCCCCCTACATCTGGGTCGGCGAGGCCGTGGCCCCGCCGGTCGGCGTAGGGACGGGACTACTCAACGTCGCGGTCTCCACGTTCGCCAACGTGGGCAACATCACACTCGCGGGCGCGTACTTCCTCTTCGTCGTCGCGCCGACGGGCGACACCTTCTCCAACCCGGTGACGTGGATCGTGGCGACCGCGATCATGGGGATACTGGTCTACCTCGCGATTCGAGGTATCAAGCCGTCGGTCCGACTGCAGTGGGCCTTCATCTTCATCGAGTACAGCGCGCTCATCTCCTTCGTGGTGCTGGCCCTCCTCCACGAGGCCTCCCACGCGGGAGGAGCAACGCTTCCGTCCATCTCGGACTTTGCCTTCTCCGGTGCGGTGCACGGAGTGGGCGGCTTCGCGGGGCTCGCGAAGGCGGCCGTACCGTGCGGGTTCCTCTACCTCGGCTGGGAGGCCACGGCAGTGCTCGGCGAAGAGTCGACGCACCGCAAGGTTCACCCCGGACGGGCCATGATGATGGGCACCATCTTCCTCACCCTCTGGTACACGTTCCTTATCACCGTCTTCGAGGGCGTCTCCAGCCAGGCGAACGTGCTGAAGTACGGCACCGACGTGCTCGCCTACGCGGGACAGCTCCTCGTGCCGGGCTTCTGGGGCCGGGCTCTCCCGCTCGCCGTGCTCGTCGCGGTCATCGGCACCTGCCAGATCCAGATGATCGAACCAAGTCGAGTGCTCTACGCGCTCGCACGCGACAAGCTCATCCCCCGTGTGTTCGGCTTCATCAGCAAGAAGCACCAGACCCCGTGGGCGGGGCTCCTCATCCTGGCCGCCATCCCGCCGACGCTCTTGATTCCCTACCTCGTCAACACCTCGGCGAATCACGCGATTGGCGACATCATTAGTTCTGACGGCATGCTCGGACTCTTCATGTACTTCGTCATCGCGTGCGCGAGCGTGTGGTTCTATCGTGACCACCTGCATCACAGCGCGACCAAGTTCCTGGGTCTCGGCGTGCTGCCGCTACTCGGCGGGCTCTTCATGGGAGCGGTGTTCGGTTACGGCTTGACGACGCAAGCGCACATCGTGTCGTGGGTTGCGGCGATCATCATCGTCATCGTGTTCGCCCTCGGGTTCCTCATCTACGCAATGCGGCCCTCCTCGCCGTACTTCCTTGAGATGAAGGAGCGGCGACTCCAAGGGGTCAAGGGCACCGACGAGGTGTCCGCCGCGAACGACTGAGTGACGTTCGCTCGCTGAACACCTCGCCAGAACCTCGCCACGGGCGAGGGGCGTCGGGTGACGGTATATATATGTCCGGGCCAAGCGTTGGCGCTCGCGTGAGCGCGATCAAAGGAGACGACGTGCAGCGTTTTGAGAACAAGGTGGCGATGGTCACGGGTGCCGGTCACGGGATAGGGCGAGCGAGCGCCATCCGCTTTGCCACCGAGGGCGCGAGTGTCGCGATCGTCGACATCAACGGCGATCACGCGGAGTCGGTGGCGCGCGAGTGTGCGGACCTCGGGGCGAACGCTCGCGCGTACGCGACCGACGTCGCGGACGAGGGCCAGGTCGGCGACGTCGTCCGCCAGATCGCCGCGGACCTCGGTGGCGTTGACGTGCTGCACTCGCACGCGGGGCGCCTGCGCGCGGGCACGGTCGGAGAGACCGATCTCGAGGAGTGGAACCGAACCTTCGCGGTCAACGTGACCTCGATGTATCTCGTGATCCGCTCGGTGCTGCCGCTCATGTACGAGCGTGGCCGGGGCGCGATCGTCACGACCGGCTCGATCAGCGGCATGTTCGGCGAACCGGCGCTCGCCGCCTATACGGCCTCGAAGGCGGCCGTTGTCAATCTCACGCGCAGTCTCGCGATTGACAACGCTCCCCTCGGCGTTCGCGTCAACTGCGTCTGCCCGGGCTGGGTGGACACGGGGTTCAACGCCCCGCAGTTCGTCCACGACAAGCTCACCGAACGCGATATCGCGCTCCTCATCGAGCGCACGGTGCCGATGGGCCGGCAGGGTCTCCCCGAGGAGATGGCCGCCGCCGTGGCCTTTCTCGCGTCCGATGACGCGTCCTACATCACCGGTCAAACGCTGCTCGTCGACGGCGGACTACTGAGTCACGTGTAGCGGCGACCCGCGAGAGACGGGCGTTGATCTTCAGGCGAAGGGCTCGACGTCGACGAGTGGGCGAAGCACGCCGACCGCCCCCGACACGGTTCCGTCAGACTGACGGAGGAGACCGAGCGTCATGGCGAGGTCGACGACGCGACCGTCGGCCGTTGTCGCGCGCACGTGGCCGGCGCGACCCTCGTGCTTGAGCCTTCCCAAGGAGATGGCCGCGTGAAAGCCCTCCACGTGTCGAGCGCGAAACTCCTCGGGAATGACAGGCACCATCGTGGCGTCGACCATGTCCTTTGGAGCGAAGCCGAGGAGGGACTGGGCGGCCGCGTTCCACGACGTGATCTTTCCGGTCACGTTGAGAGTCACGACCGCGTCGGCCATGAATTCGAGCGCCTCGTGCGCGATGTCGTC
>JBAUSF010000149.1:0-2632 GCA_049581565.1 Acidimicrobiales bacterium
GGTGAGCGTGATCCCGTACATGACGGCCCACTTGATCGAGGGCAACGTGATCCGAAAGAACGTACGGAGGCGCCCGGCCCCGAGCGTGCGCGCCGCCTGCTCCTGCTCGGTGCCGACCTCCAGGAGCACGGGCACCACCGAGCGAAGAACGTAGGGCAGCGACACGGCCATGGTCGCGAGCGTGATGCCGAGCGGCGAGAAGAGGACCATGATCCCGACGCGCGCGAGCGGTGCGCCAAACCATCCAACGCGCGAGTATGCGAGCACGAGTGCGACGCCGAGGATGACGGGCGACACCGCGACCGGTATGTCGAAGACGGTGTCGAAGACTCGCCGTCCGAGGAACTTGTGCCGGGCGATCAAGATCGCGGCGCCGACGCCGACGACGGCGTTCACCGGCACGGCGATCGCCGCGACCTCGATCGAAAGCCTCAGTGCGGCGAGCGCGTCGGGCTGAGTGATCTGGTCCCAGAACGGACCGAAGCCGTGCTGGAAGGCCTTCAGCGCCAAGAACACCACGGGCAGACCGATCAGGACTGCGAGATAGATGAGTACGACGCCGCGCACGGCCCACCGATGAGTCCCCCTCATCAGAGCGTCCGCTTCTGGTAGCGACTCGAGAGCACGCTCGTCGTCACGAGTACCACGAGGCTCACTACGAGCAGCGCGGTCGACACGGCCGCCGCGTCAGTCCAGAGAAACCCCTGGGTCAGGTTGTAGATGTAGTACGAGGCGGTCGTCGTGCGCCCGAGGCCGCCCGCGATCAACGAGATCGAGCCGAACTCGCCGATCGCGCGCGCGAAAGCGAGCCCGAACCCCCCGAGCACCGCTGGCCACAGCGACGGAAAGACCACCGAGAAGAACGTCCGCAGCCCTCCGGCCCCGAGCGTTCGCGCGGCGGCTTCGCTGTCGAGATCGAGGGAGGCGAGCACCGGCTGGACGGCCCGCACGCTGAAGGGCAGCGTCACGAACAGCAGCGCCAGCATGAGGCCCATCCACGTCTCGAAGAGATCGACGTGGATCGGGCTGTCGACACCGTAGATCGCGAGCAGCACCACGCCCGCAACGATGGTGGGCAGCGCGAAGGGCAGGTCGATCGACGCCTCGACCAGCCCCTTACCGAAGAACTTGTCGCGTACGAGCACCCACGCGATCGCGACGCCCATCACGGAATTGATCACGGCCACGCTGAGCGACAGCCATAGGGAGAGGAAGATCGCCTCCTTCGAGCCGGGCGCCGTGACGGCCGTCCAAAATGTCTTCCACCCAACAGAGACGCTCCAGCGCCAGACCTCCACGCCGGCTCCGTGGGTGGCGACCGAGAGGGAGAGGCCGTGGGCAACGAGAGCAGCGATCGGGATGAGGACGATCAGCGAGAGGTAGCCAACGATGAGGGCGCCACCGCCACCGGCGAGTAGGGGCAGCGAAAACTTCGCGCGGATGCGCCGCCAGCCACCCGGTCCCGACGACGGGGTCGGCGCAGATCTCGGCGTCTTCGTGTCTAGGGCCGTGGCCATTCTCGTCCTTTGGAATCTCCGTCGCGGTGAGCCGGTTCGGGGGCACCCAGCCAACTCGTCCGTGTAATCACCCTATTTTCTATGGAATTACTTGATAATAGCAAACGAGTGACGCAGCCCAGTGATTCAAGCTTGTTCCGTTGTTCGAGGCCCTAGAGTGCCGAGCGCACGTGACGTGCGTGTCGACCACGGGGTACAGGAGCGAGTCGCACCAGGGCGTTGTAGGTCACGAGAGCGATGGCGACGTGGAGCCAGATGAGCACGAAGACGGCGTCACCGGGAGAGCCGCCGTGCCAGATGTAGAGGTCGGGCGCGAACAGCACAATCGTGACCGTAATTGCGGCGCGAAAGAAGAACTCGCGTGGCCGAGAGGTGAGATGCGTTGCAACCGGCCACGCCGCACACGCGATCAGGACACCAACGATCGTGAGCTTCGCGTAATCGGCGAAGCGAAAGTGCGAGTAGTCAATGGTTGAGGGGAACACGTGCGTGCCGAGCTTCACGAGAAGATAGTCCGCTCCGAGCGAACCGGCGAGTGCGACGACGGTCGCCACGAGGAGCGACGCCCCGGTCGGTTGGCGCCCGGAGTCGGCCTTCAGGTCGAGGCGAGCAGCCGACAGCAGGGCCTGCAGCCACGTCGGGAACTGGTCGAGGGTCACGTCGGGTACTTCCTACTCTTCATAGTCAGTCGGCCAGAGTACCGCGCCCGAGACGGGTCACCGTCAGTCGCGAGCGGCAGCGATCAGGGGACGAATCGCGCTCGGGCGGCCTCGAGCTCGGCCAGCGCCTCGGCGCGACCGACGTAGTTTTCGACCTTCACCCATTTACCCTCATCGAGGTCCTTATAGACCGTGAAGAAGTGACTGATCCGATCGAGGATCTCCTTTGGCACGTCGCTGATGTCGTTGGCGGACTTCCACTTCTTGTCGTACGCGGGCACGGCGATCAGCTTCTCGTCGCGGCCGTTCTCGTCGGTCATGATGCACATGCCGAGAATCTTCGATTCGATGAGACATCCCGGGAACGTCGGGAACTCGGTGATGACCAGCGCGTCGAGGGGGTCACCGTCGCCGCCCAACGTGTCGGGGATGAATCCGTATTCCGCCGGGTAGCCC
>JBAUSF010000150.1:0-5420 GCA_049581565.1 Acidimicrobiales bacterium
GTCGGCAACAGCTTCAACAACGTTCCGGCGCCCGGCGACACCACCACAGCCAGCGCCCCGGCCGACCAGCCGACCTTTGGAGCGCCGGGGACGGTGGCACCTGGAGCGAAGTCGCTCTACGGCGCCTACGGCCTCCTCGCTGACGCGGCGGGTGAGAACATCGACGGCAACAACGTGAGCACCGAGCCCACCGGCCCCAACGACCCCGAAGTGACGAACAGCTCGGGTCAGCAGATCCAGCCCGGACCGGGCGCCTCGGGCTTCATCGACCGAGCGACGGGTCTTACGAATGAGAGCCCGTACTTGAGTGGCTCACCGGGCGAAACGACCGGCGAGACCGCGCTCGTGGCGCCGGGATCGAGCCTCGCCTACGACTCCAAGATCAACGCCGACGACACGGGCCGACTCGTCTCGGGTACGGGCATTCCGAACGACACCTTCGTCGGAGCGGTAAGCGACACCGGGCCGGTGTCACTGACGTCGAACTCGAGCATCAGCACCGCGTCGAACAACTACGCGAAGCCGTGGATCGGTACCTTCCAGCTGCTCAACGACTCGGGACAGCCGGTCACGCTCACGAGCGGCTTCTCCGGCCCCATCACCTTGGGCGCGGAAGGTGCGACATCCACGATCGGCACCTCCACCTGCACGAGCACCAATGAGGCAGCCACGACGTCGGGCTGCGTCACGGCCGACCCGTTGTATGACCCGACCGACTTCACCCCGGGCGGAGGCGACACGGGCACCGTGCTCATCAGCCCGCTCATCAAGCCGGGCACCGTGACAGGCACCTACTACAACCACTACAGCACGCTGCGAACCTTGGAGGACCTCCTCCTCACGGGACAGACCTGCACCAATCCCAAGAACGCGGACACGCCACTCGTTGCGGGGACGGTCTGTGGCGGCTTGGACGGCGCGGGCCACATTGGCTACGCGGCCCAGTCGGGACTGGCGGACTTCGGACCAGACGTCTTCACGGCGGTCTCGTTCCAGCCCGTCGGGCCACCTCCTGGGTACTCGTCGGCGTCGGGCTTCGGCGACAGCGCGTCCTCGCTCTACTGCCCGATAGTCGCCCACCTTGGACGACCCGGCCAGGATGGACAGGACGGCCACGGCAGTAACGGTGGCGCTGGTGGAACCGGTGGATCTCCGGGATGCGGCACCGACGGCGGCAACGGCGGCGATGGGGGCAACGGCGCGAACTTCGGCGGTAACGGCGGAGACGGCAACGGCAATGGCAACAGCGGCCACGTCGATAACGCTCGTCACGACGTGACGGCGACGGGATCGGGTGGCACCGGCGGCAACGGCGGTAATGGTGCCTGCCCCGCTGAAGAGTGGAACGGCGGCGTGTGGCTCACGGCAACCGGTGCCGCGACGACGCCAGTTGACACTCCTCCCTGCAACGGCCTCGGGGGAGACGGCGGCAACGGCGGCAACGGCGGCAACGGTGTGGGCTCGAAGTCAGGCGGCAACGGTGGCAACGGCGGCAACGGAAGCCCCGGCCAGCGAGGCACCAACGGGACCAACGGCGCCAACGGCTAACGAGGTGGCGCGAGAGCAACGCCAGTGAATCATCCAACGAACACACGTGCGTGGGGTCGGGCCTTCGGGCCCGGCCTCAGGCGCGTCGTGCCGCTGCTCGTGTGCGCGCTCGTGCTCGCCGGTTGCGGCTCGGCCACGGTGTATCCCTCATTCCTTCCAAAGAAGACGCTCAACCCCCGCGTCGATGAAATGTTGACCGGGACGATGACCAAGCCCGCGCTCCAGGTCGAAGGGCTACCCGTCGAGGTGCACACCAGTCTGTTTCACGTTCGAGTCACGGTGAGTGGCCCGATCGTGCCTGGCGAAGGGCTGCCGAACCAGCCCGCCGCGACGACGTGCACGTGGACGGTGACCATGAAGGACGCCACCGCCGACGTCCCCGTCTCCATCGCCGACTTCCACTCCGTTGACCACCTCGGGTCGGTCTTTCTCATGGGGCTCGTCCCCGGTGAGAAGCTGCCACCTCACGTGCTTCGACCGGGAGAGACGATCTCGTTCCAGCTTCGGGCCTACGAGCTGGTCGGCGAGGGCATGATGCAGTGGGCCCCTGATCACAAGCACGTGGTGGCCAACTGGGATTACACCGTCGAGAACGACTGAGCACTCGTGGCGCAGAGCTGGCTGCGCTCAAATGGTCGTGATTCAGCTGTTCGCCTCAAAAGGCAGTATCAACGTATCGGGATCGACGCCCGCAGGCTCTTTAGGGACGCGCGACAATAAATATGGCGAAGCCGTCGTAACCCTTGCTGCCAACGGTTTGAACGGCCGTTCCCTCAAGCCTGGGGTCAGCCGCCGCTCGCTCGAGAAAAGTCCGTACGCCCTGGACGCGACTATCGACGCTCTCGGGGTTTGCGACTTCGCCCTGTCGCACGACATTGTCGGCGACGATGACGGTACCCGGACGCGACAAGGAGAGCGAGAGCTCGAGATACTCGGGGTAGCCCTCCTTGTCGGCGTCGATGAAGATGAAATCGAAGGGCTCGACGCGTTCATCGATCATCTGGCGAAGCGACGCGGGAGCCGGCCCGACGCGAACCTGGACGAGCGAGCTTAGCCCCGCCCTTTCGAGGTTGGTGCGCGCCACCTCCGCGTGGCGAGGTTCCAGCTCGAGCGATATCAACGCGCCGTTGCTCGGCAGTGAACGCGCGAGCCAAATGGTGCTGTAGCCACCGAGCGTGCCGATCTCGAGGATGCGCCGGGCGCCCTGGATGGTTGCGAGAAGCTTGAGAAGCTTGCCCTGGTTGGGCGCGACGTTGATCTTGGGCAGCCCTGCCCGATCGCTGTCGGCGAGGGCTTTGTCGAGCACCGCGTCGGAGGGCGCGAGGAGCGATACCAGGTACTCATCGACGTGTGACCACTTTTCTTCGTTCATAGTCGCAGTCTCGCAGATTAGGGAGTGAACTGGTCGTGAAAACTCGACGCGAGTCGCGGTTCCGTTCACGGTGGACACGACCGATTGTACGGTGCACGGATGACGCGCGTGGCGTCGCGGCCGCAAGTTCTTATCCGTCTCTCACGTGCCGGTGATCCTGGACGAGTACCCTGATCACTCACGACGACACGAGGGTGAGGATGCGCGCGTCACGATTCTGCACGGGCATTGTCGGTATTGCCGTCGTGCTGCTCGCGGCGTGTCCGCCGGCGCTCGCCGATGCGAACCCACGAACGACGTCGTCTCAAAGCGAAGTAGTTGCCGTCAAAGAGACGAAGTGGACGTCCAACGTCACGGTGTCCTTCGCCGACGGCTCCTGGACGTTCGAGTCCGAGGGCGTTCCCGCCGCCAACTTCGTCGCAACCGACTACGCCGTGCCCGCCAACCCCCTTGACGTGAACGCGAGCGGCGCGAGCATCCATTCATCGGTATCGATCCTGCAGGATCAGCATTACGACTACGCTCTTCCGCTCGTTCCCAAGTACTCGAAGAGCGTGATCTCGACCAACCAGGGGCCGATCGGCGTCATGCTCGACGGTGCTGCCCTCTACAACCCCTACGAAGCGAATCACTCGACCGTCGCGACAGCCGACAACTTCATCGCCACCCAGAACGGCGTGTCGGCGTCTTTCCTCGACGACTGCGACGGACACCCCGGACCCGGTGGTCAGTACCACTACCACGGCCTGCCCGAATGCCTCGTCGCCTACGCGACCGGCGCCAGTCCGGTAGTGCGCTCGGTGACCTCGACCAACGGCACAGCGACGACGGCCGTCACCGAGGACAACGTCGCCTCGAGGCGGCCCGTCATACTCGGTTTCGCCTTTGACGGCTACGGCATCTACGACAACGTGGCCATGAGCGGAAGGACCGTTCCCGTGTCGGCCCTCGACTCGTGCAATGGGATCTTCTCACCGGTACCGGGATACCCCCGCGGCGTCTACCACTACGTCCTCGAGAACGTCAAGGGAGCGCGCTCATCGATCGGTTGCTATCACGGGGTCGTCTCGTCGGCCTACACCCAAGCGCTCGAGAGCGACCTCAGCGGGCCGACAATCGCCACCGTCCAGAAGGCCTCGCGCTCCGGCGTCGCGTCGGCCGAGAGCCTGGCCGCGAACACGGGCGAGGACACTCTCCTTCGAACGATGCTGGCGCTCAGCCCCAGGAGCAGCGAATGTTGATCACGGGGCGAGCCGGAGCCGGGCACTAGTGGTCGGTAAAGTTCACGACGTGGACGACGTGGAGCATCGCGAGATCGCCGTCGGCGACCAACTCGACCGCGCGCCACGGCCCTCGTGATGGTTGTCGTCGACGCGGCGCAGCCGGGTGAAGCGGATGCGTTGACCGTGCTCGCACTCGCCTCGAAGCGACACTGGGGCTACGACGACGAGTTCATGACACGGTGCGAGGCCGAGCTCACGGTGCACGAAAGCGATCTCAGCACTCACGAGGTGTTCGTTGCTCGAGATGGCAACGCGGTCCTCGGCTTCTACCTGCTCATCGCGCGTGGGACAGAGGTCGCCGAGCTCGACATGCTCTTCGTCGAACCGGGTTCGATCGGTACGGGCGTTGGGAGAGAGCTGCTTCACCACGCCCTCGCGGTCGCCCGGGCCACTGGGTGCACCCATGTACGCGTCACGTCGGATCCATTCGCCGCGCCGTTCTATGAACGTGGCGGCGCGAGGGTGATTGGCAGCGCGCGTTCTGGGTCGACGGGGCGCGAGCTGCCTCTCTACGAGTTCGCGCTCTAGGTCGCAGGCTTCCTCTCAGTAGCCTGGATCGATGACCGCCGACCGCTACACCCACGGGCACCACGAATCGGTGCTCCGCAGCCACCGCTGGCGTACCGCCGAGAACTCCGCAGCATTCCTGCTCGGACACTTGACGCCGGGCATGGCGCTGCTCGACGTTGGCTGCGGACCGGGCACGATCACGGCCGATTTCGCACGTCGGCTCGGCGAGGGTTCGGTCACTGGCATCGATCTCGCAGAAGAGGTGGTGGCGCTCGCGCGCGAGTTGCACCCGCCGTCAGACGGTGCCGAGCTCGCATTTCGCACGGGCGACGTGTACGCACTCGAATTCGAGGATGCCTCCTTCGACGTGGTCTTCGCTCACCAGGTGCTCCAGCACCTCGGTCGACCGATCGACGCGCTGAAAGAGATGGGCCGGGTTCTGAAGCCGGGCGGACTCCTCGCCGTTCGTGACAGCGATTTTGGCGCCTTTACGTGGTATCCGGGCGACCCCGCGCTCGATCGTTGGCTCGCCATCTACCACCAGCTGACGAGGCGGAACGGTGCGCAGGCCGACGCCGGAAGGAATCTGAAGTCCTGGGTTCTAGAGGCCGGATGGAACGACGTCGTCGTGTCCTCATCCAACTGGACCTTCGCGAGCGACGACGAGCGCGCGTGGTGGGGAGGTCTGTGGGCGGACCGGATCCGTC
>JBAUSF010000151.1:0-29950 GCA_049581565.1 Acidimicrobiales bacterium
CCGCTGCTCTTTCAAGCGGCCTCTCAGTTTCTTGTGTTCGACGCGCCGGGCAACGGCACCCCTGGTCGGCTTGGTTGCCCGTCGCGGCGTGCGCGGTGCGAGCGCGGTCACGAGCTTGTTCGCGAGCTGCTCAAGCGCGGCCCGGCGATTTTGGCCCTGCGAGCGAAAGCGACTCGCGCTCGACCTGACGACCGGTCCCAGCGACTCTTCAATGCGTTGCTTTTGCGCATCACTCAGCGCGCGTGACGCCTCGACGCGAAAGGTCGCGACAACCCGGGTGAGCGAACGATTCGCGTGCTGACCACCCGGGCCGCCCGACGTCGTCACCCGAAGCTCGATCTCGTCTGCGGGAATCGTGGTACGCGGGCGGAGCGTGAGGGATCCGTCGTCATTGGTCCGAGGACCCGACGGCACGCCCTAGTTCCCCCCGGGAAGTCGCACCATGGCGATCTGTGATGATGACGCGACGAGATGTCCTGCGTCGTCGAACAGCTCGCACCGCTCGTCGACGAGCCCGTCAGCAATGACGATCGCGCGTTGTCGAGCGCGAAGCCATTCGCTCGTCGGCGGACGGCGGACGTACGACGTGAGCTGCAGCGTCGGGACCCAGCCCGACGAACCGAGCGGCAACGTCGCGGGAGGCAGTGCGTCGCACGCAAAGAGCACGCTCCACGCGTCCCACGAAGTCCCTCCGTCGTCCAGGCGCAACCAGGCCCGAATCTCGGCCTGGTTTGAAAGCTGGCCCTCCCACCACCCCGAAGTCGAAGGATCGAGCCGCACCTCGAGGACGCGGGTGATTGCGATCTCGTCGGTGCCGTCCCACGAGCGGCACTGCTCGAGCGGAGAGAGCTCGACAGCGGGAGCGTCCTGGTAGCGCACGGCGGCACCCTCACGAAGGGTGCCGAGTGTGACCAGCGACTCGAGTGAGAGCTCGCTGCCCTGATAGAGGGCGACGTAGACAAACGACACGCCCCGGCCAACCCGGCGAACCTCGACTCGAAGCTCACCCGGACCGACGTTCGGAGCGTTCACGAAGTTGGTCGTCACCGAGGTGGCATTGAGATGCGCTGCTCCTTCGGCGCTCGCGGCCGCGAGTGCGCCATTCGCGACGAGGCACTGCAGATACCCGCCGTGGGGATGGTCAATCACGGTGTAGTGCGCCGACAGATCGACGGCGAATCTCCCCGGACCGCTCGGTTCTAGCGCCGCTGCACCGCGAAGGGCGCGTCCTTCGTCGGCGGGATCCATGGGCCAACTCTAACGGTGATCGTGCAGTCAACCGTTAGAGTGGCATCGCGGAAGAGGTGCTCGATGAACCTAGTCAACGTTCGGTGCGCTGCGCGCGTCGATGATGACAGTCGGTCCATCTCGTGATAGTGGCCGGAACTTCGGGAATCGTGCACTGGATCGCGGTGGGCCTACGCGAGAGCCTCGCCATGGTCTGGATGACGTGGTGGCCGCTCATCCTCGGATTCACACTGGCGGGCCTCATTCAGAGTTCGGCCTCACGCGACGCACTGCGCCACCGGCTCGGCCGCGACTCGCCCTCGTCACTCGCCCGGTCCACGCTGCTTGGAGTGATCTCGTCCTCGTGCAGCTACGCGGCGACGGCGATGGCGCGAGCGCTCTTCGCGCGAGGGGCGTCGTGGCGGAACTCGCTCGTCTTCATGATCGCTTCCACCAACCTCGTGATCGAGCTCGGGATCGTGCTCTACATCGTGCTCGGCTGGCGGTTTCTCGTCGCGGAGCTCGCGGGCGGTGGCGTCATGATCATGTTGCTCGCCCTCTTCACCCGAGTCGGCTTTTCTCACGGGCGCGTCGAGCACCTTCGTCGCCGCGTACTCGACGAAGAGCCGCCGGCCTCGTCGGTGTCGTCTCACCGGCACCTGCTCGACCGCGAGACGCTCACGAAAGCCGCACGCTTCACCGTCGGAGACCTCACCATGATCCGCGTCGAGCTCGTCGCCGGATTCTTCGTCGCGGGATTTCTGAGCGTGCACGTCCCCGCCACGTGGTGGAGCCACCTCTTCGTAAGCGGCCACGGCGAGTGGACGATCCTTCTCGACGTCCTCCTCGCTCCGCTCGTCGCCGTTATCGCGTGTGTCTGCTCGGTCGGCAACATCCCCTTTGCCGCGACGCTCTGGGCGCACGGCGTGGCCTTCGGGGGGGTCATCGCCTTCATCTTCGCCGACCTGATCACGCTTCCTGTGCTCGCGATCTATCGCCGCTTTTACGGTGCGGCGAACGCGTGGCGGCTCTTCGCGCTGCTCTGGTTCACCATGAGTCTCGCCGGCCTCACTGTCGACGGTCTCTTTCGACTCGGCGGGCTGGTGCCGAGCGGGCATCACGTCCGCATCCTCTCGGGGCAGTTTCCCCTCGGGGCTACGCTCGGGCTGAATATTCTCGCGACGGTCGTCCTGCTTCTCATTTGGTGGCTCGCGAGGACCTCGCCCGCGAGCGCAACGATCGCCACCGATCCCGTGTGTGGGATGAGCGTCGACGTCGCCTCGGCGCCCGCCTCCGCCCAGCGTGACGGATCGACCTACTACTTCTGTTCGCCGCGCTGTCGGGACCGATTCGCGCGCGAAGACGGGAGCGGCGGACCCCCGAGCGGGCCCGAAACCTTCACCGACCCCGTTTGTGGGATGAGCGTCACCCCAGGCACCGACGACTCCCCGGTCGTGCGCGAGGGCGTCGCCTACTATTTCTGCTGCGAAGGCTGCCGCACGATCTTCACCGATGCTGCGTCGCCCAGCCAACCAATCGAGTGAGGACGACGACAGGTCGATGAGCAGACAGCACACCAGCGTGAGGGCGTATGGCATCTTGGTCGACGACGAGAGCGTGCTGCTCGTTCGCTCGAGCAGCCCCCAGATCGTTCCCCCGCTGTGGTGGCTTCCGGGTGGGGGAATCGATTTTGGCGAATCCCCTGAAGAGACCCTGCTGCGCGAGTTCTACGAAGAGACCGGACTCGCCATCAAGGATCCGGTCCTACTCGATGTCGTGAGCGACATCCGGCGCCGACCGAACGGCGACCGCATCCACACCGTCCGCGTGCTCTACACGGTCTCCCCCGACGGGGGTGTGCTGCGACACGAAGCGATCGGCACGACCGACCAGGTGCACTGGTTCAAGCTCGACGAACTGAGTGGGGTCAATGTCGCCGACTACGCGGGGCGCGCCATTCAGCGGGCGCTCGAAAAGTAGATCTCGGGCATCTGACGCTTCATCAGCTTGCCCGCTGGATTCCTCGGCAGCGGAGCCCGCGTGAAGGCAACGCGCGTGGGAATCATGAAAGCGGCGACGCGAGTCGAGAGAAAGGTGCGTAGCTCTTCGATCGTGAGTTCCATGCCTTCACGAATCAAGACGACGGCCGCCACTTCCTCTCCGAGGCGCTCGTTCGGCAATCCGAAGACGGCCGCATCGTAGACCGCCGGGTGTTCGTAGAGGGCGGCCTCGACCTGGGCCGAGTACACGTTCTCGCCTCCGCGCAGGATCATGTCCTTAGCGCGGTCTTCGATATAGAGAAAGCCTTCGTTGCTCACGCGGCCTATATCGCCGGTGCGCAACCAGCCGTTCACAATCGTCGCGGCCGTCTCCTCGGGACGGCGCCAGTAGCCGCGGATGAGCGTCGGCGACTTCAACCAGATCTCCCCCCGCTCGCCGCGCGCGAGCGACTTCATCTGGTCGTCGCGAATATCGACGTCCATCACGATGGTCGGCACGCGGCCCGTTGAATCGGGATGAGTGACATAGTCGTCGCCGAAGTTCCCCGGCCCGTAGGCGTTGGTCTCGGTCATCCCGTAGCCGAGGTTGGGGCGACCCCGCCGGAACGTGTGCTCGACGCGTGCGACGAGCGTTGGCGGCGCGGGCGCGCCGCCGCCGCCGACGCTCGTGAGCGACGAGGTGTCGTACTTCTTGAAGTTCGGCGACTCCATGAGGTCCCAGGACTGAGTCGGCACGCCGACGAAGCTGGTGACCTGGTGGCGTTCGATGAGCTCGAGCGCTCGCTCGGCGTCCCAGCGATACATCATCACGAGCTTGAAGTGCCACGAGAAGCACGACATCAAGACCGGAATGCAGCCGGTCACGTGGAAGAGCGGCACGATCAAGATGAAGCATGGAGCGAGGCCGCTACCCTCACCTTCTCCCCGACGAGCCGCCTGTATCGTCACGCCCGCCGAGAACGCCATGATCGCCTGGCAGATCGCGCCGTGAGTGGAGACGGCGCCCTTCGGAAAGCCCGTCGTGCCCGAGGTGTAGAGGATCGTCGCGTCGGTGTCGGCGTCGATCTCGACGCGAGGCATCGGAGATCCTGGGACGACCACATCTTCCCAGCGCTCTACCGCCGGCGAGGTCACGTCGCCGTCGCGCAGACGCGCGCCGAGCAGACGCGTATTGCACAGCGCGCACGCTTCGAGCGAGCGCTGCACGCGTTCGCGATCGGCGATGAGCACGCAGAGCTGCGCGTCGGAGATGGCGTAGGCGAGTTCCTCTTCGGTCCACCACGCGTTGAGCGACACCGAGATCGCGCCGATCGACAGAATCGCGGCGAAGGAGATCACCCACTCGGGGTAGTTGCGCATGGCGATGCCCACCCGGTCGCCCTTCTTCACGCCAAAGTGATGCACGAGCGCGTGTCCGAGCGCGTCGACTTCATCCATGACTCTGGCAAAGCTCCACTCCTCGTCCTCGTAGACGAGAAACGTCGAATCGATGCCCCTCGCGAGATCGAAGAAATCGCGTACCGTTGACGGGGCGTTCTTGAACACCCGGTTCGTCACGCCGTCCTTCTCGACCGACACGACCTCAAAGGGCTGTCCCGGCGCGGAGATCTCCGCGATCGCTTCCTCGTAACTGCGCACCAACTACCCCCGTATGCCGCCGAGCCGTCCAAACTGCTCCCACCAGACTGCCAGATCGACGCCGCCTCGGACGTCGCTAGGACCTTGTTCCCTAGAAACCGGTCCGCCGCGAACGTACACTTCGCCCTAGCTCAACGAAAGGACTTCGCATGTTGGCCACGAGTTATCCCCTGATGGATGTCTTCCTCTCGACGCTGTACGTGATGCTGTTCGTCTTTTGGATCATCCTCGCCTACCACGTCTTCTACGACCTTTTTCGCAGTCACGACCTGAACGGATGGATGAAGGCCCTGTGGGTCGTCTTGATCCTCGTCTTTCCGCTGATCGGCTGCCTGCTCTACGTTCTCATCCGCGGCAACAAGATGAATCAGCGTGAAGCTCAAGACGCCGAGCAGTCGAAAAAGGCGTTCGAGGACTACATCCGAAAGGTCGCCAACACGAAGGAGTAGAGCGTCAGTGCGCGGCGCCGACCGATGCCTTCAGTTGTGAGGCCTTCTGCGCCATGCGCTCGACTGATTCGGCGATCTTCGCCTTCACGGCAACGAGGTCGAGCCGAGCGACCTCGGCCTCTTTGGTGAGATCCTTGATGTGTTCGATGTCCCACAGTGCGAGCACCGGGGTCAAGACGTCGCCCAGGTACTGACCCAGCCCGTAGATGCCCTCTTTGGCGATGCGCACGGCGTGACGCGTGAAGCTCGGAATGCCGGTGCCGGGCATCGCGAAGGTGCTCACCTGCTTGGAGACGGCAATCATCATCGCCGACGGGTCGATGGCGAAGGCCGCCAGGGCGAGGTCGCGGTAGAAGAGGTAGTGCTTCGTCTCGTCGCCCGCAATGAGCCCGAGCACGTTGCGACCGATCTTGTCATCCTTGGGGAGCTTCGCGCCGGTGTTGCGGTGCGCGATCTGGGTCGCGCGCTCTTGAAACGAGACGTAGGAGATGAGCTCGGCAAAGTTCGCCGGGTGGGGCACCTCGCCCTTTTGCATCTGGACGCGCCGACCGTCTTCGAGTGTCGTCGGGTTGATGCAGCGGCTGATGTGGACCCAGTCGCGCATGACCATCGAGTGGCGATTCTCTTCCATCGTCCACTGGCAGGTCCACTCGCGAATCGGGTGGCCCGCCGGAGCGTGAGCGAGGATGCTGTCGGTGTAGTAGGGCAGGTTGTCTTCGGTGAGGAGATTGACGTAGATCGAGCTGCGCACGCCGTCAGGAAGTGGGTACTGTTCGGCCGACCATGGGCGCTCGCCGAAGTCTTCGCCGTCACCCCAGTTGATCTGCTCGTGGGGGTACCAGAGGCGGGCCGATTCCATGTGTCGATTGAACAATCGCTCGACATCCGGTGTGATTTCCTCTAATAGGTCGACGCGGCCCTTCGGCGATCGAGTGCTCAAATCGTGTTACCTCTCTCGTAGCGCACTGCGCTAATGCCACAACCCTAACGCTCCACGTCACGACCGAATATCCATTCTTGTGATCGGTCGCACAAGAACTCTCATGTAGCCTGGTTACCCCGTGAAACCCCCCAACACGCTCGTGCCCACCGATTTTCGTACGTCGATACGCGGTCCCCTACGTCGCTTTTACACCTGCACGTTCATCGGATGCATCGGCAACGGACTCACGTTGTCGCTCTTCGTCGTGTACCTGCACAACGTGCGACACTTCTCAACGAGCTTTGCAACGCTGCTGCTCGCGCTGTCGGCCGTTGTTGGACTCGCGAGCGCGCCCGTTTGGGGCACCATGACCGACCACTTCGGACCGCTGCGGGTGATCCTGTTCGCGTACTCGGCGAACGCCGCCTCGCTCGTCTACTGGGCGATCGCCCACACGAAGCTCCAGGCGACCGTGGCGGCGCTCCTCATCGCGATATTCGGCGGCGCGGGTTGGGGGCCGATGTCGACCATGCTGAGCCGACTCGTCTCGTCCGATCACCGCCAGCGCGCCTTCGGGGTCAACTTCATGCTCGTCAATCTCGGTATTGGCTTCGGCGCCCTCATCTCGGCGACCGTGGTCGATCTCGAACGCCCCGACACGTTCATCGCCCTCTACTGCTTCAACGCCGCCGTGACGCTCCTCGCCGGGCTCTTCTTCTTGAGTATCAGCAAGTACGGCGGGCCGATCAAAGAGCATCACGACGATCCCGAAAAGAGCGCCGAGGGTTGGGGCGTCGTCGTGCGCGACAACCGGATGGTCCGCTACGTCCTCGCGTCGGTCTTCCTCATGATCGGCGGTTACGGCGCACTCGACGCGGGACTCAGCCTCTTTGTCGTCAACAACTTGAAGCTCAGCGTGCACGCGATCGGGATCATCTTCTTCTTCAACACCTCAACGATCGTCCTCGCCCAGCTCTCGGTTCTCAATCGGATCGAGGGCCGCTCGCGCACCCGCGTGATGGGTGTCGTCGCCACCTTCTGGTTCATCTTCTGGATCATCCTCGAATCGACGCTGTCGCTGCCGGCCGCGGCGTCGATTCCGATGCTCTGTCTCGCCATGATCGTCTTCGCACTTGGTGAGACCATGCTCCAACCCGTCGGATCGGCCATCGTGAACGACATCGCGCCCGAACACCTGCGCGGTCGCTACAACGCGGCCGCCGGACTGTCTTGGGGCATCTCGAGCTCGCTCGCGCCCGCTATCACGGCCCTCTACTACTCGGTCCACCTCGGAAACTGGTGGCCGCTCGGGACGGGACTCACGGCCCTCGTCGGCGGCTTCATGATGATGGGGCTGCGCCGACACATCAGCGCAGCGGCCGACGGGCGCGCGCAGCCCGCGTCCAGCTGATCGAGGCATCGCGCTCGCAGGAGTCGGGCGACGAACGGTCGCTCGTGAGCGAGCTAGTCCAGAGGTAGGTGTTTGCCGAGCGAATCGAAGGTCTCGCTCGGCACGTGAATCCACCCCTCGCGGCGAGCGGCTTCTTTGGACTCACTGGGAGCGCGGTGGGTGGCGCCGACGCGCGCGGCGAGGGCGACGAGCGCACTCACGAGCGCGTCAAGGACGTGATCTGACTCAACGGCGTCGGCGCGCAGCGCGGCGCTCACGTCAAGCCAGTGTGCGCTCTGTTCTTCGATCTCGGCCATGATTCGCTCGCGCTCGGCGCGTTGGACTTCGCGCTGGGCGGCCGTGCCCCCGCCCTTGTAGCGGACCCCGCGGCGCGCCAGCATGTCCCAGGCTCGCAGCGCCGCCGCCGGGTAGGTCTCGACGAGCCGACCCGTCCCGTCACGCGGCTCCAGACACCCCCACTTCTGTGCCCACGCCGACTGGAGCCACGCGCCGCGCATCGCGACCACCCCGATGAGGTCGGAGGACACCGAGAGCGGCGTCGATCCGAGATCGAGCGAGCGAACAAACAGGTCGGTGGTGCGGTGTCGCAGGCTCTCGCGGATCTTGTCGGTGCTGCGGTGTTCGAACGTGGGCCAGCGCGCGCTCATGCGGTGCGCGGTGACCGCCGAGACAAAGTCGTCCGGCCACCCGAGCGGCGAGTCGAGACCCACGACGGTCGAGCGGTCGACGATGTCGACGAGGCCGCGATCGTCCGCCACAAATCCGACCGGGGCGAGCCCGGCCGTCGCGTGGGTGCCGGTGATCTCGATAATCGCAACGCCCGTCCGCTTCGCTTCGCTCGCGAGGTCGATGCCGATGAAGCGGGAGGCGGTCGTCTCGGCTTCGTCGTTCGTGACACGATCCCCGCGATCGCTCGCTCGGCGCGCGGTCCCGCTCGGTGGCTGGCTAGTCATGGTGCTCTCCCTCGCGCCTGCTCGCGCCGGATCAACGAGCAGTTCTGAGCCGGTGAAACGTCGCATTCTTACCACACAGTCACTTGCGGCGTCCGGCGGCCACAAGGTCCATCAGTTGCGTGGACGAGCGCCGGCGGCGAAACTCGTGACAGTCCTACTCGGAGGTCGCGATGACCGAGCCCCGCCCCGGAGCAGTGATCTGGAAGGGCCTCACGGCTGACGAGCGCCACGGCTCGTTGCCGGGAATCTTGGTTGTGCTGACGTTCGTCGCGGGCATCGTCGACGCCCTCAGCATCCTGCGACTCGATCACGTCTTCGTCGCGAACATCACCGGCAACATCATCTTCATCGGGCTCGCGCTCGTCGGCGCCCGAGGCTTTTCTGTCGCCGCGCCACTCATTGTCTTTGCGAGCTTTCTGGCCGGAGCCGCCGCCGCGGGCACCGTGACGCCTCGCCCGCTCACCCACCGCGGTCGCGCGGCCCACGCGGCGGTACTCGTTCAGCTCGTCGACCTCGCGTTCGCCACCGGCATGTTCGCCGCCAACGACCACCCGGGCACCGCGATGCGCAACGCGCTCCTCGTCGTGATCGCGCTCGGTATGGGCGCCAAGTCGGCCCTCGTACGCGCGATCAACGTACCGGGCCTCACGACGTCGGTCTTCACCACGACCCTGACGGCGCTCGCCGCCGACGGCGTGAGGGGAGATTGGCGAACCCCCGGCTTTGCGGTGCGCGTCATCGCGGCGCTCGCCCTCGGTATCGGGGCCGTCGCCGGAGCCGTGCTCGCGCTCAAGACCTACGCGTGGTGTTCGTGCGCGCTCGCGACCGCGGTGCTGCTCGTGAGCGTTCCCTGGGCCAATGCAGTGGCACGGTCGCGCGCCCCCTGGACGGCGCCCGCGGCGTGAGCCTAGAAGCCCGCGTCGTCTGAGCGCAGGACCCGGCGTCCGTAGAGCCAAAAGAGGACAACGAACGCCGGCCCGACGAGCACGACGGCGAGGGCGAAGATGACGACGACTCCTTCGAGCGTCGCGTGGGGGGCAGCCGAGTTGCTGAGCGTCAGGTTCGTCTTGGGCAGGAGCGCGGGGTACTGCGCCACCCCCCAACCCCAGACAACACTGAGCACGCCAACGCCCGTCACGATTCGCAGTCCCTTCACGCGGTGGGCGAAGAGTCCCCCAAGCGCGAGCAGTCCGCAGACCCCCGCCACGATCACGAGGGGCAGTGCTCGGTGCGTGAGACCGTGATAGAAGGTGCGATTGGCGACACGCACTTCGAGCAGCGTCGCGAGGGAGAGCACGCCCGCGACGACCGCCGCGAGTTCAGCCCGGCGCTCGAAGTATCGAAGAAGTCGCTCGTCTCGACGACGAACCGCCTCGCGCGTGAGAAAGACCGCCGCCACGTACGCGCAGACCGCGACGAAGAGAAAGCCCATGTCGAGGGAGGTCGCACTCGTCCAGGTGGACAGGTGCGTCTCTTTCGCCGAGGCCGAGATCTTGCCGGCGACGACGGCGCCGACCACGGTTCCCATGAAGAACGGCGTGATGAGTGAGGAGAGCGCGAAGACGCCACCCAAGAGGCGCCGCCAGCGAAGGGTCTCCACCTCCTTTCGAAAGGCGAATCCCGCGCCGCGCAACACGGTCCCAAAGACTGCGAACCACACCGGGAGTGCGGCTGCGGTCATGACGTCGGCGAAGCCCCGGGGAAAGACAGTCCCAAAGATCACCAGCGCGAAGACGAGCCACATGTGGTTCGCCTCCCACACCGGCGTGATCGACTCGTCGATCAGCTTTCGCGGCGCCAACCCGCGCCGGTCGCCGCCCGCGACAAGGTCCCAGAGGCCGCCACCGAAGTCCGCGCCACCGAACAACGCGTAGAGACTGAGGCTGAGGAGCAGCACCCCGCTCACGAAGATGATCACCGGTGCACCTCGTGCTCTCTCGGTCCGTAGGGCACGAGGGTCTCGGCGGTCGTGCCCTGGCGCCAGCGCCGCGACAGGGTGCGCAAGACCACGACCGTCGTCACGCCGAGCGCGCAGTAGAGGACGATGACGAACGTGAGGCTCGCGATGACGTTGGGATTGGTGGTGGCTGCTTTTGACGTCGTCAGGAGGCGGTAGACGACCCAGGGCTGGCGGCCGACTTCAGTGACGATCCATCCGCACTCCATGGCGATGAGCGCCGCCGGCCCACAGAGCGCGGCCAGGCGCCAGAACCACGGCTGCGTGGGCAGCTCGTGGCGGCGGCGCCAGACAGCGAGCGCCCAGAGGGCCGCGAGCACGAGGAGGAAGGCGAGCCCGACCATCGCGTCAAAGGAGAGGTGGATCAACGCGAGCGCCGGCGGCCGGTCCGACGGCGCGACCGAGTCGAGACCGATGACCTTGGTCGAGGGGGTGAATCCGACGAGGAGCGAGTCGACGTCAGGGAGGCGCAAGCCGAAGTACACGTGTCCGTTCTCGAAGTACCCTCCGAGGTACTCCGGCACGCCACGGGCCGTGTGCGTGACGTATTCCATGGCCGCGAACTTGATGGGCTGGTCGTGGGCGACGGCGCGCGCGGCGGTGTCGCCGACAATGATCTGGACCGGAGCGAGCGCGCTCGCGACGGTAAAGGGAATGGCGAATCCGAGGCGGTGGTAGCGGTCGCGGTGCCTCTTCAGGTATCCCACGGCGTAGACCGACGCGACCCCAAATCCGGTCACCATGTAGGCGGCGATGATCATGTGAGGTGTCTCGTAGGCGGCGGCGCGGTTAAAGAACACCTTCCAGACGTCAACGGCGACCACCCGGCCGTGCGAGAGGGTGAAGCCTCCGGGCTGGTTCATCCACGAGTTCGCCGCGACGACCGAAATCGCTCCGAAGATGCCGCTCACGGCAACCGGCACACCCGACCAGAAGTGCGCCCAACCGCGGAGGCGCCGCCACCCGTAGAGGTAGACGGCGGTGAAGATCGCCTCCAAGAAGAAGAAGAAGATTCCCTCGAATCCGAACGGCAGGCCGAGCGCCGCTCCGTAGCGACTCATGAGTCCCGGCCACAAGAGCCCCATCTCAAAGGAGAGCACCGTTCCCGTGACGGCGCCTACCGCGACGAGGACCCCGAGCGCCTGGGACCAGCGGCGTGCGAGGGTCATCAGCGTCTCGTCGCGGCGACGAAGAGCCAGATACTCCGCGATGAGCACGATCGTCGGAAACGCGATGCCGTAGCACGCGAGGATGATGTGAAAGCCAAGCGTGAAGGCCATCTGGGACCTCGCCGGGATGACCTGCCTAGCCGTAAGAGTACCCAGCAGTTTCGACGCCGAAATGACGATTCGGGCCAAGTTCATCGCTAGGGGCGACTCGGTTGCAGAATGGCCTTGATCACCCCGCCCTTTCGCTGGTCGAAGGCGTCAAAGAACATTGGAGCGTCCTCGAGCGTGCCGTGGTGGGTGACCACGACGCTGGGCTTGGCCCGACCAGAGGTGACCATGTCGCGCAAGAGGACGGTATAGCGCCGATCGTGGGTGCGACCGAATCCGACCGTCACGCCCTTCGCGAACAGCGTCGCCCAGGGCACCTTGAGATGTCCGTCGGCCGTGCCCTCGGGAGCCGGGTGCACGTCTCGTTCCGCGTAGACCCCGGCGATGCCGAGGCGTCCCGTCGGGTTGACGAGTCGGGCCAGGTCGCCCACGACCTGCCTCGGATTCTCCTCGTTCGGATGGGCGCGGTCGCGAGCTTGGAATCCAACCGCGTCGATGCCGACCTCCACGCCGTCCATGGGTTCTTCGCCAAGCGGCAGTCCCCGGCGGTGACGGAGCTCTTTGATCTGCTCTACTGGATCGCCGAGCGAGAAATCGATCGGCGTGGCGCCGATCTCGCCGGCCTTGTCGAGGCGTTCGGGTACGTGATCGACCACGTAGACCTCACTCGCGCCCTTCAGCAGCGCGCTGTACGCGCTGAGGAGCCCGATCGTGCCGGCGCCGAACACGGCGACCGTTGATCCGGCCTTCACGTCCGCAATAACAGTCGCGTGCCAGCCGGTGACGAAGGCGTCGGCGAGCAGCACGAGGTCGTCTTCGAGCTCGTCACCCGGCTCGCCCGGAACGGGGATGCAATTGGCGTCGGAGTAGGGCACGCGTAACAGCTCCGCCTGAGCACCCCGGTAGGGGCCCATGCCGGCGTAGCCGTACGCGGCGCCGAAGCCCCCGGGGCGCACGCGCAGGCACGCGGCCGAGAGACCGCGCGCGCAGTTGACACAGACCCCGCAGTACAGGTGGGTCGGAATAACGACGCGATCGCCCGATTTGACCATCGAGACGGCACTGCCCACGCGCTCGACGACTCCGAGGGGCTCGTGTCCAAAGACGAGACCGGGCGTGGCTCCGGTTCGACCGTCGTACATGTGCAGATCGGTCCCGCAGATGGCGCTCGAGGTGACGCGGATGACGACGTCAGACGGCTCTTCGAGCTCCGCGTCGGGCACGTCTTCGACCTCTACCAAGCGCGTGTCTCGAAAGACGACTGCCCTCACGGATACCTCGCTTCACGGATCCGATCATGCGCCCAACGGCGACAGCATATACACGCTCTTTCTGCGTAAAACAGGTCATTCTGCGGGTTAATTCGTCCACGGAAACGGACGAGGTGTCACAAAACTGACACTTTATGCACCCCCCGTGATCAGGTAGAAGAAAATTATCCTGTTAAAAAACAGCAAGCATTTGGGCACGATGTCGACCCCGTCCAGTTAGGCTCGCCGAGGCAGCAACGACTGCCCCAAGTCGCCCCACAGAGCTGTGGAACCGGTGACCGAGAGAACAGTACCCCTTGGTGGGGCCACCTACACCCGCCAAGCATCGAGCCAAAGCCCGCAACACGACCACGTGAGACGGGGCCTTGCCGTGGTGCCGTTCAAGGAGAAGGAAAGCCGTGCGAAGAGTTCTGTTCGCCATGCTGGTTTCACTGGCCCTGCCCGTGGTCCTATTCACGCAACCCGCCCTCGCGCCTCCCGCGGGGGCCGTTGGGCGGGCTAAGGCGCCCGTCAAGGCGCCAGCGCACCGCGTCGACCTGATTGCGGACATCGAGGCTCGGGCCATCATCGCCGACGCGCGGGCCCGGCGCGTGTCGGTTGTCGGCCTTCGAAACGAGTGGGAGCACGTCGCCGTGTGCGAGGTCGGGGGCAACTGGCGAATGGTCGGACCCGTCTATTCGGGCATCGGCTTTCGAAATGCGACCTGGAGCGAATACGGTGGCGGCGAGTTCGCACCGCTCGCTGGCGAAGCACCCGAAGACGCACAGATCGTCGTTGGCATGCGCGTGACGAGAAACCGGGTACCCGATCAATACGGGTGCGATCCCGGCGGATGGTGATTCAGGCCAAGAGCGCGAGCACTGTCTCGTAGACGATCACGACGAGCCGGGCTCGATCGCAGGCCCCGAGCTTCGCGAGCACTCGACTGACGTGCGTCTTGGCGGCCGCGGCACTCATACGGAGTTCCTCGGCGATCTCGGCATTGGACCGGCCACGAGCGATCCCGCGCACGACCTCACGCTCACGCCGGGCTGCTCGTGATGTCGTGCTAGCGGCGCGCTGATGCTCAGACGTGACGCGTAGTCGGTAGTTGGTGGTCACTACAACGCCCGGTCGTCGTGTTGACGTTCGCGCACTGTAGTGAATACTTTGTACATCGTCTCGAGCGAACGGTGCGACGACTGCGAGTAGTCGAGTCGCAGCACTCAAAACAATGCGCGTGCGAAAGCGTGTGCCGCAATCACACGAGATTGTAAAGCGATATTTCGAATTCGAGAGATTGGCAAACCTACACTCGTGACACGTGCATGTTCTCTTAAAGAAATCGTCGTTTGCGGTCGCCTTAGTTGCGGTAGTACTCCTTTCCACCTCGGTCTCCGCGTGCGCCAGCACGACTCCCGCGTCAGGGCTCACTGGCTTTGACATCAGCTTTCCCCAGTGCAGCAGTCCACTGCCGAGCACTCCCGGTTTCGGAATACTGGGCGTCAACGGGGGGGCGGTGTTCACGACCAATAAGTGTCTCGCGTCAGAGCTCAACTGGGCGAACAACGCGTCGAGCAAGATCGCCGGCTTCTACGCGAATACTGGTAACGGGGGTCCGACGTACGGAGTGGGCTGGCCTACGAATCAGCAGACGCCGGACGCGTGCTCCGGTGCCAACAGTGTTCCGTGCTCCTACGACTACGGATGGAACGCGGCGCGCCAGTCCTTTGCCAACGCCGTAGCGGCAGAGAGCACCGACGGGTCGTCCGACGCGACGCTCGCCGCGCGCGACGCGCCGTGGTGGCTCGATGTCGAAACCGGGAACGCGTGGGAGTCGATCGAATACGGTCGCAACGCAGCGACCGAAGCGTACGACACGGCCACGCTCGAGGGCGAGGTCGCCTCATTCACCAACATGGGCGTCACGTCGCTCGGGATCTACTCCACGTCATCGATGTGGCAAGTCATTACGGGCAACACCAGTACTGCCTTTTCCGCGATTCCCGTGTGGGTTCCGGGACTCGCGGCGTCACTCCCCGCCGCCGAAGCGGCGTGCGCGACCACGTCCTTCACCGGTGCGCGCGTCGCGATGATCCAGTACCCCTCCCAAGGCTACGACGGCGACTACACCTGCGGCCTCATCAGCGCGCCGACGTCTACTTCCGTGTCGGTGGGCAGCTCGGCGACCTTCAGCCACCAGCTGGTCACGACGAACAATTCCGGCGCCGTCACCTACGCACAGGTCGGTGGAGCCCCGAACCTGGTCGTGAGCTCTACCGGACTCGTCACGACCAGCGGACAGCTGCCCCCGGGGAGCTACGTCGCGACAGGAACGACGAGTGACGCGGGCGGCGACACCGGCACGTTCAGCATCACCGTGGATGTTGGCGTGCTGCTGCAGAGCTCAGCGACGACCGCCAACGTCAAGGTCAGTGGCAGTTCCACCTATTCGAGTCAACTGAGCGTCACGGGCGCCACCGGTGCCGTCACCTACGTGCAAACGAACGGAGCGCCGACGCTCGCGGTCGGTTCCTCGGGCCTCATCACGACGATTGGATCGCTCACCGCCGGCTCGTACGTAGCAACGGGTACCGCGACCGACTCGGTGGGAGACGAGGGAACATTCACCTTCACACTGAAGGTTGGCGCACTGGTTCAACGAGCACCGACGGCGGCGTCGATTGCAACGATCGACTCTTCCAAATTCAGTCAGCAGTTGAGCGTCGGCGCCAATCTGGGCGCAGAGACCTTCGCTCAGACGACTGGTGCGCCGAGCCTGCTCGTGAGCGCTTCCGGCCTCATCACGACGAGCGGCACGCTCGCTGCAGGTACGTATAAGGCAGCGGGAGCCGTGAGCGACGCAACCGGCGACCAGGGCACCTTCACGTTCACGCTCACGGTTGTGAAGCCTCCTCCGCCGCCCCCCGCCAAGCCGACCGCGACGCTCGTGCGAGGCACGGTCCTAGCGGGCCGCACGGTGACGATAGCCATCGACGGCACCGGATTCTTCGGCCAGCCGCGAGTGACGAGCCACGCGGGCACGAGCGCGGCGGTACTGCGCGACACGGGTACCGTGCTAATTGTGCGCGTGAAGTCCGTAGTGCACTCGCGCAACGGCACCTTCACCTTCACAATCACGCTCTCTGACGGTGATACCTGCCAGGTTCATTACATCCAGCGCTGACATTCTTGACTTCATATCGGCTTGAGTGACGACGTCGCAGGAGTGACGACCAACGTCACGGGGCGGTTCATGACGCGTAACCTGGAGTTCAATGCTTCGCTCGGATACCCTCGTTCGCGCCGTCGCGCACAACCGGAGCGTCATTCACAATACAGCGGCTCACCAGTGAAATCACGCCGCGAGCTCACGCCGAGCACCGCGCTCAACGACGGCTCAGGACTGACCGCTCGGCCGGATCTCGCACTCCTCGTCGTCGTCACGGGCGTGCTCATCACCGCCGTCGACACGACCATCGTCGTGTTGGCGCTGCCCGAGATCGAGCGAACGTTCCATATCGGTCTGGCGTCGGTGATCTGGGTCATCATTGGCTACCTCTTCGTCATCACCCTCGTCTCAACCCAGGTGGGGCGTCTCGGCGACATGTTCGGTCGCGTCTCGATGTACGAGATGGGGTTTGTCATCTTCGTCGTCGGTTCCGCGCTCTGCGCGCTGTCGTGGAACGAACTCTCGCTCATCATCTTTCGCTTGCTCCAGGGAATCGGCGGCGCGTTCATCGCCGCGAACTCGGGTGCCGTGATCGCCGACACGTTTCCCAGGGACAAGCGCGGACGGGCTTACGGATTCAACGCCATTGGCTACAACACGGGTGCCGTGCTCGGGGTGGTGCTCGGTGGCACGATCGTCACCTACGTTTCGTGGCGCTGGATCTTCTGGATCAACCTGCCGATTGGACTTGCGGCCGTCTCCGTCGCCCGCAAGGTCCTGCACGACACGTCTCCCCGCGTCAGCCGACACATTGACTGGTGGGGCATGCTCACGGTCGGCCTCGGCCTCTTCGGACTCCTCTGGGCCATGGTTGATCTCATCAGCGAGTCGCTCAATCCCACAATCGTGGGGTTCTTCATCGGTGGCGTCGTGTGCCTGATCGCCTTCTGGCAGATCGAACAGCGAACGACAGAGCCACTCCTCGACTTCAGCCTCTTCAAGATTCCGACGATCACGCCGTCGTTCTTCGCGGCGTTGCTCCAGAGTCTCGCCAACTTCGCCGTGCTGTTCTTGCTCTTGATGTACTTACAAGGCGTCCACCACCTCGATCCCATTCGCGCGTCGCTCTTGCTCGTGCCCGGTTACATCATCGGGGGTATCTTCGGGCCACTCGCGGGACGCTACGCCGACCGTCACGGCGCGGTGCTGCCGGCGACCTTCGGCCTCGTACTTCAGATTCTCGCGCTGATCGCGTACGCCCAGCTCGGCGCGCACACCTCGCTGTTGGTCATCGTGCTCGCCTACACGGTGGGCGCCATCGGCGCGGGCTGCTTCTTCCCCTCGAACAACTCGGCCGTCATGAAGGTGGCACCGAGCAACGCCTTTGGCGTGACCTCGGGGCTGCTGCGCACGTTTGCGAACGTCGGCATGGTCTTTTCCTTCGGACTGGCGATCTTGATCGCGTCGGCGTCGATCTCGCGCCACGTCGCCTTTGCGATCTTCGTCGGCTCGAGCTCGATCAGACCAGCCCTCATCGGATCCTTCGTGAAGGGCCTTCACGCGACGTTCTACGCGTCAACGTCGCTCATGGGGATCGCCATCATCCTCTCCGCGTCGCGCCGGCGCCTCGTACGGCCCGCGATTCCCTCGCACGAGTCCTAGACGAAGGCACGTCCTCGTCGGAAGCGTCGACGCGTGTCCCACCAGACGAGGTTCAAGGGAAACTCGCGTAGCGCTCGCGGAAATTTCCGATGAACCGCGACAACCGAACGCAGCGTCATGTCGAAGCGACGTTGGCGAGCGTCGCTCCAGGCGAGGCCGAGCGCGCCGCGAAACGGCTCGGGCAAGAACCCGGCCGTGACGAACTCGTGCGCCGGACCGAGCAGACGACCAACAACGGGAAGGAATCCGAGCGAGACCATCTTGCCCAAGTAGGCGCGCGTCACGTCATCGAGCTCGATCTCGGCGAGTGAGGACGACCAGTACGACTCGAAGTCCTGCCGGTTGGCAGGCCAGTCACTCGGGGCAACCTGGAGCGTCGTGGCGAAGCGTCCGCAGTGCTCGTAGAGCTCGTCGAGCGCCTCATTGGACGGCGCGCCGTTGATGAACGCGACGGCGTCGAGCGCCCCGTGGTACATGCAGGCTGCGACCCACCGCTGCAGCTGCGGGTCAAAGGCGTTGTAGTCGACCTCGTCGCCCGGCCGCGAGCGGACGTCACGATGCTGGCGATTGACTTCGAGGCGCAACCAACGGCGCATTTCGTCGTCACCGAGCAGGGCCACGAGAATGTAGCCGAGCGTCGTTCTCGTTCGCTTGAGGGGACGGCGCATGAGTGCCCCGCTCGCGACGCGGCTCTCCGCGACGCCGCGGCCGACGGGCAGGCGCGAGAGCTGCATGACGACGTTCGCTCCAGCGGGCAGGAGGGCGAGCCCGTTCATGAGGAGGACTCGAAGTTCGGGCGAGAAGAATTCGGGCGACGACGAACCTGGCGTGGAACGATCTTTTGGCATGGCGTGCAGACTTACCGTACGCGCTCGAGAGCCTCCGCCGGTCCGCACGCGTCCTGTGCATTGACCGCTCGCAAGTTGTCGCGGGTGGCGGCGCGGAGCCTGCCCAGCGCGCCCGCACTCAAGCGATCACAGATCCAGTCCCAGTGGAGGGCGACCACGTCACCCTCGACGAGCTCGCCCACGAAGCCAATGCCCTCGACGCCGCGACGAGCAACCTCGAGTCGCTCGTCGCCGAGCGTCAGCCGGTTGCCGACAAGATCGAGTCCCTGGCTCGTGACCGAGACGAGGTCTCCGCGCACGGCTTCGACCCGGCCCCAACGCACCCGACACCGGTCCAGCACCTCAAGGGGAGCCCCGGTTCGACCGGCACGCAGCAGTCCGAGCCACGGATAGACCGCGAAGACGTGAAAGTTGTGCTGGGCGACGCCCCCGTTCCACGCCGCTGCGGCGAGCGCGGTGAAGCGATCGCCCGCGCGGCGCGAGAACCGATCATCGAGCGAGGCGGCGAGTATCGACGGCGACACGCGACGCGTGAGGTCGTTGCCAATCCAGTAGGCCTCTACGACGCGTCGATCGAGCGGATCGCTCACGCCGTTGCACCCAGCGATCAGTTCGAGGTAGGGCCAGGCTCCTTCGAACTGGCGTGCGAGGTGTGAGAGCAACGCCTCGTGACCGCCCTCGCTTGCCGCTTCGAGCAGCACGCTCGGCTCCCCCGGGCCGCAGTAGCCGAGCTCGTTGGGCGGATAGGCGTATCGAGCAAAGAGCGCGGGACCCGAGTCGTGCAACGAGGTCACGTCACGCGCCCTCGCAGCCGACGCCACGCGGAGGGTCGACTGGCCGCTACCAGCACCAGTCCCGCACCCGCCCCGACGAGCAGGAGTCCGCTCGCGGCGGGGTTCGCCACGCTCGTACCGGCTATCACCTGGAGCAGCCAGGTGAGCAGCGCACTCGCCGCGAGCACCGAGGTCACGTCGAGCGCCCTCGCGCGCGCCAGAGCGCTCATCCACGTCGCCACGTACGCACCGAGCAACAGCCCCGTCCAGATCGCCCAGCGCCACTGATTGAGGGTGAGCGAGCCGAGCTCGCCGAGTGATCCACTCGCCGCCAGGTACCCGATCAGCGTCACTCCACCGACGCCCATCCGCACGACGGCGAGCGCCGCCGGAGACCTCGTTCGAAGGAGGCGGCGGGCAACGACGACCTCGAGCGCCCAGAGCACGCTCGATGCGAGCACGTCGACTTCACCGCGATTGGCGGCCAGCTGACCAACGCCGCCGCTCACGACGATCTCGCCCGTCACGAGCAGCAGGATCGCGGTGACGTTCCACCAGCGCACCCGCTCGCGCACGAACAGGACCGCCAGCACGGCGACCCAGAGCACGAGCGTGTCGCGCCAGAACGCAGCCGACGCCGGTTCGCTTACCGCGAGACCGTTGAAGAATAAGACGAATGCGAGTCCCCCACCGATGACCCCGACGTAGGCGAGGCCCATCCACTGAGCCCAGTGCCGCAGCGGCGCCACCGCGTCCGCTTCGGGCGCGGGGGTCACGAAGTTGACCGCCATCGAGCCCACGCGCCGCGAGCGAAGCGCCCACCCGGCCGCGGCAACGAGGGAGAGGACCGAGACCGCGACGAGGTTCTTCGCCGTGGTGTAGACGTCGGGGGCGGCGCCCGCGCGAACCCCGTAGCTGTTCACGAACACCGATACCCCGCTCACGAGCGCGGTCAGTCCGGCGATGGCGACGCCACCCAGGCGACCGCCTCGCTTCGTGGCACCGAGGGCGTTCACGCTGACGCTCCGAGTTCCCGTGGGCGCTCGGCCCGGCGGATCTCGTCTCGCACCGCCGCTGCTTCTGCGGCGTCCACGCGCTCGAGCACGTAGCTGCTGTGCACGCTCACCCACTCGCCCGCCGCCAGCTCCGGTCCGTCGTAGGCGAGCAGCGACGCGCGCGAACGCGCGCCGTTCACGTCTTCCACCTCGGCCCACGGACCCTCTTCACGATCAACGACCCGATACAGCCGACTCACGCACACTGCTCAACCTCCTCGATAAGGCGCACGACCGCGCTCACTGCTTCGGGCACCGCCGCGACGACCGCGTCGCTCATCTCGCGCCCGAGGTCAAAGACTTCGCCCTCAATGGTCACCACGGCGAGGCGCCGTGGCGCGCGGCCGACGGCCCGGGCGAGACGTACCACCCCGACAAGACCAATGCCGTGCGTGCTCGTCGTCGCCACGCCCACCTCATCCTCGTGACCCGAGCCGAGCTCGAGCTCGAAGACGCGCACGCTCCCGACCGGGGCACCCGAACGCACCGCGTCGACGACGACCGCGAGTTCGGCCCCGTCGAAGCGTCCGAGCAGGTCGAGCGGATCTTCGATCGGTCCGACGTCGATCGCCGGAGAGACCTCGGCGGCGGCGAGCGCCGCGACGAGAGGCCCGACCGCGTCGTCACCCCGGTAGGCGCTTCCGAGTCCCGCGACGACGATCACGAGCGTTCCAGCTCGACGTCGAGAAAGTGTGCCGCACAGGAGATGCACGGATCGTGGTTGCGAACCGCCTGCTCGCAGCGCCACTGCAGATCGGTGTCGCTGAGGTCGAGGCCGCCCTCGACGACGCGGCGAAGGTCGTCCTCGATGGTCAGCTGGTTCTGGGAGGTCGGTGGCATGATGCGCGCGCGCACAATCGTCCCGTGCTCATCGATTTCGTACTGATGCATGAGCAGCCCGCGCGGCGCCTCGGTGACACCGGTGCCGACCCCCGCGCGCGCCACGATCTCGCTCGCGGGCGGTGAGGGAGGCTCGTAGCGGGCGACGAGCCCGAGGGCCTCGTCGCAGGCGAAGACCAGCTCAACCGCGCGCACGATGATGCTCGCAAAGGGGTTCGTGCAGACCTCGCCGAGGCCGGCTTGCTTCGCGGCCTCGCGGGCGACCTCGGGCAGGAGTGCACTGTTCAAGGCGTAGCGCGCGAGCGGGCCCGTCAGGTAGGCGGCTCCTTCGATGCGCGCGTGCAATGCGGTCGAGCGCTCGACCTGCTCTTCGACCGAGAGCTCGGCGAACTGGGACGCGCTGAGGTCGAGGCCGTCGCTCGAGCTCGGTCGTCCGCCGTCGATCGCGTAGCGGCCCGGCTGACGCAGCGCCACGAACCGGTACGCACCGGTGACCTCTGGAATGTCGAACCCACTCACCCAGCGCACCGTCTCGATCGCCGCGTCGCGAGCTCGAAGGAGGGGCTCGGTGAGCGCCGCGATCGCGGCCGGTTCGGGCGCCGAGTAGAAGCCACCGACGCGAACGTTCACCGGGTGGATCGACCGTCCCCCGACCGTCTCCATGATGAGGTTGCCCGTGCGCTTGAGGTCGAGCCCGAGCTCGACCGTCTCGGGGTCACGTTCGGCGAGCTCGACCGCGTCCGCGCAACCGAGAAAGTCCGGCGCGTGCAGCAGGTAGACGTGCAGCGCGTGACTTTGAATCCACTCGCCGCAGTACAGCAGTCGTCGCAGCGCCGCCACTCGGTGGCTGACGACCACCCCGCAGGCGTCTTCCATCGCCGCACACGCCGACATCTGGTAGGCGACCGGACAGATTCCACAGATCCGGGCCGTGATGTCGGGGGCCTCGCTCATGTGCCGTCCGACGAGCATCGCCTCGAAGTAGCGCGGCGGCTCGAAGATATCGAGCGACACGTCGCTGACGAGACCGTCGTGGACCACGACGCGCAGCGACCCCTC
Source organism: Acidimicrobiales bacterium (assembly GCA_049581565.1). Lineage (GTDB taxonomy): Bacteria > Actinomycetota > Acidimicrobiia > Acidimicrobiales > RAAP-2 > RAAP-2. The sequence continues at coordinate 22,494 of JBAUSF010000151.1, forward strand.
GCCTTCCACCCGGGCGATGCCCTGGGCGTTGACGGTGCGTGAGCGCTTGGCGCCGTGGGTCATGATGTCTCCCGTCGCGGGCCGGCAACGACCGTCGAGAGGTGCGTGACGCCCGCCCGAAACGGCGGCGCGGCGACGTTGAAGGTCTGCAGCAATCGCTCGAGCTCGAGCTCGGACGTGCCCCGAGCGCGGTACCAGTCGACGAGCGAGGGCACGTTCGCGCCGTCGCTCGGTCCAAAGCAACCAAAGCAGCCCCGACCGATCGAGGGGCAGAGCGCGCCACACCCGGCCCTCGTCACCGGACCGAGACAGGCCACGTCGTGTGCGACCGCGAGGCAGACGGTCGAACGCGCCTTACACTCCTGGCATACCGAGTGGGTGGCGACAATGGGCCGACGGTGGGCGAGGAAGGCGAGAATCACCTCGAGCAGCTGGTAGCGGTCGATCGGACAGCCGTGCAGCTCGTAGTCGACCTTGACGTGCGCCGACACCGGGGTCGAGGTGTCGAGGCTCTCGAGATACTCGGGGTGGGGATAGACCGTCGTGGCGTAGCGACCGGGTTCGGCGAAGTTGCGCAGCGCCTGAATCCCGCCCGTCGCGGCGCAGGCGCCAATCGTGATGAGCACACGCGAACTTTCGCGCACGTCTTTGATCCGCTCAACGTCCTCGGGGGTCGTGATCGAGCCCTCGACCATTGAGACGTCGTAAGGCCCTTCGAAGTGAGCACGCGTCATCTCGGTGAAGTGGGCAATGGTGACGGCGTGGGTGATCGCGAGCAGCTCGGGCTCGAGGTCGAGCAGGCTCAGCTGGCAGCCGTCACACGAGGCGAACTTCCACACGGCGAGCGTTGGGCGGTTGGGTGACGTTGCGACACTCATCGCTCTCGCTCGTTCATGAGTGCACGAACCTCGTCGCCGTAGCGCACGACGGGACCGTCACGGCACAAGAGGAGCGGCCCCAGCTGGCAGTGTCCGCACCAACCAATCCCGCACTGCATGTTGCGCTCGAGCGACACCCAGATCGAATCGGGCGAGACGCCGATCTCACCGAGTGCCCGCGCGGTAAAGCGCATCATGATCTCGGGTCCGCACATGAGTGCCCGGCAGTTCGCCGGGTCGAAGCCGGCGTCTTCGAGCAGGGTCGTGACGAGCCCTACCCGGCCTCGCCACTCGGGCGTACCGCGGTCGACGGTGACGCGAACAACGGCTCCCGCCTCCTCCCACGCCGCGAGGTCGTCACCGAACACCAGTTGAGACGGCTCGCGCGCGCCGACGAGCACAAAGACCCGGCCCGAACCGAGCGCCTGGGCGGCCACGAGCTCGCTCACCGCGCCGCGCAGCGGAGCGAGTCCGATGCCGCCCGCCACGACGACGGTGTCGTTCGAATCGATCACGCCCGTGACGCCCCAGTCGGTGCCAAAGGGTCCCCGTACCCCGATGACGTCGCCGACGACGCTGGCGGCGAGGGCGTGGGACACGGCACCAACGTCGCGCACCGTGTGGCGCAGCAGCGTTTCGTCGGGCGAACCGCTCACCGAGATCGCGACCTCCCCCACGCCGATCGCGCTCAGCATGTTGAACTGGCCGGAGCGAAAGGCTAGGCGCTCGCCGCGCAGGGGCTCGAGCAAGAACGTGACCACGTCCTCGGTCTCGCGTCGGCGCTCAACGACCCGGTACAGCGACGGCGTCAGCGGCTGCGGCGCGACTGCCTGCGCAACAGCGCTAGTCATTGGGGCCGCCATAGAGATCGAGGAACCGCAGCCGTGTCGCCTGCAGACGGCTCAAGAGCTCTCGCGAGACGCGCGACAAGAGTGCGTAGCCGAGAGCGGGATCTTCGAGTGACTTGGCGCGCAGGCACGCACCGTCGATCGCGAGCGCGCCCACTGGTTCGAGCGCGCGTGCGTCAAAGGTCCAGCGATAGGGCGGCACCAGCCAGCCCCATCCGACGGCCCCGCCGGGTCCCACGGTTTCGATCACGACCTGACCGTGGGCGGGCTGGTGCACCTCGATCGAGACGCGACCGCGACGAAGAAGGAAGAAGGTGTCGGCGCTCTCGCCTTCGACGCAGAGCGTCGTGCCTGTCCTGAGAGCCACGTTGCGCGCGCACCCGGCGACGATCGCCGCGTACTCGTCGCTGAGCCCCTGGGTGAAGGGATGGGCGGCAACCAGCTGATCGATCGTCTTCATGACACCCTCCGCACGCCCGGCACCTCAACGCGAGTCGCGCCGTCGCTCTCGGCGATGGCGTGCGCCTCTTCGGTGATGTCGATGCCGACGGGACACCACGTGATGCATCGCCCGCACCCCACGCAGCCCGACGTGTCGAACTGGTCCCACCAGGTCGAGAGCTTGTGGGTCATCCACTGGCGATAGCGCGATTGCGTGGACGGACGGACGGCGCCACCGTGCAGGTACGAGTGATCCTCACTGAAGCACGACGCCCAGGTTCGCTGGCGCACGACGTCGCCGTTGAGTTCGGTGCGGTCGCGCACGTCGCTACAGAAGCAGGTCGGACAGACCAAGGTGCAGTTGCCGCACGAAAGACAGCGCTCGGCGACCTCCGCCCAGCGGGGATGTTCGAGATTGCGGGCGAGCAGGCTCGCGAGCCCGTCGACCTCGAGACGCCGGCTCATTCGCTGACGGGCGCCATCGAGCACCGCCGCGCGCGCCGAGAGATCCTCGTCGCTCGCAGCTTCGACGTGGAGGCTTGCGAGCACGTCGGCGCCGCGCGTCGTGCCGACGCGCGCGAGGAAGCGGTGGCCGTGGTCGTTGTCGAGCTCGGTGAGGATGAGATCGGCGCCCTCCTCGGCGTCTGGACCAGTGCCCATCGATGAGCAAAAGCACGTCGCGCCGGGACTCCCGCATTCGACTACTGCGACGAAGGCGCCTTCACGGCGGTCGGCGTAGCGCGGGTCGCGCACGTCGTCGATGAACACTCGGTCCAGCACACGTAGGGCCGCGACCTCGCAGGGCCGCGCACCGACGACGGCGAGCGGGGCGGGGTCCGTAGGGTTTTCGGTGAGGAACACCTGGCGGCGCTCGATCCGAGCGTGCCAGAGATCTTCGTGAGGAGGGAAGAATTCGCTCTTCCATCCCGCAGGTCCAACGGCCCAGTCGAAGAACTTCTCGCCCTCGGTGTGAATGAGTCCGTAGTGACCGGGCGACTGCTCGTCGCGCACGCCCCGCGGCAGGTCGTCAACGTCCTTGATCGGGCCGGGCACGATCGCACCCGAACTCACCACCGGACCCTTGGTGTCGTAGCCTCGTTCTTTCAGCGTCGCGATCAGCGACGCGAACGCGTCGACACCAAGAACCACAAATGTGCCGAGCGGTACTTCACCCCGCGGTCGGTCGACTCTCCCTGCTCTAACCCGGGTGCTGGTCACGTCTGCATTGTTGTCCACCAAACGCGCGCAATACCAGGGAGAAAGGTCCTCTTACCAGAGTCTTTTCTCGATCTTTGCTATCTGATCACGGGATGTTCCGTCACCCCGTCGACGTCGGAGGCTAGTGCGCGACGAGCAGTTCGTCGATTTGACTCATCGCACCTTTCATGCCCTCTTCCATGCCCATCGCGAGCATCAAGTCCATCTGTTCGACACTGACGAAGCGAGTCAGCGCGGTCATCCTGGTGCCACCATCAAACTGCTCGAAGGTCACTGACTCCGCCATCGGCTCGACGCCGGGCACCGGCTCGCCATCATCTCCCGCGAGGCCGTTCGCGAAATCGATCCGGTGGGGCCTGTCAATGGCGTCGATGCGCCACCAGCCGTGGGGAGTCTCGCCCTCGGGTCCGGTCATGAAGTAGCGCGACTCGCCGCCGACGAAGAAGTCGTGGCGGGAGAACGTCGCCGGAAACGTCGGCGGCCCCCACCACCGCTCGAGCTTGCGAGGGTCCTCCCAGAGTTCGAAGACCTGCTCGGGACTCGCCGTAAACTCGGCCACCACAACGAGGGTCAGGTCCTCTGGGTTCTTCTGAGTGCTGACTACGGTCATGCGCTGTCTCATTTCGTGCCGGCGAGCAGGTCGGCGATTTGGTGTGCTCGTTGAATCCACATCTCTTCGTAACTACCGAGAAGACGGGTCGCTCTCTTTATGGTCGGCTCGAGTCCGTGCACGATCTGTTCTCGCCCGCGCCGTTCCTTCGTGACAAGAGAAGCACGCTCGAGCACCGATACGTGCTTCTGCACCGCGGCAAAGCTCATGTCGTAGTGACCGGCGAGCGACGACACCGACTGCTCGTGCCTGATTGCTCGCGCGAGGATGTCACGCCGCGTGGCATCGGCGAGCGCCTGAAAGAGGCGATCCACTTCGTCGTCGGACATTTGATCTACAACCATTTGGTTGTAGATTAGACCGTACGACCGAGCCTGTCAAGACCCTCGACGCAGCACGGCGCACCAGATAGGGTCATCGCGACATCACGTTTGGATCTTCCGGGGAGGTGGGCCATGCAGAACGCCAGCGGCGCGACGTCGAGCGAGAGCGTGATTCGGGCCATGACGACAGACGACCTCGATCAAGCCGACCGCGTCATGCGCACGGCCTTTGGCACCTTCCTCGGGGTGCCGGATCCGTCGGTGACGTTCGGCGACGCGGAGATCATCCGCCCGCGCTTTTCGGCCTCGCCCGACGGCGCGTTCGTCGCGTCGCGCAACGGCGAGGTCCTCGGATCGGTACTGGCGACGCGATGGGGCAGCTTCGGCTTCTTTGGACCCCTGACGGTGCGCGAGGACGTTTGGAACCAGGGCCTCGCCCGGCGTCTCCTCGTTCCCGTGATGGCGCTCTTCGACGAGTGGGGAGTTGCGCTGACGGGGCTGCACACGTTCGCCCAGAGCGCCAAGCACGTCGGCCTCTACCAGCGTTTCGGGTACTGGCCGCAGTACTTGACGGCACTGATGGCCAAGCCGGTAGAAGAGTCAAGCCGTAGTGACAACACGACGCGCCTGAGCACCCTTGCGCCACCCGAGCGCGCGACGGCCGTGGACGCGTGCGCTCAACTCACCGACTCGATCTACGACGGACTCGAGGTCAACGTCGAGCTCGAAGAGATCGCGCTGACCCGACTCGGCGATGTCGTGCTCGTCACCGATGACACCGGCGTCGCGGCCTTCGCCGTCTGCCACTGCGGAGATGGTGAAGCGGGGTCCTCTTCGTGTTTCGTCAAGTTTGCAGCCGTGCGCCCGGGGCCGACGGCCAGCCGCCACTTCACCGAGCTGCTGGCGGGTGTCGAAGCGTTCTCTCGCGAGCGCGCCGTCGCCCAAGTGACCCTCGGGATGAACACCTCGCATCGGCGGGCCTACGCCCAGCTCCTCGAGCTCGGCTACCGAAGCGCCGCCCAAGGAGTACGGATGCAACGGCCCGATGACCTGGGCTACTGCCGCGACGACGTCTACGTCATCGACGACCTGCGCTGACGGTGCGCCCTTCGGCTAGGACTTCCAGAGCAGCGTCGCGCGGCCGGAAGGCGTGATTTCGACGATGGCACCCACGTCCGAATATCCGTTGCTCGCAACAGTGTCGAGGTAGACCGCACCGTTCGGCCCGACCGCCGCGGCTTCACCGTAAGCAAAATGGCTGGGCGGCGGCAGGATCGTTGAAAGGCCGGAGACCGCGATCGGCGTGATCGATCCTGAAGGGTGAAACCAGGCGAGACCGTGCATCCCGCCCGCGACCACGACGTCGCCGTCTGGCGCTTCGGCCAACGTCGCGTAGTAGCCGCCCTCCGCGCGGTCTCCTTCAACAAGACGAAGCGCTCCAGACGTCACGCGTTCGTACAGGTCCCACGTGTTGCCACCACCCACGAGCAGATCACCCCTTCCATCAAAGGAAAGGGCGTAGGCCGGATCGAAATCCTTTTGGACGACGGGATTCATGCCGTAGCCGCGAAAGCCCTTGTTGAGCCGCGGAGCAACACTCCCTATCACCCAGTGCAAGGTTCCATTGTCGAGGCGGAACACACCGTCCGCGGCGAGATAGAGCTCACCGCCCGGCCCGAGGGCGAGCCCGTTCAGTTGATCGTGCACGAAGTCAACACGCCTCGCTTTGACCGGTGACGTGGCGAGCGTCGCGCCGCCTCCGCCAGCGACCGTTTCGATAAGGCCGTTGGGCAGTATCTCTCGAATGCGCCCGTTCCCATTGTCGATGAAGTACAAGGTCCCATTGCTCGAGACAGCGAGTCCGCTTTGGTTCTCGACCGATATCTCGGCGTGGGTCGCGGCGCCACCGTCACCAGAGAATCCCCGGTGTCCGTTACCCGCGACCACCTGGAAGCGTCCATTACCGAGGCGTCGAAGGATCTGGTCACGACCCGTGTCAACGACGTAGAGCGCGCCCGAAGGCGACGTCGCCAACGCGGTCGGTGTTTTCGGCGTCACATCCAGCGAAGCCGACGCGTCGCGAGGAACCGACACGGCGACACACGTGATCACTGCGGCGACGCACAGCGTTCGGATGAACCCCTTCACCGCGCCGACCGTATCATCGGTCACTCGGACTGTCGTTACGAATAGGGCACTACACGAAGAGCGCCTAGCCCGTCCAAGGACGGCGGAGGCGCTCTTCGAAAGTGTTCAGCTCACGTGTCAAGTTGCGTCTGAGACGCGGCAAGCATTTTCACGACTTCGTGGTAGGCGTTCGATCGTCCAGACCGAGAGTCGGGGGACCGCACGTGTTCGACCTCACCGCTCACCAAATCCTTCGCTTCGACTGGTGACCTGGGCCAGATATCCGGTAGAGCACCGCGAGGCCGAGGGTGACAAGGCAGACAACCAGCACCACCAGGGCGAGCACGGCAAAAGGTCCGAAGCCCTGAGAGAACGACGAAGGACCAGAAACGAACGTCTGCATCGGGTGCACCGCGGGCCCGAACCAACGAGGTGATTGCGGCAGCACGACCGTACGACCGATCGTGGCGGCGACCGCAACGCCGTGACGACCGATGAGCGCGGCGGCTGCTGCGAGAGCCGTCAGCAACACAAAGAGTGACAGCGCAACGATCAGTGCCGGTCGGTACCAAGGGTGGCGATTGTCAACGAGCGGAGTAAATGGATCGACTGGAGCTGGTGGAGAGGTAACGCCTCGAGCGCTCGCCCACGCGGCCGCGAAGCGCCGCGGGTCGAAGAGACTGTTTCCAAGCACATCTTCGGCGGAACCACCGTCGGCCTCGGCCTCCTCGATGTCCGTCGTAAGGTCGAGAGCCATTTCGTTGGCAATCGGATCGGGAACTCCGAGCCGTTTCCACTCTCGACGACACTCCTCGACGAATTCAATCATGGCTTGCCTCCACCTTCAATAAACCGAGGGCTCGATCGACCGCGTCGCGCGCCGTCATCCACTCGGCCACACCGGTCTCCAGAGATTGCTTGCCATCCGACGAAAGGCTGTAGTACTTGCGCGGAGGTCCGCCGTTGCTGGCTTCTCGTCGTGTCGCGACCAGGCCGTCACGCTCTAACCGGC
>JBAUSF010000152.1:0-1553 GCA_049581565.1 Acidimicrobiales bacterium
TCGAACTGGCGGCCTTCGTCGTCGAAGCCGTGGGTCAGCTCATGGCCGATCACCATGCCAATGCCGCCGAAGTTCACCGCGTCGTCCATCTTCTTGTCGAAGAAGGGCGGCTGCAGAATGCCGGCCGGGAAGTTGATGTTGTTCATCAGCGGATCGTAATAAGCGTTAACCGTGGGCGGAGTCATCTCCCATTCCCCGCGGTCCACCGGCTTATCGATCTTGTTGGCCTCGCGTTGAAACTCGAATGCGTCGGCGCGGAAGTTGTTGCCCACCGGGTCGTCGCGCTTGATGATGACGCTCGAGTAGTCGCGCCACTTATCGGGGTAGCCGATCTTGTTGGTGATGGCGTGCAGTTTGATGATCGCTTGCTTCTTGGTGGCCGGCGTCATCCAGGAGAGCTGGTCCAGGTCCTGGCCCAGGGCTTTTTCGAGCGCGTCCACCATTTTGAGGGTGCGCTCTTTGCCTTCCGCTCCGAAGGTCCGCTCCACGTACTTGCGGCCCAGCGCCTCGCCCAGTTCGGCGTCGGTGTAATCCACGCAGCGCTTCCAGCGCGGGCGCATCTCCTTGGTACCGGTGAGCGTGCGTCCGTAAAAGTCGAAATTGGCATCTACGAAGGCCGCCGGCAGCATCCGGGCTTCGCTGTGCAGCAGGTGCCAGGTGAGATAGGTCTTCCATTCCGGCAGCGTGAAATCCTGAATGGCTCCGTTGAGGGCCTTGAAGAAGTCCGGCCACGTTACGTTCAGGGTCTGAAATTCCGGCGCGCCGCTGTCGCGGATGTAGGCGCTCCAATGGAACAGCGGGTCCAATTTTTCCAGATCCTGGCGGCTGATTTTGTGATAGACCTTCTCCGGATTGCGCCGGGAGACCAGGTCGAGCGAGCCTTTGGCGAGGGCCGTCTCGATCTTCAGGACCGTTTCCGCGTCGGCATTGGCCCGCTCCGCTTTTTCCCCGGCCAGCTCGAACATACGCGCCACGTGGGCCACGTATTTCTGCCGCAGTTCCACCGACTTCCCGTCTGTTTTGAGGTAATAGTCGCGGTCGGGCAGCCCGAGCCCGCCCTGGTCCGCCTGGGCGATCACCATGTCGGAGTTTTTGAAATCCTGCCCGGAGCCGAATTCGAAAAGAGCGCTGACGCCCTGGCGCTGCAGATGAGCCACTTCTTCGGCCAGGGCCGCCTTGTCCTTCAAATCGCGGATGCGCGCCATATCCGGCTCGATGGGCCGCAGCCCGCGCGCCTGGATGGCCTTCTCGTCCATGCAGGCGGCGTAGTAGTCGCCGATCTTCTGCGAGACGCTATCGCGATCGGGTGATGGCTTGGCGGCTTCCTCCAGGATTTCGTGCAGAATATCGCGGTTGTGCTCTTCCAGTTCGCCAAAGCGGCCCCAGCGCGATTGGTCCGGCGGGATAGGATTGTTCTTCAGCCAATCGCCGCAGGCGTACTGGTAGAAATCCACACAGGGGTTGGCGGCGCGGTCCATATTCTGCAGGCTGAATTCGAGACTGGCAGCCTTGGCTGGCGGCGCCTCCGTCTGGCCTTGCGCCAGCAGTACGGA
>JBAUSF010000153.1:0-3338 GCA_049581565.1 Acidimicrobiales bacterium
CTTTTCGGCGGGAGTCCACTCCACGTTCCGATACCACCTGACGAGCCGGTGCCCGCGCGTATCCTTCTGCTGCTGCCCGTCCCGCGCGACAGGGATGCGTCGAGATCTCGTGAGCGTCTCGCTGCTCTTGTGACGTGTCTCGCACATCGTCCATCATTCCGCCGCATTGCCGGAAGCATTGCGAGCGGCCTCCTTTTCTGCCCTCTTCACCGCGCTCTTTACCTTTCTTTCGGTCCATGCATTGCTCGAATGCTGCTTTCGAATCGTGAACATGCCACCCTCGCGAGCACCCCCGGCGATCCACGCATCGCGCGCGCGCTCGCACCATGGCGCCTCGTCCTCTTGCGGATTCGTCCGGAAGCCATCGATCGCGTCCAGGCCGAATGCGTTACGGATCGCTTGCCGGAGCTCGCTCACCCCCGCGGTCTGCCGCACGTCCGCGTCGGGACCGAAGCGCGCCTCCCTCGACAAGTCTTGATCCGACAAGAGCGCAGTCTTGTACCGATCCGCCCATTCTCGAGCCAAACACCGGTACCAGTCCCGCCGTGCGCGCAGCGTTTGGCCACGCATCCCCGCCTCATAGTCCCAGAGGTGACGATCGCGTCGCACCCATTCCTCGAGCGTCGCGAGGGCTTTGGGACATATGCCCGGGCACTCAGTCACCCAGCGGCGATGCATTACGTGGAGCCTCATGTGAGATTTCCAAAGATGCAGCGTCGCCCCGTCCTGCGCGAGCCACACCGGACGCGGCCCCTGGTCCTCACGGATCGCGCGCTGGATCTTTGGCCTCGCCTCGTTCGCGATCATGTCCCGCACGGCCCGATGACCGTCCGGTTTGCGAATACCTTCCGCGATTCGAGCGGGCAAGAGCACGTCGCCCATCGCCCCATAATCGTCCGCCCATTTCGCAACCCGGATCTCTCCCGAGTCGAGGGACGACCACTCCCATTCGACTGCGATTGCCCCCGACAGTGACGTGTCCGCGTCACGCGCGGGCGGGCTCGGATCGTCTACGGTGATCTCACACGTCCAAACCTCGTGTCGGCCCTCGTGTCTCACGCTCACTCGTACCCATTTCCACGACGCGGCATCGGGTATCGCGCGATGCACCAGGATCGGCCACGTGGCCCACACCGGATCGCGGGCCTCGCTCCCCACACGGATGGACAGTTCGCCGAAGCGTCGACGCTGCGCTCGTCGGCTGTCCGATCGCGCCGGTATCAGCACGAGTCGACAACGCGTGTCTCTGCCGGCGAGTGCATCCGCCGTCGACAAGCCGCCCTGAAGCTGTACTCCAAGCTGCCCCTCGTTGCTTTCGGGAAGGCGGCCCACCGGCAAGCTCGAGGACGAGGGAGCTCGCCAAGGGACGAAGTGCGGATCGCTGGGTTCAATCGCGTCATCGCCGTACAGCGGCGCTTGACGGGCTTGGCGATGCGCGGCCTCAATGTCGAGGTAGGTCCCCCAATAAGCTGTAGTGTTGGCCCGAGCCGAGAGAAGTAACTCATGCTCGCGTTCGGCAATCCGTGCGAGTTCGTCCGACGCCGCCTCGCGCGCTACTTTGCGCACCTTACGAAGCTCGGCGACCCGAGCCTTGCGCGAGCTCTTCGTCGCCGCCTTGACGAGCGCGATCGCTTCGCGCACTTCGTCGGTATCGTCAACCTGGCGAAGCGCCCAGCGGCGGCCCCGTTCAATCGCCGTCAGCTCGTTGGTGTAGTCGTGCGCCGCACGGAGCTGCGCCCGCACGCATACGGCGTTCACGATCGGCGGGCGCAGGCCAAACTGGTAGACGCGTATCATCGCCCAATCTTGGTCGATCGGGCTCTGTATTGCAAGTGAGACCTACTTTTCCGTGAGCGAGGTCACCGTCATGAGGCGCTCAGCCTCGGCGACACGCAGGCGCGACTGCGCGCGACGATGGTCGCAGTCGGGTCCCCATGCGTAGGCGGCGAGTCTCTGCTCGGCGGGGAGGTCGCCACACCGCTCCCAGGACTCGTGCATCAGGAGGAGCGTCAACGCGGCGCCGGGGGAGCCCCACGACGTCGCCGTCTGCCAAACTCCAGCGCTCTGGCCGTGGTCACATGTCCATCGCTTGGAGCAAGGAGACCAGCGAAACCTAGATTCGTGCCATCCGTAGACGGTCATGACCGCGGCAGTCCAGCGAGCGTTTGCAATCGGCGCGAGCTCAGCGGAGTCGGCGATCTCTTCGGCGAGTGCAGGCCATGTCGCGAACTCCTCGGGCGTGTGCCCGGCAGAGGAGAGAGGCTCGAGCTTGACCATCCAGACGAGGACTTGAGCGGCAAGGGCGGTAAACATCGGGGGACCCTCCCCCGAAACCGAGAGCCGGGTCAACCCGGTTGCCGAGGAGCGCTGTCAAGGGGTAGGCTGCTTTTTATGGGTCACAAGGCCAATGCCGAAGCTGCGCGTCGCGCGGGGTGGCACGTGATTCGTTACCCGACCCGGTACATCATTATCCACAATGGACGTCGCGTCTCGAAGAGCTCCTACCGTTACCGCGAGACCGCCGAGCTCGCCATGATCGGAATGTTCGAGCGTACGAAGTTCAGGAAGAATCCTCTGAACGAAGCGGACTACGTGATGGGTGGGGTCGTGCTCCTCGCGGTCTTCGGCACGGTCTACTACTTCGCGACCAGGCCCTCGGTCGCCGCCTCGACAAGTGCCCAGATTCCCGCTACTTCTGACGCAGAACCCCCGTTCGTCCCAGGAGCCTAAAAAGATGCGCCGTCGCCGATACCGCCGTCGAAACCCTGCCACGATGTCCGTTCAGACTCCGAAGCGCAGTGGTGGGAAGGACGAGAAGCGAAACATCCTGATCGTCGTGGGTGTCGCAGCCGTGGCCGGTCTCGGCTACTACCTCTACACCCAGTACGGGAGCTCCGGCTCCACGACGGCGGGTGGCGGGTCTTCGGGTGGCGGGTCTTCGGGTGGGGGAACCCTCTCGTCCGGGCAGCAGAGTTACCAGCTCGGATCCTCGACGGAGACGGGCACGCCCGCCGCGTCGACGTCGAGCGGGGACAGCGACGGCTGACGCAAAATGGCCTGGCTCGATGTTGAGTGCGACTCGGTCGCAGACAAAAGAGTTTTAGCATCGGAGCTTGAGAGGACCGGGTATGTCGTTGATCGCGGAACGTCGATTGGAACCAGGCTCTCAGCGAACGCGCCTCGCGGAGCGATCAACCGAGCCATCGACCGACTTGAGATTGTTGCGAGAATCGTACAACCTGGAGACGAGGTTATGAGCGGCAAGAAGATCCCTCGCAAGGCTCCTAAGAAGGCGTGGGCGAATCTCGCTCGCTACTACGAGCGCGAGGGGAATCAGA
>JBAUSF010000154.1:0-2218 GCA_049581565.1 Acidimicrobiales bacterium
AACTTGGCGGTGATGGCCTCGTCCTGCTTGGGCGAAAAGGTCTGGTAGCCATCCGAGCTCTGATAGTCACCATTGATCCAAAGGTGGGCTTTGCCATGCCACAAGGAGCCCGAGTTAATATCGCCCAGGAACTGTTTGGTGTTCCAGGAGCCGTAAGTCACTTCGCCGCGCACATGGGCCTCGTCACTCAACTGAGGCGAGAAGAAGTGAATTGTTCCGCCGAAGTTGGAGGTGCCTATATCGGAGGCGGTACCGGGGCTGCGGTCAAAGTCAACATGGCCTATGGCCGCAGCAGGAATGTAAGCCCACGAGTGGTGGCTGGGATCATTCGAATCGTTGAAAGGAACACCGTCCCATGTCATCGAGTAGTCGTCGTCGACGAAGCCGCGGAAGTAGATTTTGGCCTGGCCGTTGCCGATGCCGTTGGTGTTGAAGCTGACGGTACCGGGAGCGGCCTGAATGATGTCGGCGAAATCCGTCACTGGCGACGTGTACTCAGCGACATAGTTGCTGGTGATTTCAGTACGGGCTGACCCGGCGTCGAGGAGCGACTTCACGGGTGCAAGTTCAGCTGCGAGAGAAGTATCAGCTTCGGCCTCAACGGTGACCTCCTGGGAGACTGAAGCAACGGTGAGCGTGGCGGGAAAGCTGGCATTTGAGCCTGCGGAGACAGTGACAGGATCCTGAATTGTCGAGAATCCTGAGGCAGAAACCTCAATGGTGTAAGAGCCGGCGGGAATGCCGGTCAGATCGAATTTGCCATCGGCGCTGGAAAGCACCGTGTGAACGACGCGGGACCCGGAGATGGCAGCTATGTTCGCGTCCTGGATGGCGTGGCCGCTCTGGTCCACGACTGTTCCGTGAATCTCGCCCGTGCTGTTTTGTGAGTGCAAACGGCTGATGCCCGCAGAGAGAACGAGCAGGCACACAATGACGCTAATGGCCGAAGGCCATTTTGATGTTGAATTGTGAGTCACACTTGCCTCCAAAATGAATGGAATTGTTGATGGGAGGGGAAGAACCTTCACCGAGGATCGTTTTGACTCTATGGAGAAAATGTGAATATTTATTTACAAATTGGTTAAAAATTGAACAGGTGCAGAAATCTGCTCACGCGGCGGCGCGTTGCAAGAAGCCGTCAAGCCATTTCCAATGCAAATGCATATTTCGCTGGGCAGCCCCCGTAGAAACGAAGCATCAAAGAAGAGAGCTAGTGCGTAAGGGCGGGGCTAAGGTGCGCCTGTGGTGCGGCAAATCAGGTGAGCACGGGCGTATCGGCCACGCCGGCCACGCCAAAGACGCGGCGGTAACGCTCGGCTTCGATGGGGTCGCCCATGGCCTTTGAGTAGTTGTCAGAGAGTTTGACGGCTGGCCTTCCTTCGACTTCAGTCAGCTTGCAGACCAGGCCGATAGGGTTGAATCCGTCGTTGCCCTGGGGATTGCAGTTTCGGAAGTCATTGGTGAGCAGAGTGCCCCAACCGGCACTGAAGCGAATGCGGCGCTCGGGAATCCAGCGGGTTGCGTCGCGAAAATCGCTGGCCGACCGGAAGTCGTCGGGCGATGCGCCGTTAAGCAAAGTGCCGGCAAAGTAGGCGTGAAGGCCGAGAATCTGTTCCACGTCGAGTGCGTCGCTGGCGATGAGTCGTTTGTAGCGCGGGTCGCGCTCATGGCGCTCAAGCCAGGTGATGTATTCATCGCCTGCCACATAGGCATCCTTGCTGTCGATGCGCTGGCCGGTCCAGTTCGCCACCCAGGCGGGCGCGCCGCGCAGAAATTGCGTGGTGCCGAAGGTGTCGGGCAGCAGGATGAGCAGCTCGCCTTGATAACTCTTCTGCCACATCTCCAACAGCCGAAATTGTGCGGTGCGAAGTTCCTCGTCGTCGCGGGCAAGGGCGGCCATGGCCATGGGCAGTTCATGGCCGTTGGTACCGATGGACTCAAGGTCATGCTTGTTAGCAAGGAATGCATTGGAGGTGCCGGTAAAACCTTCGCCGAGCGTGTCGCGCATGGCATTGACGACGTATTCATGCCACAGGAAACTATGCCGGCGGCGGGTGCCGAAGTCGCTGATGCTGAGATCTGGAACTCCGCGCAGCCGTTCCATTTTTTCCCATAGGCGGGTTTTGGCGCGCGCATAGAGAATGTCGAGTTCCAGTTCGCTTAGTTGCTTCAACGCAGCGCGGGTCTTGAGCTCGCCGATCTCCGAGAGCGCGTAGAT
>JBAUSF010000155.1:0-3133 GCA_049581565.1 Acidimicrobiales bacterium
GCCACCGACTCGTTTTCTACGACTTCGTCACTCACGCTTCATCCACAATCTCGGCGTCAACGATGTCGTCATCGTCGCCCGCGGGGGCGGCCGGCTCGTTGATGTTGGACTTCGCCGCCTCTTCGTAGAGGCGCTGGCTGAAGCTCTGGCTCGTCGAGAGCAGCTTGTCGGTGCTGTTCTTGATGGCCTCGATGTCCGTGCCGGCGAGGGCTTCCTTCAAGGTCGCAAGGGCCTTTTCGACGTCCTCGCGCTCGGTGCCCTGGAACGACTCGGCCTGGTCCTTCAGCAGCTTCTCGGTCGAGTAGACGAGGCCGTCTGCGTTGTTGCGGACCTCCGCCTCTTCACGCCGACGACGGTCGTCTTCGGCGTGGGCCTCGGCGTCGCGAACCATGCGGTCGATCTCTTCCTTCGAGAGGGAGGACCCACCGGTGATGGTCATCGACTGGGTGGCCCCGGTCGCCTGGTCCTTCGCCGAGACGTGCACGATGCCGTTCGCGTCGATGTCGAAGGTGACTTCGATCTGGGGCACGCCACGCGGCGCGGGCGGAATGCCCACCAGCTGGAACTTGCCGAGCGTCTGGTTATAGGACGCCATCTCGCGCTCGCCCTGGAGGACGTGGACCTCAACGGAAGGCTGGTTGTCGTCAGCCGTCGTGAACGTCTGGGACTTCTTCGTCGGAATCGTCGTGTTGCGCTCGATGATCTTGGTCATCACGCCGCCCTTCGTCTCGATGCCGAGCGACAGCGGTGTCACGTCGAGGAGGAGAATGTCCTTCACGTCGCCCTTCAAGACACCCGCCTGGATCGCCGCACCCACGGCGACGACTTCGTCGGGGTTCACGCTCTTGTTGGGCTCTTTGCCGGTGACCTTGATGACGAGGTCCTGGACGGCCGGGATTCGCGTCGAGCCACCGACCATGATGACGTGGTCAATCTTGTCGAGCGTGAGTCCGGCGTCCTTGATCGCCTGGTCGAACGGCCCGCGCAAACGGTCGACGAGGTCAGAGGTGAGCTCGTTGAACTTTGATCTCGTGAGCTTGATGTCGAGGTGCTTCGGGCCGTCGGCCGTCGCGGTGATGAAGGGCAGGTTGACGGTCGTCTCCTGGACGGCCGACAGTTCGATCTTCGCCTTCTCCGCCGCTTCCTTCAGGCGCTGGACCGCCATCTTGTCGTTCGACAGGTCGACGCCTTCGGTGTCCCTGAAGGTCTTTACGAGCCAGTTCATGACGGCGTCGTCCCAGTCGTCGCCACCGAGGTGGGTGTCGCCGTGGGTCGACTTCACTTCGAAGACGCCTTCGGCGATCTCGAGCACCGACACGTCGAACGTGCCGCCACCGAGGTCAAAGACGAGCACGGTCTGCTCGGCCGGGCCCTTGTCGAGTCCGTAGGCGAGGGCGGCGGCGGTCGGCTCGTTCACGATGCGCAGCACCTCGAGTCCGGCGATCTGGCCGGCCTCTTTGGTCGCGGTGCGCTGGGCGTCGTTGAAGTACGCGGGAACGGTGATGACGGCCTGGTTTACGGCGTCACCGAGGTAGGCCTCGGCGTCGCGCTTCAGCTTTTGCAGGATGCGCGCGGAGATCTCCTGGGCGGTGTACTTGGTGCCATCGATGTCGATGCTCCAGTTCTCACCCATGTGGCGCTTCACCGAGCGCACGGTGCGATCGGAGTTGGTGATCGCTTGACGCTTGGCGACTTCGCCGACCAGCACTTCGCCGGTCTTGGAAAAGGCCACCACGGACGGGGTGGTGCGGCTTCCCTCGGCGTTCGGGATGACGACGGGCTCTCCCGCCTCCAACACACTCACCACCGAGTTCGTCGTACCGAGGTCGATGCCGACTGCTCTTGCCATGAAAACTCCTTAGTTCAGCCTCTGAGCGACCGGTCTATCCGGAACGCCAGAAAAGTACACTAACCATGGTACAGAATTAAGCCTCTCCTTGTCAAGAAAATTATAAAGATAACTAACAAGTAAGAATAAAACCGTATTTTCACGGGCTCCTGGCATCGCCCGGGAGCGATTTCAACACAGGACTACGCTTTGCACTGTGCCCGATCTGATCCTCCTTCGCCATGGCCGCTCCGTGTGGAATGACCTCAACCTCTTTACCGGCTGGCAGGACGTCGATCTCTCCCCCGAGGGCGAAGCCGAAGCGCGGGCGGCGGGCGAGCTGTTGAAGGTGGAGGCGAACCTGGATCTGCGCGTCCTGCACACGTCGGTCCTGACGAGGGCCATCCGCACGGCCAATATCGCCCTCGACGGTGCCGGGCGCTCGTGGTTGAAGGTGCGCAGAACCTGGCGACTCAACGAGCGCCACTACGGCGACCTGACCGGCAAGGACAAGAAGCAGACCGCGGACGAGTTCGGACTCGAGCAGGTGAAGCTCTGGCGGCGCTCTTTTGACGTCCCGCCGCCGTTGCTCGCGCTCGGCGACCCGCGCGACGTCCGCCACGATCCGAGGTACCGCGACGTGCCCGGCGAGCTCATCCCAAGGACGGAATGCTTGAAGGACGTCGTGACTCGAGCGACCCCTTACCTCCGTGACGTGATGAGTGAGGACCTGCGCAGCGAAGGCGTGCGCGGTGGGGCCGTACTCGTGGTCGCCCACGGCAATTCGATCAGGGCGCTGCGCATGGTGCTCCAGAACATCGGTGAAGAAGAGATCGCCGAGCTCGAGATCCCTACCGGCATCCCCTACCGACTCACGCTCGACGACGAGCTAAACGTGCTCGACGCGCACTACCTCGGCGACGCCGACGCCGCCGCGCGCGCCGCCGAGTCCGTCGCTCGCCAAGCGGGCTAAACCCGCACGAGACACCACACCGTCGAGACGTTTTGTGCAAGTCTTCTCGACATGTCCGTCGTCGGGCGCACTGAGCGCCGTCTAACGAAGCGGCGACGAAGATCAGCGCCGTGGACGACGAGCCGCGCGTAACCCGAGTCGGCCTCGCCGTCATTGCGCGCGAGTGGGCGCGTCTTGGCTGCATCGGATTCGGCGGACCGCCCACGCACATCTCACTGTTGCGCCGGCTCTGTGTCGATGAACGCCACTGGATGAGCGGCAGCGAGTTCGAAGACGCGGTCGCGGCGACGAATCTGCTCCCGGGACCTGCGTCCACCCAACTCGCCATCTAC
>JBAUSF010000156.1:0-8848 GCA_049581565.1 Acidimicrobiales bacterium
GTCGAGCACGGTGTAGTGCTCGAGGTCGTCAGCCACGTCGTGGGGGTCGACCTCACGGATTTCAGCCTTCGCGGCGTTCAGCAGGTCTCGCGGTGATGGCACAACTCGCTCCTCTTTTCGGTGGGTAAATCTTACTGGTTGGGTCAACAATCGTCGACGCCGTGCTAGACCCGTCGCGTGGAACTTCGTGAGCTGCTCGCCCGACGCCGGATGACTCGTTCCTTCGATGGCACGCCGCTCGAGACGGCCTGGCTCGAAGAGCGCTGCGCTGACGCGCTCTGGGCGCCGACCGCTGGCAACAGCGCAGGGGTGCGCATGCGCGTCGTCGGTGCCGAGCACGTGGGCGCCTACTTCGAGGTCGCGACCGACCCGTCGTGGCGCGAGAGCTCACGGCGCTACGACGGACTACGTCGAGCGGGGGGCGCGGTGCTCGTGACGACCAGGCCTCGCGACTACCTCGATCGCTACGGCGAACCGGACAAGGCAACCTCGGGACTGGGTGACCGCGACGCGTGGCCGCTCCCCTACTGGCACACCGACGCCGCGATGGCGACGATGTCGCTCTTGCTGCTCCTCGAAGAGAGCGGCTGGCAGGCAACGCTCTGGGGCAACTTTCGTCACGCTGAGGCAGTCCTCGCCTGGGCGAAGCTCGACGACGAGGAGCTCTTTGCGACCGTGCTGATTGGCCGAAGTGACGGGAACGACGTCCCCTCAAAGTCTCTCGAACGCGAAGTACCTGCACGGCGTGATCGAGTACGTCGCGTGGAACCCTAGCGCTCGCTCGGGGCCGCCAGCTCCTGGAAATACGCGGCGAGCGTGCGCGTGGAAAAGGCGGTCGCGCCCCGGTTGAATAGTCCCCGCGGCGCGTCACAGCGAGCGGGACCGGCGATATCGAGGTGCGCCCAGCGGCGCCCGTCGGTGAACCGCCGGAGCAGGAGCGCTGCCGCGATCGAGCCGGCCCGCGGAGGTTTGCCGATGTTCTTCATGTCGGCGACGTCAGAGTCGATGTGCGACTCGTAGCTGTCAACGAGCGGCATGCGCCAGAGCGCCTCGCCAGCGCGTTCGCTCGCTGCCGTCAGTGCCGCCGCGAGCTCGTCATCGGAGCTGAACAGCGCTCCCACTTCATCGCCGAGGGCCACGTTCTGGGCGCCCGTCAACGTGGCGACGTCGATGATGAAGTCGGCCTTCGTCTCGGTTGCGAGGCTGAGGCCGTCGGCGAGGACCAGGCGGCCCTCGGCGTCGGTGTTGAGCACTTCGATGGTCATGCCGTTTCGGATGGTGAGGACGTCACCGGGCTTCGTCGACTTGTCGCCGACGAGGTTCTCCGTGAGCATGGCGATCGCGTTGATGCGCACCTGCAGACCGAGGCGGCTCGCGATGGACGTGGCGGCCATCACGACGGCGGCGCCACTCATATCGGTCTTCATGGTCATCATCGCTTCGGGGCTCTTCATGGAGAGTCCACCGGAATCGAACGTGATGCCCTTTCCCACGAGGGCAACGTGGGGCAGCTCGGCGCCGGGTGCGGGGTCGTAGGTCACGTAGACGACGCGCGTCGGTTGGGCCGAACCCAGGCCCACGCCGAGGAGACCGCCGAGGCGCTCCTCTTTGATCTTCGACTCCGTCCAGACCTCGACTCTCACGTCGGGATCATTGTTGACGTGCATGTCAAACTCGTTCGCGAGGGCCTTTGGCGACATGTACCCCGCGGGAGAGTCGACGAGGAAGCGCGCCCAGTTGACCGCGTCCGCAATCACCCCACCGCGCTCGACGCCAAGCGTCACGGCGTCGTGAGCGGCGATCGTCGGCAGTGGCGTACCGACCGGCACCACGTCGAACGTTGTGTCGGCGTCGTTACCCTTGTAGCTGTAGTCCGCGAGCAGTGCCCCTTCGACGAGCGCTTGGGCGAGGATTCCCGGTTCGCCCTCGCCATCGGTCGGCAGGATGAAGGCGACCGATCCCTCGCCCGCCGCGCGCACCGCTGCCCCTCCGGCGAGCCGGTAGCTGTCGAGATCGTTGGCGCCCTCGCCCACCGAGACGAGCGCCACGTTGACGCCGCGAAGCGCGCGCAGCACAACGACGCTGCCCGCTTGATCGCTCAGGCCTTGAAGTCGACACCACTGCTCGTCGAGCGTCGCGGGCAGTTCGACGCCGTCGAGACCGGCGACGAGCGATCCATTGATCGTGCCGACGCCGTCTCGCACGACGATCGGCACCGCGATCATCGCTCGCGACAGTCCTTCAGTAATCGACGAGGTTCGCGCCGTGCGTGCCATGACTGCCTTTTCTAGTGTTGAACCCGAGCGGTTCGGTGTTGTGGTCCCTCGGCCCAGCGCGCCATCGTCCAGACAAGGTCGCTCAGGCGATTGAGATAGGAGTTGACGAAGGAATCGGGCAGCGGATAGCGAACCGCCAAGCGCTCGGCCCGCCGTATGACGGTGCGTGCCACGTCAAGTGCGGCGGACAGCTGGTTCTCGCCCGGCACGAGAAACTCCTTTGGCACCTCAATCTCACTTGACAGCTCGTCGATCTCTCGTTCGACGCGCTCGACCATCGACGCGGTGACCAAGGTCTTCTCGGCGACGAGCTTGCGACGATTCTCGGGGAGCGTGGCGACCTCGGCCATGAGTATCCAGAGGTCTCGTTCGAGCGTGATCAAAAGCTCGTTCATGCGCGAGCCGGGTTCGCTCAACGAGCGGGCCCACCCGAGCGCGGCTTGGGCCTCGTCAACCGCACCGTTCACCTCGATCGGCTCGGCGCTCTTGGCGATCCGACCGCCGAAGTAGAGCCCGGTGGTGCCGTCGTCACCCGCTCGGGTGTAGATCTTCACGTGGCCAGCGTAGTGAACCGAATCGACGCAAGTAACCTGATGGTCCAATGGAGTCCCCACCACGTCCGCCCTTCGCCAGACCCGGCGATGACGATCCGTACCTGAAGGCGCTGTCCGAGCGAGTTCTCATCTTTGACGGCGCGACCGGGACCAATTTCCAGCTTCGCCAGCTGAGCGCGAGCGACTTTGGCGGTGCGAACTTTGAAGGCTGCAACGAGTTGCTCGCAGTCACGCGCCCCGACATCGTCCAGTCCCTGCACGAATCGTTCTTCGACGTCGGCGTCGACGTGGTCGAGACCGACTCCTTTGGCTCATTTTCCGTAGTTCTCGCCGAGTACGGCATCGCCGGACGTGCCCACGAGCTGGCCCTCGCCTCGGCCACGATCGCCCGACGAGTCGCCGATCAATACTCGAGCCCGACTGAGCCAAAGTTCGTCGCCGGTTCGATAGGCCCGGGTACGAAGTTCCCCACGCTCGGCCAGATCACCTACGACGACCTGTCGGCGAGCTACGAAGAGCTCGCCTACGGACTCCTTGAAGGCGGCGTCGATCTCCTCCTCGTCGAGACGATGTTCGATCTCCTCTCGGGCAAAGCCGCGATCGCCGCCTGCCATCGCGCGATGGCGCGCCACGGTCGCATCGTGCCGATTCAGGCTCAGGTCACCATCGAGCTGACGGGTCGGATGCTCCCCGGCACCGAGATCGGTGCCGCCATCGCCGCGCTCTCCCCGCTCGGGGTCGACGTGCTCGGTCTCAACTGCGCCACGGGACCCGTCGAGATGTACGAGCCGCTGCGCACGCTCTCTGACTACGCCCTGACTCCTTTGTCGTGCATGCCCAACGCGGGCCTGCCGAGCGTCGTCGACGGGCACATGCACTACGACCTCACGCCCGAAGCACTCGCCGAGCACCTCTCGAAGTTCGTCACCGAACAAGGCGTGCAGGTCGTCGGCGGCTGCTGTGGCACCACGCCTGAGCACCTGCGCCACGTCGTCGAAGCCATTCGGCCCCTCCGCGCCGCCAAGCGGTCGCCCGTCTCCGAGCCCGCCGTCACCTCGATCTACTCCGCCGTCAGCTACGAGCAGGATCGCTCCGTGCTGCTCGTTGGCGAGCGCACGAACGCGAACGGCTCAAAGAAGTTTCGCGAGGCCATGCTCGAAGGCGACTGGGACACCTGCGTCGAGATCGGTCGGGAGCAGATCAAAGAAGGTGCCCACGTGATCGACGTCTGTGTCGACTACACCGGGGCTGACGGCGTGGACGACATGAACGAGCTGATGAGTCGCCTGGCGACGCAGTCCTCGGTTCCGATCATGATCGACACGACCGAGGCGCCCGTCGCCCGCCAGGCTCTCACGTGGCTCGGCGGAAAGGCCATGCTCAACTCCGTCAACCTGGAAGAGGGCGACGCCGTGGGCACGCGGCTCGACGGCTTCCTCTCCCTCGCGGCCGAGTTCGGCGCCGCGGTTGTCGCCACGTGCATCGACGAAGAGGGTCAGGCCCGCACCGCCGAATGGAAGGTGCGCGCCGCGAGAGCCATTACCGACCTCGCGGTCTCGCGCTACGGGCTCGACGTGCACGACATATTCATAGACACGTTGGCCCTTCCCCTCTCGACGGGCATGGCCGAGTCGCGACGCGACGGGATCGAGACCCTCGAAGCCATCGCCCGCGTAAAGGCCGAGCTGCCCGGGGTGCGCACGATCCTCGGTCTCTCCAACATCTCTTTTGGCCTCAATCCCGCGGCCCGCCAGGTCCTCAACAGCGTCTTTCTCCACGAGGCCGCCGAGGCGGGGCTCGACGCCGCGATCGTGCACGCCTCGAAGATCCTTCCCCTGCACCGCATCGACGAAGAAGCTCGCCAGGTCTGTCTGGACCTCATCTACGACCGTCGCCACGACGCCTACGATCCCCTCTCTGAGCTGCTCCGACTCTTCGAGGGGAAGACCACCTCAACCAATCAGGGCCCCTCGCTCGACGACCTTCCCCTCAACGAACGCCTGAAACGCCGTATCATCGACGGCGCGCGCGTCGGTCTCGAAAGCGATCTCGACGCGGCCCTCGCCTCGGGCGCACAGCCCCTCGACATCGTGAACGAGATCTTGCTCGACGGCATGCGCGTCGTGGGTGACCTCTTCGCCAGCGGTGAAATGCAGCTGCCGTTCGTCCTCCAAAGCGCCGAGACCATGAAGTCTGCCGTGTCCCACCTCGAGCCCTTGATGGAGAAGTCCGACCAGGGGGGCCGTGGGCGCGTCGTGCTCGCGACCGTGAAGGGTGACGTTCACGACATCGGCAAGAACCTCGTCGACATCATCTTGACCAACAACGGTTACGAGGTGATCAACCTTGGCATCAAGGTGGGCGTCAACGAGATGTTGAACGCCGTCGAAGAGCACGGGGCCGACGCGCTCGGCATGAGCGGACTGCTCGTCAAATCCACGCTCATCATGCGCGAGAACCTGGAGATCATGAACGAGCGGCAGATGACGGGCGTGCCGGTCCTGCTCGGCGGGGCGGCGCTCACGCGCACCTACGTCGAGCGCGACCTGCGCGAGGTCTACCAGGGGCGCCTCTTCTACGGCAAGGACGCCTTCGAAGGACTGCGGGTCCTCGACCAGCTCGGTGAGATACGTCGCGGTGGAACCGACGACCCGAACTTCGGCCGAGAGCTGTCAACGAAGAATGTCCAGCGGCGCTTTCGCGAGGACCGGCCCGAGCAACCAACCGACCTCCCTCGTCACAGTCCTGACGTCGAGCTCGACAACCAGCTCTTTCCCCCGCCCTTCCTCGGTAGCCGCGTCGCCAAGGGCATGTCGCTCGACGAGATCGCCGAATTCTTGAACCTGACCGCCCTCTTTCGCAACCAGTGGGGCTTTCGACCCGAACAGGACGAGGACGACGCCTCGTTCAAGGAGCGAGTGAGCGCCACGCTGCGCGAGCAGCTGAGTCTCGCGAAGGCCGACGACCTCCTCATCCCTCAAGTCGTGTGGGGCCACTACCCCGCGGCGAGTGATGGCGACGACCTCGTGATCTTCGCCGACGACGCTCGCGTCGAAGAGGTGACGCGTTTTCACTTTCCTCGCCAGATGGCGGCACCGTACCTCTGCATCGCCGACTTCTTTCGCCCCGTCGAAAGCGCCGATCGCGACTACGCGAGCTTCATGCTCGTCACCATGGGAAACCGGGTCTCCGAGCGCACCCACCAGCTCTTCAGCGAAAACCGCTACACCGACTACCTCATGCTGCACGGGCTCGGTGTCGAAATGGCTGAAGCGCTCGCCGAGATGTGGCACCAGCGCATCCGTGAGGAACTGGGTTACGTGAAAGAGGACGGTCCCACGCTCACCGGACTATTTCGCCAGCAGTACCGCGGCGGGCGCTACTCATGGGGCTACCCGGCCTGCCCCGACCTCACGGACAACGCCAAGGTCGCTACCCTCCTCGAGTCAGAGCGCGTCGGCGTCTCGGTCTCTGAAGGCTTTCAACTTCACCCCGAGCAGACGACCGACGCCATCATCTGCCACCACCCGAAGGCGAAGTACTTCATCGCCTGACGAGATACGTTTACGTCCACGCGACACTAGAGCGTGAAGTCGACGTCCTTTGTTTCGACGGTCCCCGCGGTGCGCCCCGGTGCCGCCTGATATTTCCAGTACAGGTTCGTGTGCGCAATGACTTGATCGGGTGGCGGTGCCCCCCACTCGGTGCTGTCTTCGGTCGTGTGCGCGTCACTCACGAGGATCGCGTCGTAGCCTCTCGCAAATGCGCCGTGCAGCGTTGAGCGGATACACGCGTCAGTTTGCGCACCGGTCACGAAGAGACGACCGACGCCAAGATCGGCGAGCACGGACTCCAGGTTCGTGTCTTCAAAGGCGTCGCCGTAGTTCTTCTCGACGAGCGGCTCTGACTCACGCACGTCAAGCTCGGGTACGATTCGCCATTCCTCGCTGCCCCGCGTGAGCCCCTCATCGGAGTGTTGAACCCAGACGACGGGCACCGATTCGCTACGGGCCTTATCGACCAGTCCCGCCATGTTCGCCACCACCGCGTCGCGCTCATGGGCACCCGAGACGACGCCGTTTTGAACGTCGATGACGATGAGCGCGGTATTGGGCCGGTCCTTCAACGTTGTCACGGTTCCTCCTCTGCAGATTTCCCAGCGTAGATCGCCGGTGTCACGTTCACGCTTCGGCGTCGCCGCGACGAGTCACTGCCCCACGTCAAGCGCTCCCGCAAGCAGCATCTCGAGGCCGGCAACGAACTGCCTCGCAGTTGTGAAGGTTGCGAGCTCTCTCATGACCGCGTCCGTCTTCTCGCTCGCCGAGTCCCACTTGGAGCGAGACGCCTCAAGGGCCGAGAAGCCGATGGTGTAAGTGTGCAGCGCAGCGTAAGTACGCCGTGCGCCCGCGTCGCTGAAGCCGGCGTCGCGAAGGACCCCGAGGACGAAGCGCATTCGCTCAAGTGCCGCGGGCGACGCGACGGGGTGGCTGAGGTACACGTGCAGGACAGCCGGCTGGGTCACGAGTAGGTGGCGAAACCGCTTCGAATTGGCGACGATCCACTCGCGCCAATCCTCGCTACCCTTCTTTGGCCGCCACGTTGTCGAAAGCAGTCGGTCGGTGATCTCGTCGAGGAGATCGTCCTTGTCGCGAATATGCCGATAGAGGGACATCGGCGCCACACCCAGGGACGAAGCAAGGCTCCGAATGGTCATGTCCTCGTAGTGTCCCTCTTCAACGGCTGAGATCGCCGCATCAACGATCTGATCTCGGGTCAGCGAGCCCCACCGGGCACGTCGACGCACCGCCGTGCCGCGTGCTTTCTTCGCGGTCATCGGCCGCTGGGAGGCGATCATTGACCGAGCCTACCGAGGATCGTGCGGCGAGTCAGATGAATGAAACGGGAGCGAAAGATTGTTAGAAGGCGCCCGACAGCGTTGACTCGACCCCGGCGCTCGTGCTCGTCACGCTCCACGTGTCGTTCCCGAATACGTGCGCGTGGCCCGTGCCACCGAACTGGGCGTAGACGATGCCCGAGTAGTTAGCGGGAATCGAACCGCTCGTCAACGTGAAGGTATAAGTGATGACGCCGTGTCCTGATGTCTGGTGGGCGTCGGTGACGTCTCCGCCGGGAAAGCTCGTCGTTTCACTGTTGTACGTCACCCCGGTCGTCGCCGAAACAGTGACGGTGACCATCAGCGACGTGATCGAAGAAGTGTTGGAAAGTGCGAGTCGCTCCTGGCCACCGTAATTGCCGAAGTTCGAGAACGACGACGATACGGCCACGCCGTTCGACGGACTTGTCGTCGTCGTAGTCGTCGTCGTAGTCGTAGTCGTCGTCGTAGTCGTCGTCGTAGTCGTGGTCGTCGACGTGCTCGTGGTCGTTGACGTCGGAGGGACGGATGTCGTCGTGCTCGTGGGATCAGTGGTCGAGGCGCTGCCGCTCGCACCGGCGCAAGCCCCCGGCACCGTCGCACTGACGGGTGTGGCCGTGGGCGGCGCGGCCACCATCACGGTACCGTTGACCAGGGTGATTGCGTAATAGGAACTCGACGGAACGGACTGCAGATACGGGTCCACCCCGTGGGTGAGTGCGTCCAAGCTCGCCGGCGGCGCATCGTTTGACTGGGCCTCATAGGCCTGGACCGCAAGCTCGGTGGTCTTGGCGTTGGCCTGGCACGCGGCGACCGCGGCGTCCGCGGTCACCCCGCCCAGACTAACGACGACCACCGCCGCAAGGATCCCTAGAACGACGACCACGATCAGTAGTTCGATCAGAGTGAAACCCGCCTGATCGATTCGCCGCGACCGCCACATCGGTGCGACGCCGCGTTGAGATGATGCATGCCTCGCCCTTGCGTACATGCACGCAATGCTACCTCAGTCACGGTGGCCTTACATTGCGAGCTGTGCCAGGGCGGCGGTGTAGACGTTCGCGACTCGGTCCCAAAGGCGATTGGTGTCATCGTCGATCTCTTGACGACGAGGTTCGGCATCAAACCACCGCACGGTCTCAAGA
>JBAUSF010000157.1:0-6634 GCA_049581565.1 Acidimicrobiales bacterium
CCTTCACAGTTCCCCCCACAGTCGAACTATCGCTGACATTACTACCCGGTAACGCAGAGTCGATCGTCAGTCGACTCGCCGCGACGCGAACCACTGGCCCGCCCGCGCACGGTCCACCCCGCCGACGGCCGATCGTCACGGGTCACGATCCGCGAGGCGCTCAGGTCGTTTCGATCTCCTCGCGCGAGATGCCGAGGAAGTAGAGAACGGCGTCCAGGTAGGGCACCGACAGCGCCGCGTCGGCGTGCTCTTGGACGACGGGTTTGGCGTTGAAGGCAATCCCGAGACCCGCGACCGACAGCATGTCGATGTCGTTCGCCCCGTCACCGACCGCAACCGTCTGCTCGAGGGGCACGCCGACCTCGTCGGCGAAGCGCTCGAGGGCGCGGGCTTTGCCCGCGCGGTCGATGATGTCACCAAGGATCTCCCCGGTGAGCTTCCCGTCTTTGATCTCGAGCCGGTTCGCCGCGACGTGTCCCACGTTCAGCTCGTCGAGCAGCGGGCCGAGTATCTCGATGAACCCGCCCGAAACGACCGCGGGCACATACCCGAGGCGCTGGAGCGTGCGCACCAGCGTGCGAGCCCCCGGCGCGAGTCGAATCGTCGAGCGCACGTCGTCGAGCACGCTCACGGGCAGTCCCGCGAGCAAGGAGACGCGCCGACGCAGCGCCTCGGTGAAGTCGATATCGCCGTTCATCGCCGCCCTGGTGATCGGGGTGATCTCCTCGGCGCGTCCCGACGCCGCGCCGAGCAGGTCGATGACCTCGTCGCGCAGCAGCGTCGAATCGGCGTCCATCACGACAAGGTGCTTCGCGCGCCGGTGCAGCCCCGCGCGCTGGACCGCGAGGTCGAGCCCATTCGAATCGGCGACGCTCGTCACCGCCGCGCGCAGGCTCGCGTGGTCCGGTCCGATCACGATCAGCTCGTAGCAGTCCACGGGAAAGCTCGCGAGGTGCACGATGCGCTCGCAGGTCGCCTTGCTCTGGGCGATCGCACGGAAGATTCCTTCGAGCTGTCCGGCGGTGATCGTCGGAGCGAGCAACGTCACGAGCAGCCGTCGCCCGTCGACCTCGTCGCGAGGTGTCACGGGCGCCACCGAGACGGTCATGCCGTCGGTGGCAATGGCCCGTTGTGCGAGGCTCGCCTCGAGCGCGTCGAGCGTGAGGTCCGACTCCGAGCTCACCTCCGCACAGAGCACGAGCGTTCCGCGAATCGTGATCTGGGCCACGTCCATCAGGTGAACGTTGCTCCCTTCGAGACTGTGCAGGGCGTCAAAGAGCTCGGCACCTACCCCCATGCGATCGGGGCCGCTGACGGTGACCAGATATGTAGTGCGCGACATGAATCAATGGTAATTGGCAACCGCCAATCCCTAGGAGCGACCGCCCTCGGCATCGCGAAGCTCGCGCACCTCCTTCACGTGTTCGTCGCTGCGCGCGTCAAAGCGCCAGAGCGACGGCAATGCGGCGCCCACCACACCGACTGACCCGATGCACGCGAGTCCCCCGAAGGTGAGCGAGAAGCGCAGCGTGGTGGCTGCCGCCATGAGGCCCGCGCGAAACTGACCGGCCGTTGGACCAAGCGAGTAGGAGATCATCTCGATGCCGGCCATCCGCCCGCGCACGTCGGGCGGAATCGACTCGTTCCACATGGTGTTGCGAAAGATCCCGCTCACGGCGTCCGCCCCACCACCGAGGGCGAGCCCCGCGACGACAAGCCAGAGCGAGGACGAGTAGCCAAAGATCGCGATGCCGAGCCCCCAGAGCGCGGCCGCCGCCACGATCGCGCGGCCGTAGTGATGAACGTGCTTCGTCCAGCGCGACGTGAGCGTCGCGAGCAGCGCGCCACCCGGGAGCCCGCAGTAGAGGATGGAGAGCGCGTAGGTCTCGTGAAATCGCGCCGCGACGAAGGGCAGCATGACCACGGGAAACGCGAGGATCATCGCCAACAGGTCGATGACGTAGGTACCTACGATGTCGGGCCGGCTGCGGGCGTATCGCACGCCGTCGCGCAGCGACTCCGACACGCTCTCGGTGACGCCCAAGGGTTTCGGCGTCGCCTTCAGTCGATAGAGCAGCGCGAGCGAGAACGTGAAGGTGACGATGTTGACCAGGTACACCGAACCGGGACCGAACGCGACGGCCGCGAGCCCGCCGAAGGCCGGACCGATGATCGACGCCGTCGTACCGCTCACGTTCGACAGCGCCGACGCGGAGCGTTGCAGTTCGTGAGGGACGAAGAGCTGGTTGAGCGCGGACACGCTCGGGCTCTGAAGGCTCGAGGCGGCCGCCACGACGCCGGCGTCGGCGTAGAGGATCCACGTCACCGGGTGGGAAAGAAGGGCGTTGGCGAGCAGCAGCGAGGTCGAGAGCATCAGCACGATCTCCATCGCGATGATCAGCCGGCGCCGATTGAGCCGGTCCGCGAGGACCCCGCCGTAGAGGCCAAAGACGACGAGGGGCACGAGCTCGACGAGCCCGATCGAACCGACCGCGAGCGTCGAGTGGGTCAGCTGTTTCAGCTGATAGGGCACCGCCACGTACGTCGCCATGGAGCCGAGCATCGAGATGAAGCCCGCCACGTAGAGGCGCCGGTACTGGGCTGATTCGCGAAGTGGAGCGAGATCGACGCCGAACAGTCGTTGGTTCACGCAGGCCCCGCCACCCAGCCGTCTTGCTCGCCGTAGTGGCGCAGCACTTTTGCGGGTACGCCCCCGAGCACGACGTGGTCGGGGAAGGCTCCGCGCACGACCGCCCCGGCAGCGACGGTCGTGTTGCGCCCGAGCGTCGTGCCCGGCAGGATGACGACATTCGCTCCGAGCCAGCTGCCCGAGCCGATCTTGACGGCGGCTTCGACCGGCGTCTGCCAACCAACCGGCACGTCGAGCAGTTCGTAGGTGTGATTCTGGTCGGTGATGTACACGTAGGGGCCCGTTTGGATCTGGTCTCCCAGCTCGATCGACCAGTGGCCAATGATGTGCGAACCGCGCCCGATGACACAACCCTTTCCGATGGCGACCGTCGGCGCGGCGAGCATCTCTTGATCCCCATTGATCCCGGCCGTGAGACAGACGTTCGGACCGATCAGCGTCCCGTCGCCAATGGAGAGATAGCGCTCGTTGTAGATCACCCCTTGCGGAGACATCAACGCGGCGCGCGCACCGAAGTAGAAGAACGCCTTGGCGTACTCGTCGTCGGGCCCGACGGTCGCCACCTCGTTCACATACCCGCGCCACTGGCGAACGCGTGCGCCGAGGAACCGGCGAAAGGAAAGACGCACACTCACCTCGGCAACGCTACCGTCGTCGCCACGACCGGAGGTACTTGAGTATGGTCGATACATGACGCTCGATGTGGCCGTGATCGGCTCGGGTTTCGGGGGGTTCGGCGCCGCCGTCAGGCTGCGCGAGCAAGGTGTCACCAACGTCGCCATCTTCGAGCGCGCGGACGACCTCGGGGGGACCTGGCGCGACAACCGCTACCCCGGGTGTCGCTGTGACGTGGCGAGCGCCCTCTACTCCTTCTCCTTCGCTCCCAACCCCCGCTGGACCAACACCTACAGCTATCAACCCGAAATCTGGCAGTACCTCAACGACGTCGCAGAGCGCTTTCGGCTGCGCGACCTCATCAGGTTCTCCCATGACGTGCGCGACATCTCCTTTGACCACGACGCCGAGATCTGGCGAATCACGACGAGCCAGGGTGACTACGAGGCACGCTGCGTCATCCTCGCGACGGGCGGCCTCGCGGAGCCGCGCCTGCCCGACATCGAAGGACTCGACACCTTCGAGGGACGCATCATGCACACCGCAAAGTGGGATGAGGGCGTGTCGCTTGAGAACAATCGAGTCGGCGTGATTGGGACGGGGGCCAGCTCCATCCAGGTCGTGCCGCAGATTGCCGCACTCGTCGAGAAGCTCGAGGTCTTCCAGCGAACGCCGTCGTGGATCCTCCCCCACCTCGGTCGCCCCGTCCTCGAGCGAACCAAGCGACTCTTCGCCGCGCTGTCGCTGGCCGAACGTCTCGTGCGCGCGAAGGTGTACTGGCGAAACGAGCTGATGGTGCTCGGCTTCGTGAAAGATCCGACTCGCATGAGCCAAGCAGAGACGCTCGCGCGCGAACATCTGGAGCGTCAGATCGCAGACCCCGAATTACGCGAGCAGTTCACGCCCCACTACCGACTCGGCTGCAAGCGCGTGCTGATCAGCAACGACTTTTATCCGGCCTTCAATCGGGACAACGTCGCGCTCGTGACAGCGCCCATACTTGCCGTCGAGCCAAGGGGCGTCCGCACCAGCGACGGCGTACTCCACGAGTTTGACGTGCTGATCGCGGCGACCGGTTTCTACGTGACAGACAATCCCATGGCGACGAAGGTTCACGGCGTGGGTGGTGCCACATTGGCTGATGCGTTCTGCGGCACGCTCGCGAGCTACAAAGGCACGGCGTTTCCGGGCTTTCCGAACTTCTTCATGCTCGGTGGTCCGAACACCGCGCTCGGGCACTCGTCGATCATCTTCATGCACGAAAGCCAACTCAACTACGCGACGAAAGCGATCGAGGTGGCACTGCACTCTGACGCGCTCGTCGAGCCCAAGGCCCACCTTGCAGAGCGCTGGACGCGTGACCTGCGAGAGAAGCTGCCGACGACCGTGTGGGGCACGGGGTGTTCGAGCTGGTACTTGAACGAAGAAGGAGCGAACACCACGATCTGGCCGGACTTCACGTTCAAGTACCGACAAGCCACTCGTCGATTCGATCCGCGAGACCACCTGATCTCGTCGCGGACGCGGTCAGCGACCGTTACTCGAGGCTGATCGGCGAATCGATGTCGAGCGCTTCGTCACCGGATCCGACGACATCGGGCAACAACGCGTTCGCGAGGTGCGCACGAACGCGCTCGTCGATTTCGGCCATGGTCTGAGGGTTCTCACGAAGGAACGTCTTTACGTTCTCGCGCCCCTGACCCATCTGCTCACCCTCGTAGGTGAACCACGCGCCGGCCTTCTTCACGAAACCGAGTTCTACGGCGACGTCGAGCACCGAACCTTCGCGGCTGATGCCTTGGCCGTACATGATGTCGAACTCCGCCTGACGGAATGGCGCCGCGCACTTGTTCTTCACGACCTTCACGCGCGTACGGTTACCGACGACTTCGGCGCCGTCCTTGATCGATTCGATACGACGAATGTCGAGTCGCACCGATGAGTAGAACTTGAGCGCACGACCTCCGGAGGTTACCTCTGGAGAGCCATACAAAACACCGATTTTTTCGCGCAGCTGGTTGATGAAGATCGCGACAGTATTTGACTTGGAAAGACCACCCGTCAACTTGCGAAGCGCCTGGCTCATGAGGCGCGCCTGCAGACCGACGTGGCTGTCGCCCATGTCACCTTCGATTTCCGCCCTCGGCGTAAGCGCTGCGACGGAGTCGATCACGATCACTTCGAGTGCGCCCGAACGAATCAGCATGTCGACGATCTCGAGCGCCTGCTCGCCGGTGTCTGGCTGGCTGATCAGCAAGTCGTCGACGTTGACGCCGATGGCGCGCGCGTAGACCGGGTCCATTGCGTGTTCTGCGTCAATGTACGCACACACTCCACCATTGCGCTGAGCTTCGGCGACGACGTGCATGGCGAGCGTTGACTTACCCGAAGACTCGGGGCCGTACAGCTCGACAACGCGTCCTCTTGGCAGTCCACCGATGCCGAGCGCCATGTCGAGGGCGAGTGCGCCCGTCGGGATCGACTCGATGTTGAAGTTCGTCACTTCTCCCATGCGCATGATCGAGCCCTTGCCGAACTGCTTTTCAATCTGGCTCATCGCAGCCTCGAGGGCCTTCGTGCGATCGTCGTTTGCCATTGACGTCTCCTTGGTTTTCTTCATCGGAGGCACGCTAAGTGCCGTCTGTCACATCGGTCGATCTCCGCTTAGGTCTTAGCGTAGTACGAACAAATGTTCGTAACGTGCATTTGGCGCTGTGTGCGCTGACAAAAAGGGTCATAGGTCGAACTGCCCCTGAGACCAGTTTCTGACCCAACTAAGACGGCTCATAACATTTGGGTAGAGACCCACCCAAATCGTGTCGTCTGCCCATTGTGGAGTCTCTTTCGTCAATTCTGGTGACATCTTGTACCTATTGGCGATCTCCTGTCCCAGGCAGTCGAGGACATCTTTCTCTGACGTTTGAATCCAGGCGATTAGCCCCTGAGCGTATTTCTGTGAAAGGGCGTCATATCTCTGTGCGGAATCGTCTCCGGGCGCGTAGACCACCTGGGACATCTTTGTCGTCTTACCCCAGTCCTGAATCAGGGTCAGCCCCCTAATAAAGACCTTTTCCATCCGTTCAAGGGCCGCTTCGTTCGGTTTGGCTGGCTGATGCGGCCACCATCTCATGGGAACGGCAAACGCCAAATAGACACCGAATGCGCCAAAGACAAAGAACAGCGCCACTCCCACGTCGGCCAGCGTCACGAGCCAACCCACTTCGTGGAGTGAGCGCAAAAGGACGGCGCCTGCCAGCCAGTAGCCAGCAAAGACGCTCCACGCCAGCCCGAAGTGGCTCCGCTCCTCTTTTCGGCTGGCGCGCTCTCGAAATTGGTCCCAATACTTACCCATTTTGGCGAGCCTAAACC
>JBAUSF010000158.1:0-7517 GCA_049581565.1 Acidimicrobiales bacterium
ATGATCGTGGCGTTCTACCTTCCCCAGTTTCATCCGATACCCGAGAATGACGAGTGGTGGGGCACGGGCTTCACCGACTGGTCGAACGTCACCAAATCTCGACCGAGGTTTCGTGGGCACTACCAACCACACGTGCCGAGTGAACTTGGCTACTACGACCTGCGCGACCCTGAGATCCGCGCACGCCAAGCCTCGCTCGCCGCGAGCGCGGGCATCGCAGGATTCGCGTACTACCACTACTGGTTCAACGGACATCAGCTGCTCGAAGGCCCGCTCGCCGACGTGCTCGCTAGCCATGAGCCGGACTTTCCGTTCATGATCGTCTGGGCGAACGAAAACTGGACACGCAGTTGGGATGGCGGCAACAACACGATCCTCATAGACCAGCGTTACTCAGCTAGTGACGATCGCGACCATATTCGGGCGCTGCGACCTATCCTCATGGACCCTCGGTATATGCGTCACGGAGAGCGGCCCGTCGTGGCGATCTATCGGGTGTCGAGGCTTCCCAACGCTCGCGCCACCGCCGACATCTGGCGTGAGGAGGCACAGAGCTGGGGACTGTCCGATCTGTACCTTCTCTCGGTCGAGAGCTGCGGGGATCCGGTGAGCGATCCGAGGACATTTGGTTTCGATGCGGCGGTCGAGTTCCACCCGCAGTGGAACAATATGCCAATGTCGCGTCCGAGATTCGCGCTGCGACGCGTTCTTCGTCCTCTTACTCCACGCTTCTCCAACATCGTGCTGCACTACGACGATCTCGCGCATCGCGCGTCGGCGCTACCTGACGCGGACTATCCGCGCTGGCCGGGCGTCATTCCTGGCTTCGACAATTCTCCGCGACGTCAACGTGACGCGGTCATCGTTACCGACTCGTCGCCCGCCACGTATCAGCGCTGGCTCGAACGCGCACTCGGGCGCAGCGCTCGAACGGGCGAGACGTACCGCGACACTGACGGCGGATTCGTCTTTATCAACGCGTGGAACGAGTGGGGCGAGGGAAGTCACCTCGAACCCGACGAGCGCTTCGGTCGCGGGTTTCTCGACGCAACGAGGAACGCCCTTCGTGCGGCGAAGGGGCTCAACCCCCAAGCGTGAGTCGCGTCGAACTCGTGGCGTGCGTTCGCGACCGTTCGAGGCCCTTGACCAGGAAGAACCACAGGCGCCGGCGTCGTGACTATCGCCAGCTGACCTGTCGTCGGTGGAGGGTCTTGGCGATGAGAATGACTCGAGCGCCGGCGATGACGGCGAGGTAGAAGAGAATCGGCACGACGTCGTCTCGACGCAGGTCTCCCCGCCAGCTTCGAAGTGTAGACACGCGATCGCGCAGCCTGAGGCGAAATCGCCCGTGCGGTTGGCCGCCGAGATCGGCGAACTTCTCACGACGGGCCGTCACCCGAAACTGATGGTTGCCCTGAGCG
Source organism: Acidimicrobiales bacterium (assembly GCA_049581565.1). Lineage (GTDB taxonomy): Bacteria > Actinomycetota > Acidimicrobiia > Acidimicrobiales > RAAP-2 > RAAP-2. The sequence continues at coordinate 1,422 of JBAUSF010000158.1, forward strand.
ACCCGCACTTCACTGCGCAGGAGCTGTCGAAAGGAAGCTGGACCCAAGAGGACTGTCGTGGTGCCCGGGACGATTGCCTTCTCATTCGCGGTGAACTGCGAATCGAAGAAGAGGTCATCGGCGACGAGGCCGGGGAAGGCGTCGAAGCGTTGTCGTGCGGCGCGGCTGGCACCGTAGAGACCGCGTCCCGTGAGGTGCTGGTCGGACCACTGGGTCATGATGCGACTCTCGAGGGCTCGAAAGTACAGCTGCACCGCCCGCGAGGACCTCTCGACGTCGTAGCGAATCTCGGGGCCCGCGGCGCGAACCCGATCGGTGGTGAGCGTGTCAATCAGGGACTGGATGGTCGAGGGCGTAATTCGGATGTCGGCGTCGCAGTAGAGCCTCGGGAAGACATCGCCGGCGAGCCGGTCGCCCTCGTTGAGCGCGTAATGCTTTCCGGACATGTCCATCTCCACGACCGTGACGTCGTACTCACGCGCCACCTGGCTCGTGTTGTCCGTGCACCCATTGCAGATCACGTAGACGTCGTAACGGCCCTCTATTGACGGGTCCGCAAGGGTCTGGAGGAGGTGCGGTATGCGATCTTGCTCGTTGTGTGCGGGGATCACGATCGAGGCGTGGCTCGGCATGGCCACGACAGTAGCCGAGTCGCTCAATTCGCGGTCAGGGCTTCGACGCCACGGAGAGCTCTGAAAGGTGGGAAGCGTCGCGTTTCACGGGCCCGGTTTCGACTCGATGATCTCCGCATCGACCTCGAGCGAGAGAGCCCGCGCCGACAAAGTCATCAACGAAGAGCGTGCGCACCCTCTAAGCGGGAACTCGAGCTTTCGTAAACGAGAGGACGAGGTAGAGGGGGAGTTGCGAAAGACCGATCGCCAGCTGTTCGTGGCCGTATCTCGCGAGATCTTCCGCTAATATCTGTGGTTCACTCAGCGCGTCAAGGATCAAGCCGTTCTCTCGGGCTGCCTGTATGTGATCCGAGAGCGGCCGGTGCACTTGTCGAACGGTCAGTCTCCCAAGAGGCTTGTCAACGGTTCGCCGTTCGAAGTAGTCACCCAGGTAAAGGTTCCAGTCGAACTGTCCCGTCGCTACGTCGACGAGCTGCCGAGCGATCACTTTCACGCTTCTGCGATTCGATTCCGGTGTTTGGTATCGACCACTCCGCAGAGCCCGGCCCCACCGACCAACCGGGAAGGCGTAGTAGGGGTTGGCGGTGCACGCGACGAAACGTCCTCCGGGGACAAGGCTCTCGGCGATGCTCTTATACGCAGCCTCGAGATCAGGAAAGTACATGAGAACCATGTACGCACTGACAGCATCGAAGACGGCGGTTCCCTGCGGAGGACCGGTCATCACGTCGCCGACCGCGTATTCACCGTTGGGATCTTGCTCGCGCGCTTTCGCAATGAACTCCGGCGAGATATCGACTCCGACGACTCGTGCCGCGCCAGAGTCCCTCAGTCGTCGTGCGAAGTAGCCTTCGCCGCAGCCGATATCGAGCAGGTTCTTCCCGGGTGGATCGATCAAGCCGAGCATCACGGGGTCGAGGACGAGGCGAGTGATGTGACCCATGTCAGACGCTATGTAGTCCAACCAGCCATCTCTTGCAACGTCGCGCCATTCCGGAGCCGATGACATACCTAGCGCCCTCCCGAGTCGCTCTGATCCTATTCGAATGCCTTTTGACGGTCCGGCACGCGCGTCGCAGTCTCGGACTACTCGGTGCCGATCGCGAATGACACAACCTGCTCAGGGTGAACGTGCGAGCGCGAAGCACGTAGATCTCCTCTCACGCGGGTGGCCTATCGTGGCGATCGCAATTGTGCGTACGTTGTGAATCGGTGTACGTGATCGTTGTCATCGTGCGCTGCCCTAACGGTGAATCAACGGTCGCGCGCGCGGTGCAGTGTCCCTGTGCTGTTGCGGAAACGCACTGAACAACGTTCGCGATGGTTAAACCATCCTGGATATCGAATTAAGATTTTGGGATGGAGAATCGCGCGTCAACGCAAGACCGTGATGATCCACTTCGCGGAGAACGCCTCCGTTCCGCGTTGACGAGAATCCACCTGATTGGCCCGGCCCGTCTCACCGACCGAACCGTGCGGCGACTCACCTCCGGCGGCCTCTACCTCCTCGGTGAGTCGACGCGAATTCCCCTCGTGGGGACGAGGCTTGTCCCATTGCTGGCTCGGCTCGACCATCGCGATCGCTTCAACTTCGAGTTCGCGGAACTGGTTCGCGTGTGCGACGCACTCAGATCCGAAGGTCTGTCTTTTTGGATCACCGGAGGCTGGGGAATCGACGCGTTGGTCGGCTCTCAGACTCGGCGCCACGGCGATCTGGACATTGCGCTGGACAGCTTCCAGGAGAACCTCTCAAAGGCGACGGCCGTTCTCGCACGTCTTGGCTATGGGCGCAAGACGCCACTCGGTGGCATGTTGTGGTATCCGGACGCGCACGTCTACGAAGATGATCGCGGTCATCGCATTGAGCTCGTGAGCATCAACTGGGACGTCTTGATGATGGCTCGGGTCTTGTTCGACTCGACGGGGGAACCTGCACCGACGACGAACGACGCGCTGGGTCGAGCGATGCCCGGGCTCGTGGAGAAGTGCACGACCACGACTCCGATTGACGGCGTCCTCGTACCAACGCTCACCGTGACCGCTCAGCAGCTCTTTCACCTCGGCTATCCCTTCCGATCGGAGGACTGGCACGCCGACGATGTCTTGAGTCTCTTCGAGATCGGCGGGGAGATGAAGTCCTTCGACCACGTCTCGAGGCGGAGGACCCCCGAGACCCGTGTGCCATCGACCCTCCTGTCGGTACCAGTGTTCACGTTGCCGCCAGAGCTGCTGAAGCTCTGCCGGCTCTACCACAGCGACCTTGACGTCGTTCCACCCCACGTCACCCTGGCCCTACCGTTCTTGCCGTTGGACTCGGTGACCGAAGACGTGTTGGGGCGGCTCTCGACGCTGTTCCACGAAACCCAGAGCTTCGACTTCGAGCTCGATGAGCTTCGGTTCTCTGCCTCGGACGCTCTCTATCTCGAGGCGTCGAAGAGCGAGTCGTTTGGTTCTCTCATCGAAACGCTGCGGGAGATGTTTCCGAGTATCCATTCCGGCGATGACGCGGATGATTTAGTCGCTCCTCGCGTACGTCTCTCCGATCGCGGAACGCGGGCGGACCGCCGCGCGCTCGCACGACGGGCTCGCACGTTTCTCCCGCTGCCCTCACGGGTTACACACGTATGGATGATGTGCAACGATCGAGGTCCTGACGAGTGGTCCATTATCAGGATCTTCAATCTGGGTTCGTCGCTCGTTGGGGCCGACGCCTCACCCCGGTCGGTCGTTGGTTAAAAAGTCGATGCCGGAGTTTCGCCCCGTCTCGCCGGTGATGATCGTCTCACCTCACCTGGATGACGCCGTGCTCTCGTGTGGCCACTTCCTCTACCGCAATCCTTCGACGTCGGTCGTCACGATCCTCGCCGGCGCGCCCGTTGAGATGCACGAGGGCTACAACAGCAAGACCACGGGCAAGAGATACGCTCCCGACGCGATTGCCCTTCGGCGGGCAGAAGACCAAAGCGCGATGGACTTTGCTGGCGCCACTCCGATCTGGTTGGATCTTCTCGACGCCGACTACTCCGAGTACCGTGAGCACGATGACTACGTCGAGATAATTCGCGAGGCCCTAGATCGAGTACTGGGTTCGAGCGATGCGAAGTCCGTCGTCGCGCCGCTGGGGCTGATCCACGCTGATCATCGTGCGGTGAGCGAGGCGTGCCTCCAGCTGGCGGTCGACTCGAATCTCGCGTGGTACCTCTACATGGATTTGCCCTACGGATTCTCTATTCGACGCGCAGTCTCCAAGCGACTTCGCGACATCAAGAGACGGTTCCCACTCGAAGAGTTCGTTGCGTACGAAGGCGACACCGCGGTCAAGCGGAGCATGATGAACCTGTACGAGTCCCAGTACGCGCCGACGATGCTGAGCAATCGGCGAGGATTCGAGGCGACGATGACCGGGAGCGAGCGCTACTGGCGAATAGTCGGGCTTCGCTCACCCGCTTAACGCCGCGGGCTCGAACCGTCGGCTTCTCCGTGAGACGACATCGTGGGCGAGAGAGTTGCCGTCGGCCAGACGAGCGATCCGTTTTCGACTCTTCACGCAACGAAGAGGCTCGACTCAGACGTGAGTCGAAAACGCGGGATTGATCAGCTTCTCCCGCTTGCCCTTCTTCTTTTTCTTCTTCTTGTTCTTCTCTTTGTCGTCGCGAGGCTTCACTGGTGACTCGAAGGTCGTCGCGGCGGGCGCGACCGAGCTGTAGGGCGGGGCGGACGGAAGTGGAGCCGTCGGAGCGGCGCTGTGATTGCCGTTTCCGTTGACGCTGGTGCGCTCTGTGCCGCTGTCGTATTCGCTCGCCGTGATGCGGTCGTCCGAGCTGGCTTCGGGAGCGGCGTTGTCGCGTGAACTCAGCCGTCCGAGTGCCGTACGTGCCGCCGCGACGGCGCTCGCCCCGTAGAGCACGAGCACGTCATCGATGGAGACCTCCAAGAACTCGGCGATCGCGGGAAGGACGTCGACCGAGGGGCGCTGGGTGTCACGTTCGTACGAGCTGTAGGTGGTGCGGCTCATGCCTATCCGCGAGGCCGCGTCCCTCTGGTCGAGATCAAGTTGGGCCCGACGCGTCCGCAGTGCCCTCCCGATGGTGTTGTCGCTCATCGGCACGTTTCCATTGAGTGGATGTTATTCCTGATGCGGCTCGTGCGTGGTGAAGCGAACATCCGCAGTTCGCCGTGTCAACTCTCCTGATGAGGGCGTGGGCGCAAAGAGAGGTCGCCGTCGAATCCGTCCATTCGGTAGCCTCGAACAGGTCATGGTCTCTTCTCACACCCGATTCCTGTCCATGGCGGGGAGCGCTCGTCGCGTCGGCGCCTCGATCGTGGTTGCGCTCGGCTCGACGCTGCTTGCCCTGGCGCCCGTGAGTGCTCACGCGGACACGACGCTGACCAAGGTCGCCTACAACCAGCTGAGCGGGTATCCGGTCGGAACCCCGGACACGACCGATCCCTCCGACGTCGGTCCTCCGGGTGCGACCGATCTGACGGGCTACACCCTCAACTATGAGACGGACTTCACCGGCACGACGTTGCCCGCTGGTTGGTACGTGTTCACGGGCGTACCCGGTGGAGATCCCGGCGGTCACTTCGGCGCCTCCCACGTGGAGGTCGCAGATGGGATGCTCCAGCTCAACACCTACCGCGATCCCCAGTGGGGCAACCGCTGGGTCACCGGGGGGCTCTGCCAGTGTGGGCTCTCCATGAAGTACGGCGCCTACTTCGTGCGTTCGCGGATCACCGCAGCCGGGCCGAACGAGGCCGAGCTGCTCTGGCCCGCCGGCAAGGAGTGGCCGCCCGAGATCGACTTCAACGAGACCGGCGGAACGGTGAGTTCGACCTCGTCGTCGGTGCACTTCGGCAAGGCCAACAACATCCTTCGAAGCGAAGTCAACATCGACATGACGCAGTGGCACACCTGGGGCGTCATCTGGACGCCTCGATTCATTCTCTACACCGTCGATGGTCGGGTCTGGGGCCGGTTCGACATCGCGCGGGACATCTCGAAGGTCCCGATGACCCTCGACCTCGAACAGCGTCAGCTCTGCGAAGAGGGCCGTCAGTGCCCGACCGCACCGACGGCCTTGCAGGTCAACTGGGTGGCGGAGTACAGCCCCCAGTAACGCTGAGCACAACAGTTGGCGAAGATCATCTCAATTTCGCAACGGCCCTCGCGAGGCCGGCGCCGTATCCTGCCGTTGACCTGTGCTTTTGCTCAAGGAAGCAAGTGGAACGAGGAGCGCCGAGGAGCGCCGAGAACTACCATTTACCAAGGCCGTTGGAAGTCGGTGGGTGGAAATGGTGGCGTACGGGCGGAACGGCGCAGTACCGTGGGCGCCGAGAGCGATCCGTCGCCGACGAATCGTCGAACAGTTCTACGGGGGCGTGTGAAAATCCTGATCGGCGTTGACGTGCAACCCATTGAAGAGGTCGAGGCCTCGATGAGGTCGTACGGGCAGCGCTACAC
>JBAUSF010000159.1:0-2340 GCA_049581565.1 Acidimicrobiales bacterium
GTCCACGTGATCCACGCCGCCGATGGGAACTTCCCTTCCGACATGGCGCTCGGGTCCGCCGAGGGGCTCGAAGAGGAACGTCGCCTCTTCTACGTGTCGGTGACGAGGGCTCGTCGCGACCTCGCGATCTACGTGCCCCTTCGCTATCACCACCACCGGGTTCGCGACGATCACTCTTGGGCCCAACCGTCACGGTTCTTGAGCGAGACCGTGCGCGCCACCCTCGATGAGATCGCCTATCGCGATCCAAACGAGCTCAGCGTGGGCGCGCCCGCACCACTCGCGCTCGACGCGTCAACGGTCGTCGCGGGTCAGATCGCCGAGCTCTGGTAGCGACTACTCCGCAGAAGCCGGTGCCGTGCGGATGCCGCGCAGCGTGTTGCGAACGAGTTCGTAGCAGAACTCGTCACTCAAGGGTTCGTGTCGCGCGACGAGTCGGTAGTACACCGGTCCGTAGAGCTGGTCCATGACGACCGGGATGCTGACGTCGCTACACACCTCGCCTCGATCGATCCCCCGTTGGATGATCACGGACGTCACGTCGCGACGCGGCTGCAGCCAACGGGTCCGCAACGACACCGCGAGCGCCGGATCGAACTGCGCGTGGCCAATGAGTTCGGCCATGATCTCTCCCGTACGACCCCGAAACGCACGAACGACGGCGAGGATCTGCGTCGTCAGGTCTTCACCAATGTCGCCGGTATCGGGAAGGACCAGCGTCTGGCGATGGCGGTGGAAGAAGGCGTCGATCGCGACCGATCCTCGACTCGGCCACCATTTGTAGATCGTGACCTTGCTGACGCCGGCTCTCGCGGCGATGGCCTCGATCGAGAGCTCCGAGAGGCCGCCTTCCTCCAGTAGATCGGCAGCCGCCTCCAAGATTGCGAGACGCGTCTTCTCGCTTCGCGGACGGCCCGTCCGTGAAACTTCCCCAACTTCTCGGGGTTTTGTTGCACCCATGCTGGTAAGCCTACTTCCTGAACGGTCCGTTCATAATCACGCTATACTGAACGTTACGTACAGTTAATCAAGGAGTCGCCATGTCAGAGCCTGTGGTCGCGACAGAGCCCACCACCGGTCTGAGCCGGGCACTGATCATCCTGTTCGCCGTCGCGTGCGGTCTTTCGGCGGCAAACCTCTACTACGCCCAAACGGTGCTCGGCAGCATCGCCAAGTCCTTCAGCGCCAGCTCGGCAACGGTAGGTCTCACGGTCACCCTGGCCCAGGTCGGGTACGCGATCGGCCTGGCGCTCCTCGTGCCGGTCGGCGACATCATCGCCCGGCGCAAGTTCGTGCCGGCGGTCCTCGGGATCTGTGCCGTTGGCCTCGTCGCGTCGGCGCTCGCGCCGAACATCGGTGTCCTCATCGCCGTCGCGGCGCTGATCGGCTTGGGCTCAGTCGCGGCACAGCTCCTCGTGCCCATGGCCGCCGCGCTGTCGTCCGATCACGAGCGCGGCCGGGTCGTCGGCACGGTGATGAGCGGACTGCTCCTTGGGATCTTGCTCGCGCGCACGGTGTCTGGCTTCATCGCCCAGCTGTCGAGCTGGCGTGTTGTCTACGTCGCGGCGTCGGTGATGATCGTGATCCTCTCGCTCGTCTTGTTGCGTCGACTTCCCGACGAGCGCGTGCGCCCGCGCGTCACCTACGGGGCGCTGCTCAAGAGCACGGTCACCTTCTTCATGGCCGAACCGCTGCTGCGCCGCCGCTCGCTCTATGGCGCGCTCGCCTTCAGCGTCTTCAGCATCTTCTGGACGACCATGGCGTTCCTCCTCTCGGGCGCTCCCTACTACTACAACGACCTCACGATCGGACTGTTCGGACTCGTCGGCGCGGCGGGGGCACTCTGTGCGAACTTCGCCGGCCGCTGGGCCGACCGCCACTGGACCAAGCCGACGACGCTCGTGTTCTCTGCGCTCATGGCGGTCTCGTTCCTGCCGCTCTGGTGGGGGCGGCACAGTCTCGCCATGCTCATCGTCGGCATCGTCGTGCTCGACATTGGCGCCCAGGGTCTCCAGGTCACCAACCAGTCACTCATCTACCGCCTTGCCCCCCACGCGCGCAGCCGCATTAACTCCGCCTACATGGTCTGCTATTTCGCCGGCGGCGCGGTAGGTTCCTTTGTCGGCGCGCTCGTCTACGAGCACGACAAATGGGCCGGCGTGAGCGTGCTCGGCGCGGCCGTTGCGGCCGTTGCGACGCTCCTCGCCCTGGCGGACTCCTTCAGCGCGACGCCCCACCCCTCGCCCGCGCCGGTCGCCTCGCGAGGGGACTGACGTACCTGACGCACCCGGCAGTTCGTGGCGAAGTGGTCAGAAAAATGGGGCAAGGGTTGGTATAACC
>JBAUSF010000160.1:0-6769 GCA_049581565.1 Acidimicrobiales bacterium
ACCACCAGGGACTCATGATTCTCGACGATCTCATTGATCCGAAGCTTGGCGAGCGGCTGGTCGACGCGCTCGAGATCACCGCAGACGTCATCTTTGACATCTCGATCGAGGGCAACCGGCCCGACGCCTGGTCGGTCGAAGGGGTGGCGCGAGATCTTGCGACACGTCTCGGCCGTCCACTGCGCGAGCCCGCTCTCGCGAGACCGGGTGGGGAAACGCCGAGTTCTTCGGTCGCCGCGGCCGGTATCGACGACCCCGACGTGTGCGGGCGCCTCACGGTTTCGGTGCTGCGCGAGCTGACGGTCGGTCCGTCGCCCGCCTGGGTGCAGCAACGACTGCGCAACGCGGGCATGCGCCCGATCTCTAACGTCGTCGACGCGTCCAACTTCGTCATGCTCGAGCTCGGACAGCCGACCCACCCCTACGATGCGTCCCGGGTTGCAAAGCAGACCCTGCGCGCGCGGCGCGCGCGTCGCGGTGAGACCCTGACGACTCTCGACGGTGTCGAGCGCCAGCTCGCGACCCCCGGGCGCGGCCTGGGCGACACGGGCGAGGACTGCGTCATCGTTGACGGCGACGACCGGGTGCTCGGACTGGCGGGCATCATGGGCGGCGCGTCGAGCGAGATTGACGCGTCAACGACCGAGGTCCTCCTCGAAGCGGCGTACTTCGACCCCATGACGATCGCCCGGTCCTCCAAACGTCACGGACTGCGCAGCGAGGCGTCCCACCGCTTCGAGCGGGGCGTCGATCCGCACTTGGCGCTGCGCGCCGCGGCACGCTTCGTCGAGATTCTCTCCCAGAGTGCCCCCGACCTCGAGTGGCTCGAGAGTCCACTCGACGTGTGGGGTAGCGTGCCGATCCCGCCGACGATCGCGCTCTCGGAACCCGACGTTAAGCGCCTGCTCGGCATCGAGGTACCGATCAAGGAGATCGAAACGATCCTGCGGGGCATGGACTTTACGGTCGCCGTGAGCGATGACGCCCTTGTCGTCACGGCCCCGTCGCGTCGACCTGATATTCGCGAGGGCGGCTCCGGACGGGCCGACGTGATCGAAGAGATTGCTCGACTCTACGGATATCGCAGAATTCCTCGCCACAACCCTTCCTGGCCCGAGGTCGGCGGACTGACCGAGCGCCAGCGCCTTCGTCGCGAGCTACGCGAGGTCGTGGTGGACGTGGGGGGTCTCGAAGCGTGGACGCCCTCGCTCGGTAGCGACGCCGACTTTGACCTGCTCCACCCGGGCACGGCGCGCGTGCGCGTCACCAACCCCCTCGCCGCGGATGAGTCGGTGTTGCGGGCGACGCTGCTCACCGGTCTCGTTCGTGCCTGGGCGCGAAACTTCGAGCGGGGGACGGGTGACGTCATCCTCGCCGAGTTCGGGGTCGTCTTCGAGCACCCCGACGCGACGTCCAACCCTCGGCTCGCGCGCGGTGGCGTCGGCGGCGCGCTCACGATCGCGTTGCCACGTGAGAACGAGCGCCTCACGATTCTGCTCGGCCGCCCCGACGACGATGCGCGAAGCGCCGTGGCGTTGTGGAGCGTGCTGCGTGACCGACTCGGACTGGCCGACGTCGTCGTGCGTTCCCTCGACGAAGCGCCGCGCGGGCTGCATCCCTCGCGCGCCGCCGCGCTGGTCGATCGCGCGTCGTCCGCCGTACTTGGATTCGTCGGAGAAGTCGACGCGGAGCTCGCGGGCGCCATCACGAGCGTGCCGCCACTTCGCCGACTTGGGATGCTCGACCTCGACCTCGACACCATTGGGGACACGACGCTCGCGACGCGTCGGCTGCCCTACGTGCGGGTGCCGAGCCGGTACCCGAGCGCGGTCATCGACCTCGCATTCGTCACGCCCCGGCGCGTCAACGCGGCCGACCTCGGTTACGTCCTTCGCCACGCGAGCGACCTCGTCGAGTCGGTGTCGCTCTTTGACGTCTACGAGGGCCCGGGGCTTCCCGACGGCACCCGCAGCCTCGCCTACACCGTTCGACTCAGCTCGCTCGAGCACACCTTGAGTGACGCCGAGATCTCCGAGGCGCGCGCCACGCTGATCGCCTCGGGCGCGTCAGTCGGTGCGGTGCTGCGCTAAGCGGTACCATCATCAGCACCGTGCTCGAGTTCGTTCCCCTCACCGACCAGGGTCGTCGCTTCGCCGAGCAGTACATCATCCGCCTCGGCGACGTCGACATGCGGGGGCTCCTGCGCCTCGACGGCGCGGCTCGCTTCCTTCAAGATGTCGCGACCGACGACTGGAGCGACACGGGGGTGATCTCTGACGACACGTGGGTCGTGCGGCGTACGACGATGCGCTTCATAGAGGGCGCGCGCTGGCCTCGCTACCTCGACCGCGTGACGCTGACGACGTGGTGCGGAGGTGTGGGTGCCGCGTGGGCCGAGCGGCGGACCAACTTCGACCTCGGCGGAGAGCGCTCGCTCGAGGCGGCCGCCATTTGGGTGCCGCTCAACCCGAGCGGCCACCCGGTACGAGTGCGCGAGAGCTTCTTTGACGTCTACGGCGAGTCGGCCCGGGCGAGAAAGGTGTCGGGCCGGGTCAGCCTGACGCCGGTCCCAGACGACGCGACGCGCGCGGCGTGGCCCCTTCGCCACGCCGACTTCGACATCCTCGGGCACGTCAACAACGCGGCCGTCTGGCAGGCCGTGGCCGAGCTCGTGACCCCGCCGCTCGAGTGGGTGAGCGTCACCCATCACCAGTCGCTCGAGCGCGAGGACGAGGTCACCCTCGCGAGCGTGCCGGGCGCGATATGGTTCGTCGTCGACGGCGTGGTGAAGGTTTCGGTCGAGTACGTGCTCTAGACCGCGGCGATGGCGGCGCGTGGTGAACTGGTTGCCACGACACAGCCGACCAGCACCAGCGGAAAGCCGATCGTGATGGCGACGGTGAGCGGTTCGTGCAAGCCAATGATGCCGAGCGCGACCGCAATGGCGGTGTTGATGTAGGTGACGACGGTCGCCCGCGTGGCGCCGACCTCTTTGATGAGCTCGAAGAACGTCAGGAGCGCCCCCGCGGTGCAGACGAGCGACAGGACGGCGATGCACCGCCAGGTTTCAGCCGACACCGTGGGGGGCCAGTGCACGACCGCCCACGGCAGCCACGCGATCGCGACGATCGCGGTGGCGCCCATGACGATCGTCGGTCCGGGTACGTTCTTCAGCTTGGTGGCGAGAATGACCGGTCCGATCGTGTAGCCCACGCAGACGAGCAACATGAGTCCGATCCAGGTGAGGGACCCGCCGGAGAGGTCGAGGCCGACGAGGAAGGCGACGCCGAGGGCACCGATGGCGAGGCCGACGTAACGGCGCGGTGCGATGTGGTCTTCGGTTCGACGAATGCGTTGGCCGACGACCGAAAAGAGCGGCACGCAGCAAATCAGGAGACTCGTGAGCGAGCTCGTGATGTGTTCTTCGGCCGTTGACATGAGAAACCAGGGGATCCCGAACTCGATGACGCCAAAGGCGGCGATCCACCTGATGTTCGTGAGCAGGACGCGAAACTGGCGCTGGCGCCAGACGAGCGGCGTGAGCAGGACCGCCACGGGTGCCGTGCGCAAGAGCACGAGCACCCCCGGCTCGAGCTGGCGGACCGCAACCCTAATGAGCAGGTAGGGAAGCCCCCAGATGACGGCCATCACGAGAAAAAGGACCCAGCCGCGTCGAGACATGGAAGCAGTGTATCCAGATTCACAAATTTTGAACTTTTCTTGATGCATGTGCATAAAATGGCATATGCGAATTGGCGTGATGGGAGCGACGGGCTACGCCGGGGCCGAGGTGCTGCGACTCGCGGTCAGCCACCCCGACCTAGACGTCGTGGTCGCGACGGGTGCGTCGAGCGTGGGTCAACGCGTGGCGACGTCGGTACCGGGACTCGCGGCGAGCTATCCAGAGTTGGTGGTTGACGCACCCGAGCGCATCTTCGATCACGAGCTTGAGGTCGTGTTCCTGTGCCTGCCCCACGGCGAGAGCCAGGCCTACGTGCCCGAGCTTCGCCGCCGAAACGCCCAGGTCGTCGACCTCGGCGCCGATTTTCGCCTGAAGAACGCACTCGACTATCCCGCGTGGTACGGACACGAGCACGCGGCGAGCGAGCTGCTCGCCCTTTCGGTGTACGGGCTTGTCGAGCGCCACCGCAAGGAGCTGGTGGGCGCCGAGCTGATCGCCGTGCCGGGCTGCTATCCGACCGCGAGCGTCCTCGCACTGGGGCCGTTTCTCGACGAGGGCATCATCGCGCGCGACCACATCGTCATCAACGCGCTGAGCGGCGCGTCGGGGGCCGGTCGGGCGACGAGTGAGCGACTGCACTTTTCGCGCCTGTCGGGCAACGCTGAGGCGTACGGTCTGTTGACTCACCGCCACACACCCGAGATCCAGCAAGAGCTCGAAGCGACGGTGCTCTTCACCCCACACCTCGTGCCCGTCGCGCGGGGCATGCTCGTCACCGCCTACGGCCGGCTCTCGACGTCGGTCACCAACGACGAGGCGATGACGCTGCTGCGGGCCGCGTACGTAAACGATCCCTGCGTCGTCGTCACCGAAGAGCCACCGACGCTGAAGGACCCACTCGGGAGCAACCTCTGCTTCGTGAGCGCTCGGGTCGACGAGCGAACCGGGTGGGTGGTCGTCATGAGCTCCCTCGACAATCTGGGCAAGGGCGCGGCCGGACAAGCCATCCAGGCGTGGAATGTGTCGACCGGGCGAGCCGAGACGCTCGGGCTCTCGATGTCGGGGGTCACGCCGTGAGCCGCTACGTCGTCAAGCTCGGCGGCAACGCGCTCGACTCGCTGAGCCCGACGTCGCCCGTCATCGCCGCGCTCGCCCGCGACGTGAGAGATCTGCGCGCCGAGGGCCGCGACGTCGTGGTCGTACACGGCGGAGGTCCCCAGATCACCAGGCTGCTCGAAGAGACCGGCCGCGTCGCCCAGTTTCACGAAGGGTTGCGCGTGACCGATGAAGAGACCATGGAGTACGTCGCCATGGCGCTCAGCCGGGTGAATCTCCATCTGGTCGCGGCCCTCGTCCACGCGGGCCTTACCTGCGTCGGGCTCTCGGGGGTCGACAACTCGCTGCTGTGCGCAGAGCCCGTCGGACCGCCCTGGGGCCGCATCGGCGTCGCGCCCAAGGTCGATGCGATGCTCATCTCCACCCTGTGGCGTGCGGGCCTCACCCCGGTCGTCAACCCCGTCGCCACGGACTCTTCGGGCGAGCTCGTCAACTGCAACGCCGACGTCGCCGCCGGTGCGCTCGCCGCGGCGCTCGACGCCGAACTGCTCGTGCTGTTGAGCGACGTCGACCAGCTGCGCAGCGATCCCACGGACGCATCGAGCGCGCTGTCGGCCGTGAGCGGCGAGGATGTGCGCCGCCTCGTCGAGAGCGGCGCGGCCCGCGAGGGCATGCGCCCAAAGATGATCGCGGCGCTCGACGCGCTCGAGGGTGGCGCGTGCACGGTCCTGCTCGCGAACGGCACCCGAGAGCACGCCCTGCGCGACGCGCTCGCGGGAACGATTCCCACGACCGAGGTCGTCCGGTGACCCGGCACTTCATCACGATCGAGTCCCTCACGAATGAGGACCTGGCCTCGATCTACTCGCTCGCGACGAGTCCCTTTGACGACGAGACCCTGAAGGGCCAAGGGGTTGCCCTCGTCTTCGAACGTCCGAGCTTGCGCACCCGCGCCTCGAGCTCGTCCGCCGTGCACGAGCTCGGCGGGTACGTAACGTTCTTCAGCGACGAGGAGATCGGACTCGACTCGCGCGAGAGCGCAGAAGACGTCGGGCGAACCATCGCCGAGATGTACGCCATTGCCGGGCTGCGCGTGCGTGATCACGGGGTCTTCGCGCGCATGCGCGCGGCGACGGACGAACGACTGTCGCTGATCAATCTCTTGAGCAACGCGGCCCATCCGACCCAGGCGATCGCCGACGTGCTCACAATCGCCGACGAGTTCGCAGATGGCGACGTCACCAAGCTCACCGGAGTTGAAGTTGCCTACGTCGGTGACGCGACCAACGTGACGCGCTCACTCTGCGTGGCGCTTCTTCGACTCGGCGTCAACGTGACGATCGGCGCTCCCGAGGAGTATCAGTTGGCGAGCGGTCTCGCCGAAGACCCCTTCGCGGTCGTTGGTCCGGGAATACTGCGTCAGTACACGTCGGCCGCCGACGCGGTGAAGAACGCCGACGTGGTCTACACCGACGCGTGGGTGTCCATGGGCCTCGAAGAGGAAACGGCGCGTCGCCGGTTCGACCTCGCTTCATATCAGGTGAACGACATACTGCTCAGCCTCGCCAAGAAGGACGTCGTCTTGCTGCACTGCCTGCCCGCACACCGGGGAGACGAGATCACGAACGAAGTACTCGACGGAGCCCAGTCGCGCGTATGGCGACAGGTGTATCACCGGCGCTCCGCGATGATGGGCGTGCTTCGCTGGATAAAAGGAGAAGTATGACCAAGACCCAACGTCAACACCGAATCAGCGAACTGATCGATCACGACGTCATCTCGACGGCGGCCCAGATCGTCGCGCGGCTACGCGAAGAGGGTATCGCCGCGACCCAAGCGACCGTAACGCGTGATCTGCAAGAGCTCGGTACCGTCAAGGTGCGTGACGAGCACGGCACGAGGAGAATCGTGCTCGCGGCCTCGCCGAAGCTGGCGCCGGCTCCGCTCGACCACCTGCGAAGGATGATGGGCGAGTGGGTCGTGTCGGTCGACAGCTCGGCCAACCTCGTCGTGGTGCGCACGCCCCCGGGG
>JBAUSF010000161.1:0-9248 GCA_049581565.1 Acidimicrobiales bacterium
GGCGGATTGTGACTGGCCGTGATCATGATGCCCGCGACGGCTCCGAGCGCCTTCACGCAGTACGGCACGAAGGGTGACGGCAGCGGCGTCGGCAGCTCGTAGACAGCCGCTCCCCCGCCAAGCAGCACCGTCACCACCTCGTCGTTGAACGCTTCTGATCCGTGACGGGCGTCCCTGCCGACCACGACACCTCGGGCGGGATCGAGCCCGATCTCCCCGAGCCACGAGAGCACGCCGAGCGTCGCGCGACGCACCGTCGCGCGGTTCATCCCGGCCGGTCCCGCCATCACCGGACCGCGAAGCCCCGCAGTGCCAAAAGTGAGCGGCGAACCAAAGCGTCGCACGAGCTCGGCCCCTTCATTCGCGTCGAGCAGCGCCTGGATGGTCGCTCTGTCCTGCTCGTCGGGATCAAGCGCGATCCATCGACGCACCTCGGCCTCGAGCTCGGAGTTCACAGGACGGGAAGGATCCGGTTCAGCAACTCACCGAGCGAGCTCGCCGCAGACTGGCCGGTCTCGAGCACTTCGAGATGGCTGAGCGGCCTTCCGGCCACACCCGCGGCGAAGTTCGACACCAGGCTGAGTCCGAGAACCTCCGCCTCGAGGTGGCGCGCCGCGATCGCTTCGAGGACGGTCGACATGCCGACGAGCGACGCCCCGAGCGCTCGGGCCATGACAATCTCGGCGGGCGTCTCGTAGTGCGGTCCGCGAAGTCCGAGGTACACGCCTTCGGTGAGCTCAGGTGCAGCGCCGTGCACGAGGTTGCGCAGGCGCCCGCTGTAGAGATCGGTGAGGTCGACGAATCGCGACCCGTATCCGGCAGGCGGTGGAGCACCCTCCATTGGCGACGTGCCCGTGAGGTTGAGGTGATCGCGGATCACGACGACACTTCCTGGGGTGACCGCGGGGTCGATGCCACCGCTCGCGTTGGTGAGAACGACCTTCTTCGCTCCGGCGGCGATGACCGTACGCACGGGGTGGACGACCCGGTGCACGCCGTGGCCCTCATAGAGGTGCACACGGCCCGAGACGAGCGCCACCGCTCGGCCCGCGACGTGCACGGTGAGGATCTCGCCGCTGTGACCGGCGACGGTCGGTGCCGCAAAACCGCTCAACGACGATGTCGCGACGACGCTGGTGGGCGCGCCGAGGGCCTCGGCTCCTTCCTTCCAGCCCGAGCCGAGGACGACGGCTAGATCGTAGGAGTCGACGGCGCTCTTTTCACGCAGTTGGCCTGCAGCACGGATCGCGAGCTCGAAGGGGTCGTCCACTACTGACCGATCGTGTGCCATACGGTTGATGTCTCGAGAAAGGCCCGCAGGCGCTTCGTGCCGCTCGCGCCGCCGCGCAGCACGCGCTTGATCGACGTCGCGCCGGCGAACGCCAGCTCGTCGCCGAACCCCTCGTCGACCCCCGAGAGATCGAGACCGTCGACGTCCTCGTGCGCGGCGAGGGTGGGCGCGAGCTCGCCCGTGAAGCCGGTGATGATGTTGAGCACCCCGGCGGGAAAGTCCGAGGTCGCGGTCATTTCGCCGAGCAAGACCGCGGGCGTCGGTCGCCGCTCGCTCGCGACGGCGACGACGGTGTTGCCCACGCAGATCGGCGCGAGCACGGCGTCGACGAACGCTTCGAGCGAAGAGCCCTGCTCGCAGAGCACGCCCACGACACCGCTCGGCGTCGGGACCGAGAAGTTGAAGAAGGGTCCGGCGACGGGGTTGGAGGACCCGAATACCTGGGCGATCTTGTCGGTCCACCCGGCGTACCACACGGCGCGGTCGATCGAGCGCGACACGGTATCGCGTGCGGCGCGCGGCTTCAGTCCCTCGGCCAGCTCGACGTGCTCGGCAAGCTCGTCGCGGCGAGACTCGGCCATCTCGGCGAGCCGGTAGATCACTTGGCCGCGGTTGTAGGCGGTCGCGGACCACCACTTGGGCTGCGCGCCACGCGCCGCGACGACGGCGTCGCGAATGTCCTTTCGCGAACCCTGGGCGACGTTGGCGAGGAACTCCCCCTTCGCCGAGGTGACCTCGTAACTTCGCCCCGACTCCGAACGCGGGAACGCCCCGTTCACGAGCAGCTTGTAGGTCTTTCTCACGTCGAGGCGCTCAGACATCGAGGTACGCCTCCAGCCCGTGACGACCGCCTTCTCGACCGAAGCCCGACTCGCGCACGCCGCCAAAAGGACTCGCCGGATCGAAGCGGTTGTACGTGTTCGCCCAGATGACACCGGCGCGCAGACGCTCGGCGACCCAGAGCGTGCGGCTGCCCTTCTCGCTCCACACCCCGCACGCCAGTCCGTAGTTCGTGTTGTTCGCCTTGGCGACGGCCTCCTCGGGCGTGCGAAACGTCAGGACCGAGAGCACCGGACCGAAGATCTCCTCGCGCGCGATGCGGTGCGACTGGGCGACGTCGGTAAAGACCGTCGGCGCGAACCAGTAGCCGCGTTCGGGCAACGCGCACGAGCTCGTGTAGCGCGTCGCACCTTCAAGCTCGCCGTACGCGCTGAGCTCTTTGATGCGCGCAAGCTGAACCGCAGAGTTGATGGCCCCGACGTCGGTGTTCTTGTCGAGCGGGTCGCCCACGCGCAACTGGTCGACGCGGCGGATGAGTCGACGCACGACCTCTTCGGCGACCGACTCCTGGACGAGCAGTCGCGAACCGGCACAGCAGACGTGGCCCTGGTTGAAGAAGATCCCGTCGATGATGCCTTCGATCATCTCGTCAACGGGAGCGTCGTCGAAGACGATGTTGGCACCCTTGCCACCGAGCTCGAGCGTCAGGTGCTTATGACTGGAGGCCACGCGCTGGGCGATAAGTCGACCGACGTCCGTCGAGCCGGTGAAGGCGATCTTGTCGACGCCGGGGTGATCGACGAGCGCCGCTCCCGTCGAACCGTCGCCGGTGAGGATGTTGACGACGCCCTTGGGGAGCTCGGCCTGCTGGAGGATCTCGGCGAGCACGAGCGCGCTGAGCGGCGTCGTCTCGGCGGGCTTCAGCACACAGGTGTTCCCCGCCGCAAGTGCCGGGGCCAGCTTCCACGCGGCCATGAGCAGGGGAAAGTTCCACGGGATGATCTGGCCCGCGACACCGAGTGACCGGGGCTTCGGCCCGAAGCCCGCGTAGTCGAGCTTGTCGGCCCAGCCCGCGTAGTAGAAGAAGTGCGCCGCGGCGAGGGGCACGTCGACGTCGCGCGATTCGCGGATCGCCTTGCCGTTGTCGAGCGTCTCGATGACCGCCAGTTCCCGCGAGCGTTCCTGGATTAGTCGAGCGATGCGAAAGAGGTACTTCGCGCGCTCGGCGCCAGAGGTCTTGCTCCAGACCGATTCGTAGGCGTGTCGCGCGGCAGCGACCGCGCGGTCGACGTCGTCGCTCGACGCCTGGGCCACGTTCGCGAGCGGCTCTTCGGTCGCGGGATTGAGCGTCGCGAATGACTCGTGGCGCGTCGAGTCCGTGAACTCGCCGTCAATGAAGAGCCCGTAGTGATCGCGAAGCTTCGCGATCGATGCCGACTCGGGTGCCGGATCGTAGGCGAGCGAGCCGAGCGGCGAGGTCGTGAGGTCGCTCATCAGTCCGCGCTGAATTCATCCGGGCGCGCGTAGGCACCGCGGCGCTGCTTGACGCGCTGCATCAAGAGATCGTTCAAGAGCGACGACGCGCCGATGCGAAAGCGCTCGGGCGTGAGCCAGGCCGCACCCGCGGTCTCGTTGACGAGGACGAGATAGCGCAGCGCGTCTTTGGTCGTGCGAACGCCACCCGCCACCTTCACGCCAACGAGGACCCCCGTCGTCTCGGCGAAGTCGCGCACGGCTTCGAGCATCACCAGGCACGACGGCAGGGTCGCGTTCACGCCGACCTTGCCCGTCGAGGTCTTGACGAAGTCCGCACCTGCGAGCATCGCGAGCCAGCTCGCCCGACGAACGTTGTCGTAGGTCACCAGTTCGCCCGTCTCGAGGATGACCTTCAGGTGTGCGTCGCCGGACGCCTCCTTCACCGCGACGATCTCGTCGTAGACGACCCCGAGCCGCCCCGAGAGAAACGCGCCGCGATCAATGACCATGTCGATCTCGTCCGCACCCGCCGACACGGCGTCGCGCACGTCGAGGATCTTCACTGCGAGCGAGGCCCGCCCCGAGGGAAACGCCGTCGCGACCGAAGCGACCTTCACCGAGGACCCGCGCACCGCACTCTTCGCCAGCGCGACGAGGTCGGGGTAGACGCAGACCGCCGCGGCGCTCGGCGTCGAGTCGTCACGCGGATCTGGGTAGCGCGCCTTTACGCAGAGCGAACGCACCTTGCCGGGCGTGTCCGCGCCTTCGAGCGTCGTGAGATCCACCATCGAGATTGCGAGATCGATCGCGGTCAGCTTCGTCGACTTCTTGAGCGACCTGGTCGCGAGCTTGGCGGCACGGGCCTCGGCGCCGACGGCGTCGACACCCGCAAGGCCGGCCAGCAGTGCGCGGAGGTGCGCCTCGGACTCGACGGCCGGCCGCGCGACATGCGGGGGCAGCACGACTCCACGTTCCTCGCTGGTGACCAGCCGAAGTGGTGCCGTGCTCACGAGGTTGAGGCTAGCAACGCCGCATCAACGCACGCGCGTGGCGAGGTCGACGAAGGCGGGGAGCTCCCCCGCTGCGATCCGATCGTTGAGGGAGGGCGCGTTTGCGTCCTTGTCGCTCATGATGGCCGGATCGATGAGCCTCCAATTCACGTCGAGCGTCTCATCGAAGGGGTTGATCTCGAGCTCCATCGCCGCATTGAATGGCGACGACAGCAGATAGGAGAGCGCGGCGAGTTCGCTGCGCACACAAAAGCCGTGCGCCGCGCCAGCGGGCAGCAGCACCGAACGCTCCTCGCCGGCGGCGAGGTGCACGATCTCCACTCGACCGAAGGTCGGTGAGCCGGTGCGCACATCGACGATCACGTCGTCGAGCTCGCCGAACGCGCACGTCACCAGCTTCGCTTGACCTTCTGGCGCGATCGAGTAGTGCAGTCCGCGCACGACGCCGCGCCGCGACATCGAGAGATTGGCCTGCTCGATGGCAAAGGCGATCCCCAGCGCGTCGAGGTCGGGACGTTTGAACCACTCGCGAAAGAAGCCCCGGTCGTCGCCCCACACCGTCGAGTCGAGCACGTACGCGCCGTGGATCGAGAGTTCAGTTATGTTCACGAGACCTCCTTCAGCGGCCGCCACCACGACTCGTTCTCGCGGTACCACTTGACGGTACGCGCCAGTCCTTCTTCAAAGTCAACCTCCGGACGATAGCCCAACTCGTCGCGAATCTTCGTCCAATCCACGCAGTAGCGCCGGTCGTGCCCGAGCCGGTCCTCGACCGGTTCGATCATCGACTCGTCCGCGCCGCAGAGCTCGAGCAGCGACCTCGTGATCGCCACGTTGGTGAGCTCGGTTCCCCCGCCGATGTTGTAGACCTCCCCGGCGCGGCCACCCGCGAGGACCAGGAGAATCCCCCGACAGTGATCGTCGACGAAGAGCCAGTCGCGGATGTTGAGTCCGTCGCCGTAGAGGGGAACCTTCAGCCCGTCAAAGAGATTGGTCACAAAGAGCGGTATCAGCTTCTCTGGGAACTGGCGCGGTCCGTAGTTGTTCGAACACCGCGTGACCATGACGTTCAGGCCGAACGTGCGGTGGTACGCGAGCGCGGCGAGATCAGAGCCGGCTTTGCTCGACGAATAAGGCGAGTTCGGTTCGAGCAGGTGGTCTTCTCGCCAGGCGCCGCTCTCGATCGAGCCGTAGACCTCGTCGGTCGAGACGTGCACGAAGCGCTCGACGCCACGGCGCTTCGCGCTCTCGAGCAGCTGCTGAGTGCCAAGCACGTTCGTCTCGTAGAAGATCCTCGCTCCCGCGATCGACCGGTCGACGTGACTCTCGGCCGCGAGGTGCAAGACCGCGTGGGCGCCGTCGAGCACCTCGTCGGTGACGAGCTCGTCGGTGATCGAACCCTTGACGAACCGCGCGCGCGGGTCGCGCAAGGCGACCTCGAGGTTCTCGAGCCGACCCGAGTACGTGAGGGCGTCGAGCAGGACCACCTCGTCGTAGCCAAGTCGCTCCGCGCTGTCGAGGAGCATCTCACTCAGCCGCGAACCAATGAACCCCGCCGCTCCAGTTATCACAACGCGCATCAGGAACCTTGGCCTTTTAGCAGAGGATTGAAGACTTCTATACTAATGGGGTGAGGGGAATCATTCTGGCTGGCGGCACTGGCACGCGCCTGCACCCCATTACCCGGGCCGTCTCCAAGCAACTCTTGCCGATCTACGACAAGCCCATGATCTACTACCCCCTGAGCACCCTCATGCTGAGCGGGCTTCGCGAGATTCTTCTCATTACGACCCCCCACGATCAGGAAGCATTCAGTCGTCTCCTCGGCGACGGCAGCCAGTTCGGGATACATCTCTCCTACGTCGTCCAAGACCAGCCGAACGGCCTGGCGGAAGCTCTCATTCTCGGTGAGAAGTTCTTGGACGGCGACAAGTGCGCCCTCATCCTCGGCGACAACCTCTTCTACGGACCGGGGCTCGGGACCCACCTGCAACAGAACACTGACGTGAATGGTGCGCTCATCTTCGCCTACCAGGTCTCAGATCCTTCCGCCTACGGCGTGGTCGAGTTCGACGAGAAGGGTTCGGTGATCTCGATCGAAGAAAAGCCGTCCGTTCCGAAGAGCAGCTACGCAGTACCGGGCATCTACTTCTACGACGAACGGGCGTCAGAGTTCGCCCACGAGCTCACCCCGAGTGCGCGAGGCGAGCTCGAAATCACCGCGCTCAACAACGCGTACCTCGAACGCGGCGAGCTGCGCGTCGAAGTCCTCTCGCGAGCGACGACCTGGCTCGACACGGGCACGCATGAGTCGCTCTACGAGGCGGGCGGGCTCATCCGTACGCTCCAGCACCGAACCGGCATGCGCATCGGCGATGTCGAGCAGATAGCCCGCGATCAGGGCTGGGTCTAAAAAGGACGCGTCTCGACACTTTCGAGCGTCGCGCCCGTTCGAATAGAGTGACCATAATCATCGTCGAGGAGAACCATGTCCACCATCGCCGTCCCCCAACCGCGTCGCGTACTCGCTGACCTGGTACCCGCTTCCCTGCTCGCCGAAATAGCGCTCGTCGTCGGCGCAGCCGCACTCGTCGGGGCGCTCGCGCAGATCTCCATTCACCTCAGCTTCACGCCGGTGCCGATCACCGGACAGACCCTCGGGGTGATGTTGGCGGGCACCGCGCTCGGCTGGCGTCGTGCGGGACTCGCCATGGCGCTCTACATGGTCGCGGGCATCATCGGGGTGCCGTGGTTCGCCGGACACGCGAGTGGCTACGTCGGAGCGAGCTTCGGCTACCTCGTGGGCTTCGTCGTCGCCGGTGCGGCCCTCGGTTGGGTCGCCGGACGCGGCGGCGACCGCACGGTCACGAGGGCCTTCGTCGCGATGGCCGTTGGTGACGCCATCATCTTTCTCATCGGCGTGCCGTGGCTCGCGGTCTCGCTGCACCTCAGTCCTTCGGCGGCGATCGCCGACGGACTGACGCCCTTCGTGTGGGGCGAGCTGATCAAATCAGGGATCGCCGGCGTGGCGCTGCCGTCGTCGTGGCGTCTCGTCGATCGCGCCACACGAACCAAGTAGTAACCGCCTAGACTTTCCAGTCCTATTAGCCGGCAAAGCCTAAGAACGCGGCAACCTCGCCGTGCGCGAGGCGCTTGTGCTGCGCCAGGATCGGGCGACTGAGATTCGCGTAGCGCTCGGCGACTTCGAGCGCCCGCGGCATCACCTGTTCCTCGCTCGCCGTCGCCTCAACGATTCCCCCCGCAAGCGCGTCCGGGCCAGTGAAACGCCGAGCGGTTGTCGCAGCGGCGATGGCCGTTGCCTTCGGAAGGCGGTGATGAATGATCGCCCAGAGCTGCTCATCGAGAGCGAGGCCGATCTCCGCTTCGTTCATGCACCAGTATCCGCGGTCTTCTCGCATGATGCGGTAGTCAAAGCCGCATCCGAGCATCGCGCCGCCGGCGAAGATGTGACCGTTCACGGCGGCGACGGTGTAGGCGGGAAAGAGCATGAGACGCCCGACCGTGCGCTTCAGCCCTGAGAGCGTGGCCCTGAATTCGTCGGCATTATGAGCGAAACGTTCGAGATCAAGACCGTTCGAAAAGAACTTGCCGACCCCTGTGAGCACGACCGCGAGATCTCCCTCTCGTTGTTCAATCTCGTCGAGCACCGCGTTGAGCCGGCCGAGCGAATCGAGGTTGAGCCGATTCTCCCCATCGCTCCAGGTGAGCACCGCTACTGGTCCGCGAAAGTCGAGTGAGATCTCCATCGCCGCAGCATAGACACCGAGAAAAGCCCGCAGGTAGATTGGCTAAGTGAGCGAAGAACTTGAGATCCCAGAGCCCGACGTCTCCGAAGAACACCCGGTCTCCGAGCATTGGATATGGGTCGGTCCGCATCGTCCTCCGAGCCCTCGGGTGCTCTTTGAGCACATGACTACAGACTGGGCACCCGACGTGGTGGCGAGCGACGTGCACCCCGGAGCGAGCTATTGCGCCTCGCGTCGAGCGAAGCTCGGCGCGCACTTTTCCGATCGCACGATCATCGTGCCAACCGGCAACTTGAAGGTTCGCGCGAATGACTCCGACTACCGGTTTCGTCCCGGGAGCGACTTCTACTATCTGACCAGCTGCGAGGAACCCGACGCGGTGCTCGTGATCACGCCCGGCGATCCGGCTCGGTCGACACTCTTCATCCCGCGTCGGCGCAACTCGAACACGCACGAGTACTACACCGATTCGCGCTACGGCGAACTGTGGGTGGGCGCGCGTCGAGGCGTCGACGAAGCGGCCGTCTACTACGACATCGAAACCGCCGCACTCGAGGACCTCGATAAGTTTCTGGTCGAGCTCGACCAGAGCGCGATCGTGACGCTCCGAGGCTTCGACGCCGACATCGACGCCTTCGTCGAGCCGTCCGAACTCGACGGAGAGCTCGCGGTTGTCTTGAGCGAGATGCGGCTCGTGAAGGACGAGTTCGAAATCGACCAACTCGAACGCGCCGTCGACGCGACAGTGAGGGGTTTCGCCGACGTCGTGCGCGCCTTGCCGACCGCGATCGGTCGCGGCGAGCGTGTCATAGAGGGTGTCTTCAATCTTCGCGCGCGCGTCGAGGGCAACGACGTAGGATCCGACACGATCGCCGCGAGCGGCCCGCACGCAACGACCCTGCACTGGATTCGCAACTCCGGTAC